>NZ_CP194337.1:2157671-2465910 GCF_051903265.1 Curtobacterium sp. SP.BCo
ACGCCATCTGCCCCGGCGGGTGGCCCGTCGGCTCGTAGGTGGCGATGAAGGTGTCGGCGTCCTTGTAGCCGTACCGCTTCGCCCAGTCCTCGTAGAAGTCGAAGATGCTGCGGACGCTCGCCGAGTCCATCGTCATCCGTGAGTCCTGCTGGTCGAAGTACGACGCCCCGAGCCCGAGGCCCCACGTGAACGGCCACCCCTCGCCGTACCAGGGGAGCAGTCCCATGTGCGTGTAGTCCCCGCCGGACTTCTTCGTGATGCGCTCGCTGACCTCCCACACCCGGTCCAGCGTCACCGGGCCGTTGTGCTCCCAGTCGAACTCGTCCGGGTCGATCCCCGCGCCCGTGAGCATCTTCCGGTTCACGAACATCCCGCGGCAGTCGGTGTCGTGCGGGAGTCCGTAGGTCTTGCCCTCGTACGTCACCTCGCCGACGGTGAACCCGAGCCACTGCGCGAGGAACTCCTCCTTCGACTGGTCCTCGAACTCCTCGATGAGGTCGTCGATCGGCTCGATCAACCCGATCGCCGCGTACTGCGCAGCACTGAACCGGTCGAGCAGCCACAGGTCCGGAGCGGTCCCGCCCCGCACCGCGGTGATGATGCTCGTCGCGTCACCGGTGCCCTGCGACGGCACCACGTTCACCTTGACGTCGATTTCCGGGTGCAGCGCCGTGAACTGCTCGATGACCTTCGTCTGGAACGGCACGAACGTCCCCGTGACACCCCAGATCGTGACCTGGTTCGGGTTGCTGCGTGCACCGGACCCGGAGGCGCAGGACGCGGCGAGGAGCGCGAGGGCCCCGGCGCCACCGGCTGCCGCGGCACCGCGGAGGAACGTGCGACGGTCGAATGCGCTGCTCACTTGAAGCTCCCGATCTGGACGCCCTTGATGAACGTCCGCTGGAACACGAAGAACAGGACCACGAGCGGCAGGATGATGAGCACCGATGCCGCCATCAGCTGGTTGAACTGGAAGTCCTGCGAGTTGTTGAGACGGAAGATCTGCAGACCGATGGACAGCGTCTGCACGTTCTCGTCCTGCAGGTAGATGAGCGGCCCGAGGAAGTCGTTCCACGCCCCCACCGCCGCGAAGATCCCCACGGTGACCAGGGCCGCCCGGGCCTGCGGGAACACGATCCGCCAGAGGATGCCCCACTCGGACGCACCGTCCATGCGTGCCGCGTTCAACAGGTCCTTCGGGATCTGCAGCAGGAACTGCCGCAACAGGAACACGTAGAACGCCGACCCGAACAGGCTCGGCACGATCAGCGGCAGGAACGTGTTGATCCAGCCGAGCCGCGCGTACAGGTCGAACATCGGGATGAGGGTCACCGGGAACGGGATGAACAGCGTCGCCAGGACCACGTAGAACAACCGGTCCCGGCCGCGCCACTCCAGGCACGCGAACCCGTACGCGATCACGAGGTTCGACACCATCGAGAACAGCGTCACGCAGACCGTGATGACGAGCGTGTTCCGGAAGAACGTGAAGAACGGCATCGCGTTCACGGCGTCACCGAAGTTCGACCAGTCCAACCACTGCGGGAACCACGTGGGCGGGAAGGCGCCGAGCTCGGAGTTGCTCTTCAGCGCCGAGATGACCATCCAGTAGATGGGGACCAGGAACAACAGGCTCATCGCGATGAGCACGACCCGGGCGAGGACGGACGACCACGGCGAACGGACCGATCCGTCGGCGTTGCGGGAGCGCTCGCCGCGGGCCTTCCCAGGCCGGACGGCTTCGACCGACGCGGTGCGGGTGGACTCGGACTCAGTGTGCAGGCTCATCGGGTCACTCTCCGGTCACGTCGTAGTTCACGAACCGCTTGGACAGCCAGTACACGAGCCCCGACAGGAGCATGCCGGCGAGGAACAGCAGCACGGCCATCGCGCTCGCGAACCCCAGCTGGGCGTAGCTGAACGCGTTCTTGTAGAGGTAGAGCATGTAGAACAAGGTCCCGTTGTCCGGGCTGCCGAGGCCGCCGGTGCCCGACGAGATGACGTAGGCCTCGGTGAAGACCTGCAGGCCGTTGCTGATGCCGGTGATGAGGTTGAACAGGATCACCGGGGACAGCAGCGGCAGCGTCAGGGCGAAGAACTGCCGGACCGGTCCGGCGCCGTCGACGCGGGCGGCTTCGTAGAGGGTCTTCGGGATCCCGCGCAGCCCGGCGAGGAAGATCAGGGCCGCGTTGCCGGCACCCATCTGCGCCAGGGCGACGATGACGAGCTTCGCGGTCGTCGGGTCGCCGAGCAGGTTCGTCGCCGGGATGCCGACGAGCTTCATGACCTGGTTCACGATGCCGGTCTGCGGGTTGACGAGCACCACGAAGATGAACGCCAGCGCGAACGTCGGGATGAGCGAGGGGATGTACAACGCCGTCCGGTACCAGCTGATCTCGCGGACGTCCTGGTTCATCGCCATCGCGATCACGATGGCCACGACGATCCCGACCGGGACCGCGATCACGGCGTAGAAGAGCGTGTTGCCGACGGCGGTGTGCACGAGCGGGTCGATGAAGGCGGCGACGTAGTTGCCGAACCCGACCCAGGTGGCGCCGTTCATGCCCGAGTACCGCGTCAGGCTGATCGCGAACGAGTAGACCAGCGGGTAGCCGATGAAGACGAGGACGCCGATGATCCACGGGGAGATGAACGCCAGGCCGATGCGCAGTCGGCGCTTCTCGGCGGTGGTCCACGGGTGCTTCTCCCGCGGTCGCCGTCGTGGTCTCGGGCCTGCTGCGGTGCCGTCCCGGACGGCGCGGGGTGCTGCGGTGTCGGTTCGTGTCGTCGTCGTCACGAGCGTCCCTTCGGGTCGTGGTCACACCGGTGTGGCCGACCGATTCAATCGAATTGATTGATTAAACCGATTTCCTGCGATGCTAGGGACCATGGACGAGGGACGTCAACCACCGGCGCGCACCGTGTTGCTCCGCGGAACGAACAGTGCGCGGGTCGGTACGCTCAACCGCGCCCTCGTCCTCGACGTCGCCCGTCGGACCGGACCCGTCACCCGGTCCGCCATCGCCGCGGCCACCGGCCTCACCGCGCAGACCGTCTCCAACATCGCCGCCCGCCTGCTCGACGAGGGCCTCCTGCGCGAGGAAGGGCCCCGACCACGACGGACCGACCACGGCGAGCCATCCCAGCGCGGCCTCGCCGTCGCCGCCGACGCGCGGCACGCCGTCGGCCTCCACCTCGACCCGGCACACGTCGTCGCCACGCTCGTCGACCTCGCCGGCACCGTCATCGCCACCGAGCACCTCGACACCGGCGCACTGGACGGCCCCACCGCGGTCCTCGACGCGATGGCCGGCACCGTCGAACGGCTCGTGCGCGAGCGCAGCAGCCGGCTCGTCGGCCTCGGGCTCGCTGCCCCCGGCCCGCTCGACCCGACCCACGCGGCGCTCGCCGACCCCGTCCAGCTGCCCGGGTGGGCGGGGCTGCCCGTCGCCGACGAGCTGCGTCGGCGCACCGGTCTGCCCGTGCTGCTCGAGAAGGACGGTGTCGCCGCCGGCCTCGGCGAGGGGTGGACCACCACGAACACCACCGGGCTCGTCACGGTGACCCTCGGGCACGGGATCAGCGCGGCCGTCGTCACCGGGGGCCAGGTCGTGCGGGGAGCCTCCGGGAACGCCGGCGAGTTCGGCGGCATGCCGGTGCACGCGCACGGCCGGTGGACCGCGGTCTGGGAGGCCTGCCAGCCGCTCCAACAGGTCAGGCGCGCGATCGCCGCGGGCATCCTGCCGGCCGGCACCCGCACCGGACGACCCGCGGACGTCCGGGTCGCCTACGAGTCCCTGTGCGCCGCGCCGACCGGGACCGCCCTCGTCGCGGCCGGTGGATCGGCGCTCGGATCGGCGCTCGCCCACGTCGTCGAGCTCCTCGACGTGACCGACGTCGTGATCGGCGGCAGCGCGGCGATCGCCGGCGGCCCGGTGTTCCTCGAGGCCGTCCGGGCGAGCCTCGCCGACCGGCTGCCCGACGCCCCGCGGATCGTCGTCGAGGCGACCACCCACGGCGAGGCCGCCGTGGCACGAGGGGCGGCCTGTGCCGTCCTCGCGACCGCACTCGACGGGAGCCCGACGTCCGGCGGCGCGCCGGTGCGCGCCGCCGCGGGGCGCAGCCCGCGCGCCCGCAGCATCGCCCACCCCTGGTGAGCGGGGTCCGCGGAACCGACCCGGCCGGGAGGCACGGCGCGGGCCCGACGGTCGCCGCGCCTCCCGGCCCGGTCGCCGCCACCACGCGTCGAACGCGAGCCGGGCACGTGACGCTCCGCGACACCCCTCGTCGCGGGGTGACCCGTGGACGACGTACCGTCGGACCATGACCACGACGACGCCGACCGCTCCCGACTTCCCGGCCGAGTGGACCGCCTGGCACGCCGCGCACGAGCAGGCCCGGGCGAGCGAGCACGGGTTCCTCGCGATCACGAGCATCCGGTGGCTCACCGGCACGCCCGAGCGGTTCGACGACGCGCCCGGCACGTGGTCGACCTCGGCGGACGGACCCGTGGTGGTCCTCGACGAGGACGAGTCCGTCGAGGTCGACGGGGTCCGCGTGACCGGCACCCACCGGTTCGGCCCGCTCCCGGAGCGCTCGAGCACGGCGGTGCGCTGGCAGGACGGCGACGAGACCGTCGTCGTCGAGGTCGCCCGACGCGGCGGCAGTGACGTCATCCGGCCGCGGCACCCGTCGAACCCGACGCGGGTCTCCTACCCGGGGACACCCGCGTACGCGCCGGACCCGGCGTTCGTCGTCGACGCCCACTTCGAGCCGTTCGACGAACCCCGGACGGTGACGGTCGGGTCCGTGGTCGACGGCCTGCAGCACGTGTACGAGGCGCCGGGCGTGCTGACGTTCGACCTCGACGGGCCGCGGTCGCTGCTGGCGTTCAACGGGCACGGCGACGGGTTGCACGTGCTGTTCACCGACCGGACGAGCGGCGTGACCACGTACGCGGCGAACCGGAGCCTGGACATCGCCGCGCCGGACGCCTCCGGAGCGACGACGATCGACTTCAACCGGGCGACGAACCTGCCGTGCGCGTACACGGAGCACGCGACCTGCCCGCTGCCGCCGGCGGAGAACCGGCTCGACGTCGCGGTGACGGCGGGGGAGCGGCTGCCCGCTTGAGCGCGGGGCGGCCGCCGGCCGTTGGCCGCTGGCCGCCGGCCGCTGGCCGCCGGCCGCGGGCCGCTGGCCGCTGGCCGAGACTCGGTCTGGGCGACGGTTCTCGGTGCCCGGCGCACGAGGAACGTCGCCGTGCCCGAGACTCGGGCTCACCTCGACGAGACCCGGTCAGGGCACCGGGACGCGCGACCAGCCGCTCGTCGCACGCCACGCGCGCGGGTCGAACGTGAACACGCTGCCCATGCCGGGCTGGTCGAGCACGCGGGAGACCGGCTCGCCGCGGAGGTCCGCCAGCAGCAGTGCCCCGACGGCTCCGTGCGAGACGACCGTGACGTCGCCACCGTCCCGGGTGAGCGCCCGGACCGCACGGACGATGCGCTCCTGGGCGTCGACCGCCCGCTCCCACCCGCGGACGGACTCCTCCGGCGCGCCGAAGAACGCGTCGACGACCCCCTCGAACTCGTCGAGCGGCAGGAAGCCCGTCGCGCTGCGGTCGATCTCGCCGAGCGCTGCGTCCCTCGAGGGGACGAGCCCGACCGCGCCCGCGAGGACCTCGGCGGTGTCGACCGCCTTCTGCTCGGTGCTGGAGACGATGCGTCGGACACCGGGGTCCCAGGCGACGGTCGCGGATCCGGCCGCGCGGGCACGGCCATCGGCGGACAACCCCCACGACTCGATCGGACGGTCGGGCTCGACGACGACCTCGGCGTG
This sequence comes from Curtobacterium sp. SP.BCo, assembly GCF_051903265.1. Lineage (GTDB taxonomy): Bacteria > Actinomycetota > Actinomycetes > Actinomycetales > Microbacteriaceae > Curtobacterium. Next base: position 2,163,513 of record NZ_CP194337.1, read on the forward strand.
GGTCAGGAAGAACGACACCACGGCGTCACTCCAGGTCGTCCGCGGCCGACGGGTCCACGATCCGGACGCCCTCGACCTCGCCGATCCGCGCGACGAGCCCGGACGCGTCCGGTGGCCCGGCGACGTCGAGGCGCACCGCGGTGGCATCCGGCCGGTCGGTGTCCTGCTTCACGAGCCGAGCGACCCGCCACCCGCCCGCGGTCACCAGCGCGAGCACGTCGGGCAGCACCCCGCGTCCGGCGTCGTAGACCACGTCGAGGGTCATCGACTGCTCGGCCGAACGGGACAGCGCCCGGACGACGGCGGTGTAGCCGAACACCACGACGAAGTGCAGCGCGGTGACGACGAGGGCGAGCAGCCAGAGGCCGGCACCGGCAGCCATGCCGATCGCAGCGGTCTCCCACACCGCGGCCGCCGTGGTCAGGCCCCGGACGGCCCCGCGGCGGGTGAGGATCAGCCCGGCACCGAGGAACCCGACCCCGGACACGATCTGCGCCGCCACGCGTGACGGGTCGAGCACGACGTGGTCCGGGACGAGCACGTCGCCGAACCCGTACTTGCTCACGAGCAGCATCAGCGCGGACGCCGTGCCGACGATCGCCTGGGTGCGGATGCCGGCGCTCTTCGACCGGAGCTGGCGTTCGAGGCCGATGAGCGACGCGAGGGCGAACGCGAGCAGCACCTCGCCGATCTGCACCCACCCCTGTCCGGCGAGCGGTTGGGTGAGGTGTTCGGTCGTCACGCCGACCGACGCTACTCCTGTCGCCACGGCCGTCAGCGGGCCGCCGTAGGGTGAGCGCGTGGAGTTCCCGGGGGAGGCGGCCGACGCGCGAGACGCGTCGACCTCTCCGGGGTCACCCCGGGGCACGCAGTACCAGCAGGACGACACGCCCCGAGCGGGCGAGCGCGCTCCGCGCGCGATGCCGCACGGAGGCACCGACAGGTCCCCCGGGAACCCCACGCCCCTCGACGTTGTGGCCGTCGCCCTCGCCGACGCCTTCCTGACCGCCGATCGCTGGGCACCCGACGAGCTCACGGCCGCTGGGTTCGCCGTCGTCGGGGTCGAACGTGCCTACGTCGGCCTCGCGGTGGCGGCTGCGCTCGACGCGTTCCCGCGCCCGCCGTCGGACGCACCCCGGCAGCTCGCCGCCGTGCTGGCCGCCGACCCACGGCTCCGCGCGCTGCACCGATCCCGCGAGCCGCTCCGGCCGGTCCGGGTCCTGGCGCGTCGCGCGACCGCCGCCCGCTCCCGGCCGGCGACCGACAGCGCACTGCTCGTCGACACGCTGCCCGAGCTCGCCCGGGCGCTCGACCTGACCGTCGGCCGGCTGCTCTGGCTCGCCGACACCCGTGGCTGGAACCGGCGCCCCGGTCCCTCGAGCCCGCTCCACCACCACCGGTACGAGTGGATCGTCCGGCCGGGGCGGACACCCCGGCTCCTCGAGAAGCCGATGGACATGCTCCGCCGCACACAACGGACGATCCTCGACGAGTTGCTCGTCGCACTCCCGGTGCACGACGCCGCGCACGGGTTCGTCCCGGGCCGGAGCGTCGTCACGGGTGCGTCCGCGCACACCGGGCAGCAGGTGGTCCTGTCCGCCGACCTCACCTCGTTCTTCGCGAACGTCACCGCGCCGACGGTCTTCGGCGTCTTCCGGTCGGCGGGGTTCGCCGAACCGGTCGCGCACGTCCTCACCGGCCTCTGCACGCACCGGGTGCCACCGCACGTGCTCACCGCGATGCCGGCCGGCGGCACTCCCGAGGACCGGGCCGCGCTCCGCCGTTCCCTGACGGCGGCGCACCTGGCGCAGGGTGCGCCCACGTCCCCGGCGCTGGCGAACACCTCGCTCCGGCACCTCGACGCCCGGCTGGCGGGGTGGGCGGGCAGCGTCGACGCCACGTACACGCGGTACGCCGACGACCTGACGTTCAGCGGCGGTCACCGGCTGGCGGCCCGCCCGGACGCCTTCCTGCGCGGGGTCGACCGGATCGTCGCCGAGCAGGGCCACCGGCTGCAACCCGGCAAGACCCGCGTGCGACGCCGTGGGGTCCGGCAGTCGGTCACGGGCGTGGTCGTCAACGAGCGGACCGCACCGGGACGCCGCGAGGTCGACCGACTGCACGCGATCCTGCACAACGCGGCCGAACACGGTCCGGCCTCCCAGAACCGTGCCGGGCACCCGGAGTTCCGCGCACACCTGCTCGGCCGCATCGGCTGGGTCGAACAGGTGCACCCCGGCCGGTCCCGACGATTGCGGGAGGAGTTCGCGCGCATCGTCTGGTGAGTTCCCGGCCGCGTGTGACGCCCGGTTGCGCCCGGTTGCCCGGGGTTGCGCGCGGACTGCGACCGCTGCGGCCCGCGCCGGTAGCGTGCCGCCATGTCCCCGAGCGAGATCCCGGCCGACGACCGCCACGACGAACTGATCGCGCCGCTCCGGCCCGTGATCGCACGGATCGCGGTCGATGCTCGACAGCGGGAGCGCGAGGAACGGCTCGCCACCGAGCAGCTCGGCTGGCTCGTGGACGCCGGGTTCGCGCGGTGGCGCACCCCCGTCGAGTGGGGCGGTGTCGGCGCGCGGCTGTCGGACGTCTTCCGGGCGATCGCCGAGATCGCCGAGGTCGACCCGAACCTCGCCCACGTGTGGCGGAACCACTTCTCGTTCATCGAGGACCGCGTGCACGCCGAGGGGAGCCGCTTCGACCGGGAGATCGTCGACCGGCTCGGCGGCGGTGAGTTCGTCGGCGGCGGGTGGAGCGAGACGCCGACCTCCGCGGGCGTGGACATCGCCACGCGGATCGTCCGCCACCCGGACGGCGGTTGGCGGGTCACCGGACGGAAGTTCTACTCGACGGGCAGCGTCTACGCGCGGTGGATCACCGTGCTCGCGCTCGACGACCAGGGGGACCGGTTCGTGGCGCTCGTGGACGCCCGTGACCCGGGCGTGCAGGTCGGGGACGACTGGGACGGGTTCGGACAGCGGATCACCGGGAGCGGCAGCGTGTCCTACGCCGACGTGCACGTCCCCGACGAACGGGTGCTGCCGTACGCCACGCGGTACCCGTACCAGGAGCAGTACTACCAGACCGTGATGCACGCGATCCTCGTCGGGATCGGACGTGCGGCGCTGCGCGACGGGGCCGAGGCGCTCCGCACACGCGCACGAGGGCACCCCAACGGGACCACCGCGGACCCGACGGCGGACCCCGAGCTGCTCGGCACCATCGGGACCGTCGCCGCACGGGTGTACGCCGCGGACGCCGCGTTCACCGCGAGCCTCGGCCCGGTCGACGCCGCGGTGGACCGGCACACCGAACTCCGTGCGACCGGTACCGACCCGTCGACGGACCCGGTCCTGCGTGCCGCCCTCGAGCGGAGCTGGATCGCGGTCGCCCAGTCGCAGACCGTCGTCACCGACGCCGTGCTCGACGCGACGACCCTGGTGTTCGACGCCCTCGGGTCGTCCGGCACCTTCCGGAGCCTCGGGCTGGACCGGCACTGGCGGAACGCCCGGACCCTGGCATCGCACAACCCGCGCGTGCACAAGCGCCGGATCGTCGGCGACCTGCTCGTGAACGGTGCCAGTCCGCTCGACCGGGCGTAACCGGCCGTCACGAGGCGCAACCCGGGGACACCTGCACGCTCGATCGTCCGGCCGCCCCGTACCGTCGACGACAGCGGCCCGCCACGAACGCAGGGGAGGCGACGGTGGCGGGCCGCTCCGCACGTGACCGGAGGGAACCCGTGACCGAGACAGCCGCACCGACCGTCGTCGCCGTGCCCGACGCCGACCTCGCCACCGCCGTCGGGCGACCCGGCGGGATCCGCGCGCTCGCCGACCGCATCCGGGTGACGGGCGCCGCGGTCGTCGCGATCGGCACCGATCGCTTCGACGCCGGACGCGCCCGGGGCCAGCGGCTCGACCCGACCACCGTTGCGCTCGCGCTCGGCCGCGCGCTGCCCACGCTCGGGGTGCTCGTCGCGGTCGCCCCGACCCGGGAGCACCCCTACAACGTCGCCCGTCGCGTGCTCTCGCTCGACCACGTGCTCGACGGCCGCGTCGGACTGGTCGTCGGTGCGCGGGACCACGGACTGCCCGTCACCGACGAACAGCACGACCCGGCTGAGTTCGCCGCGGTGGTGCGCGGGCTCTGGCGCACCTGGCCGCTCGACAGCATCGTCGGGGACCGCGTGGCCGGAGTCTTCGCCGACACCGACCGGATCCGCCCGCTCGACCACGACGGCGGAACGGGCGGCTACCGGGTCCGCGGGCCGCTGACGACGCCGTCCAGTCGGCAGGGCGAACCCGTCCTCGCGGCCTGGCACGACGCCGACGTGCCGACGGCCGACCTCGTGCTCGGTGCCGAGGCGCACCCGCTCGCACCGTTGCCCGCGGCGACCGGCGTGCCCGACGCGCGCCGCGCCTCCCGTCCGTCCGGCGGCCCCGCGACGGACCGGCGGACGCTGCGGGACCTGCTCGGTCTGCCCGTCCCCGTGGTGGTCACCGCGTGAGCGCCGGCACCGACGCCGGTCTGGTCCTCGGCGTCAACCTGCAGGGGTTCGGTCAGCGACCGGCCGCGTGGCGGACGCAGGACGTCGAACCGACCGACCTGCTCACCGCCGACTTCTGGGCCGACCTCGGCCGCACCGCCGAGCGTGGGCTGCTCGACATGGTGTTCTTCGCGGACCACCCCGCGCTGAGCGACCCGAACGTCCGGGCGTACGGCCTGCTCGAGCCGTTCGTGGCCCTCGGCGCGATCGGGGACGCGACCACGCACCTCGGGCTCGTCGGCACCGCGTCCACCACCTACAACGACCCGGTCGACCTCGCCGAGCGGCTGCTCTCCCTCGACACGCTGTCCGGCGGGCGGGTGGCCTGGAACGCCGTCACGACCTACGACCGCTCGGTGTCCGCCAACTTCGGCGTCGCGACGAACCCGGACCGGCCCGAGCGGTACGCCAGAGCCGGCGAGGTCGTCGACCTCGTCCAGGCACTCTGGCGGTCGGCGGCGACCGGTCAGCCCGTCGCGCACCACGGCGAGTCCACCGACTTCGAGGGGACGATCCGCGTCCCGCCGTCGGCGCAGGGGCATCCCGTCGTCTTCCAGGCCGGCGGGTCGCCGCACGGCCGTGACCTCGCCGCACGGGTCGCCGAGGGCGTCTTCGCCGTCGAGCTCACCCCGGGACCGGCGCGCGAGCACTACCGGGCGGTGAAGCAGGCGGCCGCGACGTACGGTCGGGACCCGGCGGACGTCGCGATCGTGCCGGGGCTGTCCCTCGTGCTCGGCAGCACCGAGGCCGAAGCCCGTCGACGGTTCGACGACCTCGAGGCCCTCGCGCCCGACGGGTACTCGCTCCGCGCGCTCGGCACACACCTCGACGCGGACCTCACCGGGCTGGACCCGGACGCACCGATCCCCGCCGCGGTCCTCGACCGCGAGGTCGACCCCGTCACGTACGGACCGTCCCTCGGCTACCACGAGACGGTCGTCCGGTGGGTGCGCGCGAACAACACGTCGCTCCGGGACGTCCTGCGCGGGTTCGGCGGGTACGGCGCCCGAATCGTCGTCGGGACCCCGGAACAGGCCGCCGACACGATCGAGGAGTGGTACCGCACCGGCGCCGCGGACGGCTTCAACCTGATGATCGACGAGTTCCCGCGGGGGCTCGAGACCGTCGTCGACGAGCTCGTGCCGATCCTGCAGGATCGCGGCGTGTTCCACCGCGAGTACGAGGACGTCACGTTGCGCGGCCGGTTCGCGGCGCGCGCTCGCGGCCTGTAGGGGCGCGGCACCTCGCACCGTGCGACGCACGGTGCGAGCCCGGTCCGCCCTGGAGGCGCGACCCGCCCCCGCCACGTGCGTCGCGCCTGCACGGTGCGAGGTGCCGTGCACGGTGGGAGGGGCGCGGGCCGGCACGGTGCGCGGGACCTCGCACGCTGCGGTGCCCGCGCACCGTGCGACGCACGGTGCGAGCCCGGTCCGCCCTGGAGGTGCGGCTCGCCCCCGCCACGTGCGTCGCGTCCGCACGGTGCGGGGTGCCGTGCACGGTGGGAGGCGCGCGGGCTGGCACGGTGCGCGGGACCTCGCACACTGTGGTGCTCGCGCACCGTGCGAGGTGCTCGCGCACCGTGCGAGGTGCCCGCGCACCGTGCGAGGTGCCCGCGCACCGTGCGAGGTCCCACGCGCGCCGCGCAGCGCCCCGTCCGCGCAGCGCCCCGACCGCGCGGGTCCGGCGCCCCCGCGTGACGCCGCGTGACGTCGCGCGGGCGCCTCCGCGTCACGGGACGTCACGGCCGGTCACGCTCCGCAACACCCGTCGCCGCAGGTCCCGGTCGGTCATAGCGTCGCCGTCATGACCGAGTACCTCGACCGCGAGCAGGACAAGACCTTCACGAAGGTCTACAAGCAGCAGACCCCGGACATCCTGACGGCGTTCGTCCAGTTCGATGAGTCGGTGTTCCGAGCCGAGGGGCGCGAGATCCCGCTGAAGTACCGGGAGCTCATCGCCCTCGCGGTCGGCATCACCACGCAGTGCGTCTACTGCATCGACGGTCACAGCCAGCGGGCGGTGCGCGCCGGAGCGAACGAGGCGGAGCTCGCCGAGGCCGCCTGGGTCGCGACCGCCATCCGCGCCGGCGGCGGGTTCGCCCACGGCCGCCTCGGCTTCAAGTTCGGCGCCGACGCCGCAGCCGCAGCCACCGACGCCGCCGCCGACGCCGCGGGCCCCGCCGACGCGTCGCCCGCACCGCCCGCAGCGCACGCCCACACCCACACCCACTGACCGGCACGACCCCGACGGAAGCGCACCACATGCCCGACCGCACCACCCTCGTCACCGCCCTGCAGGGCGCCGGCTGGCACCCCGCCGCCTGGCGGACCGCCGGCCCCACGGCACAGCGACTCACGAGCTTCCGGCACTGGCGCGACGTCGTCGTCGAGCAGGACCGTCTCGGCGTCGACGCCGTCACGATCGAGGACTCCTTCACCGCCGGACCCGTGGACGCGGCCGGCGACCTCGACACCCGCACCGTCGTCGGACGGCTCGACGCCCTGCTCGTCGCGAACGCCGTCGCCCCCGCGACCCGCGCCCTCGGGTTGGTGCCGACCGTCTCGGTGACGCACACGGAGCCCTTCCACGTCGCCACGGGCCTCCAGACCCTCGACCACGTCTCGCACGGGCGAGCCGGGTGGCGGGTCCAGGTGAGTCCGACGAGCCGCGAGGCCGCGCTGTTCGGCCGCCGCCCCGGCGGCGACGACGCAGCCGCCCTGTTCGACGAGGCCCGCGAGGTCGCCGAGGTCGTCTCGCGCCTCTGGGACAGCTGGGACGACGACGCGATCATCCGCGACGTCGCCACCGGCCGCTTCATCGACCGCGACCGCATCCACAACGCCGAGTACGCGGGCTCGTTCGTCTCGGTGCACGGCGCCTCGATCGTGCCGCGGTCCCCGCAGGGCCGCCCGCCGGTCTTCGCGCTCGCGCACCGCGCCGATGCTGCCGCGTTCGCCGTGGACGCCGCGGACGTCGTGCTGGTCACGCCCGGACACGGCGGACGGGAGGCGCGTGCGGTGCTCGACGAGGTCCGTGACGCCGAGCAGACGGCCGGGTCCGACCTCCGGCGTCCGGTCCTCGCGGACCTCGCGGTGCTCATCGGGTCGTCGACGGCCGAGGCCGCCGACGAGCTCGCGGCGCTCGACGCCGCCGCGGGTGCACCGTACGCGGTCGGTTCCGGATCCGACACGTCCGTCCTGGCGACCACCGTCCCCGAGCTGGTGTCGCTGATCGGAGACCTGCGGGCCCTCGGCTACGCGGGGGTCCGACTCCGGCCGCTGCGCATCCCGATCGACTCGACCGCGATCGCCCGGCAGCTCGTCCCCGCGCTCGTCACGGCGGGCCTCCGCGCCGACGTGGCCTCGCGTCCCACCGCCGACCTGCGCACGCGGCTCGGCATCGCCCCGGCGGTCAGCCGATACGCCACGTCCCACCAGGGGGTCTCAGCATGAGCGCCAAGCGCCAGGTCCACCTCGCCGCCCACTTCCCGGGCGTCAACAACACGACGATCTGGAGCGACGAGCGGGCCGAGAGCCAGATCGCGTTCTCGTCGTTCGAGCACTTCGCCCGGAACGCCGAGCGCGGGCTGTTCGACTACCTGTTCCTCGCCGAGGGGCTGCGGCTCCGCGAGCAGAAGGGCCGCATCCACGACCTCGACGTCGTCGGTCGTCCGAACACGCTCGCGATCCTCGCGGCCCTCGCCGGTGTCACGGACCACATCGGGCTCGTCGGCACCCTGCAGACGACGTTCAACGAGCCCCTCGAACTGGCGAAGCAGCTGGCCACGCTCGACCACCTCACCGACGGCCGTGCCGGTTGGAACGTCGTGACGAGCTCGGACGCGTTCCACGGCGCGAACTTCCGCCGCGGCGGGTTCCTCGACCACGCCGACCGGTACACCCGCGCGGCGGAGTTCATCGAGCTGTCGCGCGAGCTGTGGGACTCGTGGTCGCCGGACGCCGTCGTGGCGGACGCTCCGGCCGGGGTCTTCGCCGACCGCTCCCGGATCCGCGACGTCGACCACCACGGCCCGCAGTTCGACGTCACCGGGACCTTCCCGGTGCCGCGCAGCCCGCAGGGGCACCCGGTGGTCGTGCAGGCCGGCGACTCCGACGAGGGCCGTGACCTCGCCGCCGCGCACGCCGAGGTGATCTTCTCGCTGCACACCGAGTTCGACGACGCGAGGGCCTACTACGACGACGTCACGGCGCGACTCGAGCGGTTCGGCCGGTCGAAGGACGAGCTGCACATCCTGCCCGCGTCGACGTTCGTGCTCGGCGACACCCCGGAGGACGCCGCCGAGCGGGCCCGGGCCGTCCAGCGCGCGCAGGTCAGCCCGGCCACCGCGATCGCGTTCCTCGAGCAGGTCTGGAACCGCGACCTGTCCGGGTACGACGTCGACGGTCCGCTGCCGACCGTCGAACCCGACCTCGAGGGAGCCGCGATCACCCGCGGCCGCGCCCGGCACACCCGTGACGTCCCCGCCCTCGTGCGGTCCTGGCGGGACCGGGCCGACGCGGAGCGCCTGTCCATCCGCGACCTCGTGATCGCGGTCTCCACCCGGGGCGGGTTCGTCGGCACCCCGTCGCACATCGCCGCCGAGATCGACCGGTACGTGCAGGAGCGTGCGACGGACGGGTTCGTCGTCGTGCCGCACACCAACCCGTACGGCCTCGACGAGTTCGTCGACACCGTGGTCCCGCTGCTGCAGGAGCGCGGCGTGTACCGGGAGTCCTACACCGAGGGTGCGACGCTCCGCGAGACCCTCGGCCTGCCCGGGACGATCCGGTCGCGTGCGCGATCGGGGGTGTTCGCGTGACGACCACCCCGCTCTCCGTCCTCGACCTCGTCCCGGTCCCCGCCGGGTCCTCGGCCGCGGCAGCGCTCCACCACACCCTCGACCTCGCCCGCCGAGCCGAGCGCGCCGGGTACGCCCGGTACTGGCTCGCCGAGCACCACCTCAACCCCGGCGTCGCGGGCAGCGCACCGAACATCGTGATCGGCGCCGTGGCGGCCGCGACCTCGACGATCCGGGTCGGCAGCGCGGCGACCCTGGTCGGCAACGTCCGCGGGCTGCAGATCGCCGAGACCTTCGGCACGCTCGCTGCGCTGTACGGGCCGCGGATCGACCTCGGTCTCGGCCGGTCCGGTACCCCCGCGCCCGGTGCCCCGAAGCCGCCGTCCCTCGCGCCGCGCGAGGACGAGGTGGTCGACGGCCTGCTCATCCCGGCACCGTTCGACTTCCGGATCGCCCCGCGCAGCCGGTTCGCACTGCAGGGCGAGATGCTCGGCCGGGTGCCGGGCGACGTCGACCGGTTCGAGGGCGAACTCGACCTGATCCGGGCGCTGTTCGCCGGCACGTGGTCCCACGACGGCGCAGTCGTCGATGCGCCGCCCGCCGCCGGCACCCCGGTCGAACTCTGGATCCACGGCTCCACCGGGGGTGCGAGCGCACGGGCCGCCGGCGCCCTCGGCCTGCCCTACGGTGCGAACTACCACACGTCGCCGGGCACGGTCCTGGCGTCGGTGCAGGCCTACCGCGACGCGTTCCGCCCGGGCGTGCTCGACGCTCCGCACGTCATCGTGTCAGCGGACGTCGTCGTCGGCCGGGACACCGCCGAGGCCTCCGAACTCGCTCTCGGGTACGGCCAGTGGGTGCACTCGATCCGCTCCGGTGTCGGCGCGATCGAGTACCCGACGCCCGACTGGGCGCGCAAGCACCCCCTCGACCCGGAGGCGGCCGCGTCGGTCGCCGACCGCCTGGCGACCCGGTTCGTCGGCGACGCTGCGACGGTGGCGGACCAGCTGGAGACCCTGCGTCGGGCGACGGGAGCGGATGAGCTCCTCGTCACCACGATCACACACGACCATGACGCCCGGGTGCGCTCCTACGAGCTGCTCGCGGCGGAGTGGGCGCGGCGAGCCGAACAGGCGGTGCCGGCCGCGGTCTGAGACGCGGTCCGGGACGGACGGGAGGCGCGGCGCCAGCTGGCACCGCGCCTCCCGTCCGTCTCGCGCGCGCGTCCGCCGACCCGGTACGACGACTCCGATGTCGTACGACGTCGGTGGTGTCGCTCGCGCGCGTCCGCGAATGCCCGCGCGCGCAACAGGCGACGTGTCCGCTGTCGTACGACATCGGCGAAGTCGTTCCGGAGCGGCGCTGCTCGGTGCCCCCGCGCCCGAACGCACGACACCCCCGCAGCCGAGGTGGCCACGGGGGTGTCGGGAGCGCCCGGTCAGCCGGCGTCGAGCGGCAGGCCCTTGGGGTCGAACTCGGACTGCTGCACGGCCTCGTTCGACAGGTTGTACGCCTTCAGCCACGTGGCGTAGGTGCCGTCGTCGATGAGCTCGTTGATGGCCTCCTGGATCGGCTTGGCCAGCCCGTTGCCCTTCTTGGTCGTCGCGGCGATGAGTCCCTGCAGGTCGGCGCCCGCTCCCGAGTATGTGCCGGCGGTCTCCGTCGCCTTGGCCGTCCCCGCGTTCTGCTTGTTCTGGTACGCGATCGTCGGGTTCGGGCCGAGGTAGCCGTCGACCTTGCCGGACTGCACCGCCAGGAGCTTCGCGTTCGCGTCCGGGTAGTACTTCACGGTGATCGTCTCGCCCTTCTCCTCGAGGTCCTTCTTCCAGCCGAGCAGGATCTTCTCCTGGTTCGTGCCGGAGTCGGTCGCGATCGTCTTGCCCGCGAGCACGGAGGGGTCGCCGTCGAACCGCAGGGTGCTGCCCTGCTTCACCTGGAGGGCGAGGTTGTCCTGGCGGTACGAGGCGAAGTCGTACTTCTCCTTGCGCTGCTCCGTCACCGTGATGTTCGACAGGCCGACGTCCGTCGAGCCTCCGTCGATCCCGACGAAGAGGTTGTCCCAGGTGGCGTTCTTCACCTGCGGTTCGAGGCCGAGCTTGGCGGCGACGAGGCGACCGAGGTCCGGCTCGGAGCCGGTGAGCGTCTTCTGGTCGTCGCCGGTGAAGGCCAGGGGCGGGTACCCGGACGGCAGGGCGCCGATGCCGATGACGAGCTTGCCGGACTCCTTGACGTCGGTGGGCAGTTCGTCGTGGAGCTTCGTGTCCTCCTTCACCGTGACCGTCGTCTCGGTCGCGGCGCCGTTCGACGCCGCGCCGATCGTCACGGAGCCGTCGCCCGGGCCCGAGCCGGTGCCGGCGCTGGCGTTCGCGGCGCAGCCGGCGAGGGCGACGACGACACCGGTGGCGAGGACGAGGGCGCCGGCGCGGTGCCGCCAGCGGGAGGGAGTGATCGAGGACATGGTTCTCCTGGTTCGGATCGGGTTGGGGGTGCTGTGGGTGGGGAGTTCAGCGGACGCGGGACAGGAAGTCGCGCGTGCGGGGGTGCTGCGGGTCGTCGATGAGCTGCGCGGGCGGACCCTGCTCGACGACGCGCCCGTGGTCCAGGAACACGACGTGGTCGGCGACCTCGCGGGCGAAGGCGACCTCGTGCGTCACGATGACGAGCGTCGTGCCGGACGCGGCGAGGTCCCGGATGACGCCGAGCACCTCGCCGACCAGTTCGGGGTCGAGCGCCGACGTCGGCTCGTCGAGCAGGACCACCGAGGGCTCGAGCGCCAACGCCCGGGCGATCGCCACGCGCTGCTGCTGCCCGCCGGACAGCTGCCGCGGGCGGGTGTCCGCACGGTCGGCGAGGCCGACGCGGTCGAGCAGGACACGAGCGCGCGAACGGGCCTCGGCTGCGGGCACGCCCGCGGCGATCGGTCCCTCGGCGACGTTCTCGAGCGCGGTGAGGTGCGGGAACAGGTTGAAGTGCTGGAAGACGAACCCGATCCGGGAGCGCTGCCGGAGGATCAGCCGCTCGGGCAGCTCCTTGTAGCGGGGGACGCCGTCACGGCCGGTCCGCACCCGGACGCCGATGGTCTCACCGCCGACCGTCACGACACCGCGGTCGAGTGGCTCGAGGTGGTTGATCGCCCGCAGCAGCGTGGACTTGCCGGACCCGGACGGGCCGAGCACGACGGTGACGCTGCCCGCGTCGAGCGCGAGGTCGACGCCGTCGATGACGACGTTCTCGCCGAATGCCTTCACGGCGCCGTGGATGCCGATGGTGGCGCTCATCAGATGGCCCTGTCGTTCGTGGTGGAGGTGCCGGCGGTGACCGCCCGCTCGGCGAGGGCTGCCTCGGCGTGGCGATCCGCGCCTCCAGGCAGGCGGCCCGGCGCACGCCGGACCGCAGCCCGCAGTCGCTGGAACGGTGTCGGCGGCAGCGCGCGGACCGAGCCGCGAGCCGTCCACCGCTCGACGTAGTACTGCACGACCGACACCGCGCTGGTGAGGACGAGGTACCAGATCGTCGCGACCACGAGCAGCGGGATGATGTCCGTCGGGTAGGTGCTCGACAGGTTCTGCACCACGCCGAACAGGTCGAGCAGGGACACGTAGAACAGCAGCGACGAGGCCTTGAGCAGCCCGACGACCTGGTTCACGAACGCCGGCACGATCGACCGGAGGGCCTGCGGCAGGATCACCCGCACGAACTGGCGTCGACGGGGGAGCCCGAGCGCCTGCGCGGCCTCGTGCTGTCCGTGGTCGACGGCGAGCACCCCGGCGCGGACGATCTCCGACGCGTAGGCGATCTCGCTGAGGCTCAGCCCGATCACGCCGATCGCCAGGTCGCCGAGCACGTTCGCGGTCGGGACCTCGAGCTGCGGGCCGAACGGGATCCCGATGCCGATGGTCGGGTACAGCGACCCGAGGTTGTAGAGGAAGACGAGCACCAGGATGAGCGGCACAGAGCGGAACAGCCACACGTAGCCCCAGGCCAGTCCGGAGAGCACCGGGTTGCGCGAGAGCCGGGCGATCGCGACGACGATGCCGCCGGCGAAGCTGATCACCGCGCTCAGTGCGGTCGCGACGAGGGTGAGCTGCAGACCCGTGAGGACGGCCGGGCTGAACAACCACTTGCCGACCGCCGGCCACCCCCACTGCTCGTTCGTGAACAGCGTCTCGACGAAGTTCAGCAGCAGCACGAGGACGATCGCTGCGGCGATCCAGCGCAGTGGGTGCCGCAGCGGGACGACGGGACGGTCGACCGCGGCGCGTCCCGCCGCGTCGATGGTCGCGTCCGGTCCGGGCCGGGAGGCGCGGTCCGCCTCGGCCGGTCCGGTCGCCGCGTCGACGTGGGTCGCGTTCCGGGGCGGGACCTCGGTTGTGTCGGTCATGTCGCGACCGTAGGAGGTGCGCGGACGGCCGACAACGCGGGGTGAAACACACCGGCACAGGACGGAACACGGCGTCACGCCGAGCATCGAGGATGACGTTCCGTGACGTCCCGCGACGGCTATCGTGACGGCCATGACGGACCACCGTGTGACTGCTCCCGTGCCGCCTGCCGACGGCACCAAGCCGAACGGACCGGCGTCGTACTTCCCGAGCATCGAGAAGACGTACGGCCGTCCGGTGCAGGAGTGGCTCGACCTCGTCGCGGACCGGCTGGACGACCACGGGCACATGGCGGTCGTCGGGTGGCTCAAGGACGAGCACGGCCTGGGGCACGGACACGCGAACGCCCTGGTGGCCTACGCCCGGAACGCGCTCGGCGCCTGACGCCCGGATCCGGTTCGATTGGTTGACGTGGTTGTCGGTCCTGCGCGAGAATGGGTTGACACGGTTGACGCGATCGACGGAAGGGCCATCATGGCGACGACGGAACGGGCCCGGGCGCAGCAGCGACCCGCGGTGGGCGACGCGGGCGGGCACGACGACCTCGGTCCGACCGAACAGCGACTGATGGCCGCGCTCCGGGACCGTCTGGTGCTCGGGCGGCTCGATGGTGCGCTGGAGCCGGGCGTCGACGTCGACCTGCTCGCCGACCGGATGGTGGCGGCGCTGCCCTCGGTCAAGCACGAGGCCGACGCACTGATCGGACCGTTCTACGACACCCCGACACTGGCCGCCTGGCGCGGGGTCACGCGGCAGGCGCTCAGCAAGGCGACGGCGAAGCGCGACCTGATCGGCCTGAAGATCGGGGACGGCAGCCTCGTCTTCCCCTCGTTCCAGTTCGGTGTGACCGGGACGCCGCTCCCGAACCTGCGGCAGGTGCTCGCGCTCGTCGACCCCGACCGGATCGACCCGTGGGGCAGCGCGCTGTGGCTGAACACCCCGGCCGACGAGTTCGGCGGGACCACCGCTGCCGAGGCACTCCGCGACGGCCGCGTCGAGCAGGTGCTCGCCGCGGCTCGTCGGGCTGCGCACGCCTGGGCGGCGGACGCGTGACGCCGAGCCGGAACGAGGTCGCCCAGCGCCCGCCGCGCGACGGCCTCGACCTCACCGCCTTCCCGACCGAGGAGTCCCGGGGGACGACCTTCTACCGGGCGAAACGGCACGACCGGGGCGCCTGGTGGTTCGCGAGCACCGAGCCGGATGCCGACGGGGTCGACGGCGGCCGGTTCGACCTCGCCGTGCCACGGGGCACCTGCTACTGGGCGGACTCGGTCGAGGTCGCCGTGCGGGAACGCCTGGCGCACCACGTCCTGACCACGAACACCGTCTTCGCGCCGCGCGCGCGGGAGATGGTCGTGGTGGCGGCACGGGCGTCCCGCGGCCGGGCGTTCGCCGACGTCACCGACCCCGCGGCCGTCCGGTTCGGCGTCGGCGCGGAACTCCAGACCATGGGCGACTACCGGGTGCCGCAGGCGTGGGCGCGGGCGTTCGACGCCGCCGGGCTCGCCGGGGTCCGGTACAGCACCCGGTTCACCAGCGCGGGGGCGGCCAACGCGTGGGCGGTCTTCGGCGCGTCCGGCATCCCGAAACGGCCACGGCCCGAGCGCGTGCACCGGGACGGCGTGACGGCCTGCCGCGAGTCGGGGATCCGCGTGCTCGACGACGGCTCGGACGTCGGTCCGGGGCGGTTCACGTTCGTGGCGCCACCGACGCACTGAGCGTGGGTCGACTGTCGGTGGTGGTCCCTAGCCTGCAGTCGTGGCCGAACCCGTCGACGCGTGGTGGCGCCGCCGACAGTGGTCGCGCGGCGTGGCGGTGCCGTACGCCGTGGGGGAGTTCCGCGCCGAGTGGGCCTCGTACCCGGTGCTCGTCCGGCAGTACCACCCGGACTGGAACCACGGCGTCGTCCTGAGCCAGGTACCGCCCGCGGCCGAGGTCCTGCTGACCTGGGAGTGCGACGTCGGGCACGTCTTCGTGGCGACCCCCGCCGAGCAGCGGTCCCGGCCCGGTCGTGAACGACGTCGGTCGGTCTGGTGCCCCGAGTGCGCCGTGCAGGCCCAGCCGCAGCGGTGGCCGGTGCTCCCGCAGGACTGGCCTACCGAGGTACCCGTCCCACAGCGGGTGGTGCGGGTGACCGGTCGGCAGACCCTCCCGGCAGCACCGGCGCGGGGGACCCCGGCGGGTGCGGTCGCCTCGACGCGCTCCCGGCCGCGCCGCCCGGAACCCGGCGCGCCCCGTCGGCCACGGCCACCGGCGGCTCCGCGGTCGATCTGCCCGAAGACCCCGCGGCTGCCCTCGGGCGAATCGTTCACGAGCGTGTGCGCCCCCGCCACGGCGTCCGCGGTCGAGGCCGAGCTCCGTGCCGCCCTCGCCGAACGGTTCGCGTTCACGTTCGACCACTCCGCGATCCGGCTCGACCGACCGTTCTTCGACCACGTCGAGGTGTGGCCGGACATCGTCCTGCCGGAGCTCCGCGTCGCCATCGAGTACGACTCGACCGGTCGGCACGGGCTCGAGCACGTCGGACCCCGACAGGAGACCGACCGGAAGAAGGACCGTGCCGTTCGGGGTGTCGGGTGGGAGGTCGTCCGCATCCGGACCGGTCGGCTGCAGGCGCTCGGCCCGTACGACCTCGAGGTGCCGGGCGTCTCCGGTCCGACCGTCGCCCGTCTGGCGGACACGTTGCGGGAGATCCGCGGCGCGCTGTTCGTCGACGCCTACGCCCGCTGACGGCGAAGCACCCGCCCGCCAGCCCGCGGCGCCCGCCAGCGCGCGCCCGCGGCGTCGCACGGCTCCGCACCGCCGAAGTCCGCTCGAACCACGGGATCCCGCGGTTCCTCGTGACGCCGGTGGTGCCGATCCGATCGGAACCCGGCCCCGCGAGCCGC
The DNA here is from genome assembly GCF_051903265.1 of Curtobacterium sp. SP.BCo. Classification (GTDB taxonomy): domain Bacteria; phylum Actinomycetota; class Actinomycetes; order Actinomycetales; family Microbacteriaceae; genus Curtobacterium. The sequence goes on from NZ_CP194337.1 coordinate 2,180,130, forward strand.
CGCCGCCGCTCAACCGCGCAGCGCCAGGGCCTCGCTCGTCCACCGGGCGTGCTGCTCCCACGGGTCGCTCACCCCGGCGGTGACGACCGCGACGTGGTCGAGCAGCTCCGGCGTCACGCGGAACCACTCGGTGCCCGGGTACCGCGTCGTGGCGAACTGTCCGTGCCGTCGCCGCTCCAGCGCACGGTCGCCGCGCTCGAACCCGAGGAGGTCCTGGTGCGGGATCGCCGCGAGCCGCTGCCGCGGGTTCGCCGTCGTGCCGATCTTGATCCGGTCGCCGAAGTCGTCGCGCATCCGCAGGTAGTAGACGACGTCGACGCGCGGGGGAGCGAGGTCGCCGTCGGGCACCTCGCCCCAGCGCCACTCGCACGTCGCGCACACGGCACCGGACGGGTAGCGGATCCCGATCCGAGCACCGCACAGCGGGCACGGCCCGGGCAGGACGTCCTCGATCCCGGGGTGCTCGGCGGCGAACTCCTGCACCAGCGCCACGTGTCCCGCGCAGAGCGGCACCGGCGACCCGGCGACCGGACCGGCGTCGCAACCGGGCACGCAGCAGGAGAGGGCGACCATGTCGCGAACGGTAGCCGCACCCACCGACGCGGGTCGCGCCTCCCGTCCGGACTAGTCGGTGAAGATGACGCCGATCGGCTCGCGCTTCTCCTCCTGGAAGCGGTCCTCGGCGCGGCCGAGCGCCCAGTAGGCGGACAGCGACATCTCGGACTTCTCGAGGCCCCAGTCGTCCTGCAGCAGTCGACGGATCGCCTTCATCGCGGTCCGCTCGCCGTGCGCGAAGACCTGGGCGGGCCGGGAGGCGCGCTCCAGCGCCCGGGCGGCCGCCAGCAGGAGGGTGCCGGGCTCGGCGCCGGTGGCGTCGCGGTGCAGCCACCGCAGGTCGACGCCGGCCGGATGCGCGACGGGCTGCTCGTCGGCCGGACCGGCCACCTCGACCACCGCGACGCCCGTGGCGGAGTCGGGCATGGCCTCCAGGGCGGCGGAGATCGCGGGGAGGGCGCTGTCGTCGCCGAGCAGCACGTGGGTGACGGCGGGGTCGGTGGCGGGGGAGTAGCCGCCGCCCGGACCGGACAGCGCGAGGAGGTCGCCGGGCTTCGTCGATGCGGCCCAGGGACCGGCGAGCCCCTCGTCGCCGTGCACGACGAAGTCGATGGCGATGGTCTTCGCAGCGTGGTCGACCGCGCGGACGGTGTAGGTGCGGCGTGCGGGACGGTCCTGCTTCGGGAGGGTCTCGCGCAGTTCCTCGAGGTCGTACGGCGGCGTCAGCCCGAGCGACGGCTTGGCGAGCAGCAACTTCACGTACTTGTCGGTCGACCCGAGCCGCTCCGGGTCGGCTGCGGCGACGAAGTCGTCGAACGCGGGGCCGCCGAGGTGCACCCGGACCATGTGCGGCGAGAGGCGCTCCGTACGGTCGACGACGAAGACGTGCTGGGGGCGTTTGGGTTTCGAGCTCATCGGGACGAGCTTCCTCTCTCCTGCTTGACGTTCGCGTAACTAAGGTTAGCCTTCCCTCATGGACACGACCGTCATCCCGTTCTCCGAGCTGCTGCGCACGCGCACCCGCCGCGCGCACGGGTCCTCGGCCGGGAACGGCTTCATGCACGACCTGCTCGCCGGCGGGTGCGACGTGGCCGACTACGCCGCGCTGCTCGGACAGTACGCGTTCGTCTACGACGCCCTGGAGCGAGCCGCGGACCGGATGGCCGACCACCCCGTCGCCGCTCCGTTCGTGACCACCCAGCTCACCCGGATGCCGGCGATCCGCGCCGACCTGGAGTACCTCGTCGGTCCGGACTGGTCCGAGCTCGTGTGCCCGCTCCCCGCCACGACCGCCTACGTCCGACGCCTGAACGAGGTTGCGGCCGAGTGGCCCGGCGGCTTCGTCGCCCACCACTACACGCGGTACCTCGGTGACCTGTCCGGCGGGCACGTCATCGGACGGGTGCTCTCGGAGCAGTTCGGCTTCGACACGAACGGCGTCCTCTTCTACATCTTCGACCAGGTCGCCGACCCGAGCGCCTTCGAGAGCACCTACCGGGCGCAGCTCGACGCCGCGCCGTGGTCCGCCGAGGAGCAGGAGCGCGTCATCGCCGAGGTCGAGCTGGCGTACTCGCTCGACCTCGGGTTGCTGCAGGCCCTCGACGCGACCCGGCTCCCGGGTGGTGGGGCGTTCCGCGCGTCGTGAGCGGCGGGCGGCGCTCGCGCCGCACTTCGTGCGCGTCCGGCGTGCGCGTCGGCGGACGGGAGGCGCGTGACGGCGCGGCCCCTCGCCTCCAGGCCGGCGCTTCGTGAGCAGCAGACGTCGGGTCGCGCGTCCCGAGGCGACCATTTCTACTCACGAAGTGCGCTCGCGCCGCGATGCGGCCGGCGTGCGCGTCGGCGGACGGGAGGCGCGGGTCGCGCCCGCCCTGGGCTCCGGGCCGGCGCTTCGTGAGCAGAAGACGTCGGGTCGTGCGTCCCGACGCGACCATTTGTACTCACGAAGTGCGCCCGCGCCGCGCGCGAAGCGCGCCCGCCCGCACCGCTCAGTGCCGCATGCGACGCGCGAGCTTCTGGATCGGCCCCGTCTTCGGCGCCCGCTCCGCAGGCTCGACGACCTCCTGCTGGTAGAACTCCGCCAGGTCGGCCATCAACGCCCGCCGCTCGGCCCGCACGTACGCCCGCCGCTCCCGGGTGAACGCGATGACCGTCGACCAGCACATCAGGACCATCACGATGCTGAACGGCAACGCGGTGGTGATCGCCGCCGTCTTCAGCGCGTTCAGCCCGCCGGCGAGCAGCAGCGCCACCGCGACGAGGGCGGTGACCCCGGCGAAGAACACCCGGATCCAGTTCCGCGGCTCGATCTGCCCGCCCGTCGCGATCATGCCCATCACGAGGGCTCCGGAGTCGGCGGAGGTGACGAAGAACACGCCGATGAGGATGATCGCGCCGATGACGAGCACCGATCCGGCGGGCATCCCGCCGAGCAGCTGGAACAGGACCTGCTCGACGGACACGCTGCCGTCCGCCCCGATGAGGTCCCCGTGACCGTGCAGCTGGTCGTACAGCGCCGTGCCGCCCATGATCGCGAACCAGAGGAAGGTCAGGAGCGTCGGCACGAGCAGCACACCGAGCACGAACTGCCGGACGGTGCGACCCCGGGAGATGCGGGCGATGAAGATGCCGACGAACGGCGCCCAGGACATCCACCACCCCCAGTAGAACGTCGTCCACGCACCCTGCCAGTCCTGGCCGGCCTTGCCCGCGAACGCGCTGGTGTCGAACGCGAGACCGACGAACCCCTGGACGTACTGACCGATCGACTGCACGAACTCGCCGAGCAGGAACTGTGTCGGCCCGACGAACAGGACGAAGACCAGCAACACCGCGGCGAGCCCGAGGTTGATGTTCGACAGGTACTTCATGCCCTTGCCGACGCCGCTCAGCAGTGAGCCGATCGCGATGAGGGTGACGACGACGATCAACCCGATCTGCAGGCCGCGGGTGTTGTCCGCGACGCCGGTGTACTCGAGGCCGGAGCCGATCTGCAGCACGCCGAGGCCGAGCGACGTCGCGACGCCGAACAGCGTGCCGATCAGCGCGAGCACGTCGATGAGGTTGCCCCAGCCGCCGATCACGCGCTTGCCGAGCAGCGGTTCGAGCGCCCACCGGATCGACACGGGGCGCGACCGGCGGTGGATCGCGTAGGCGAGCGCGAGCCCGACGACGACGTAGATCGCCCACGCGTGCAGGCCCCAGTGCAGGAACGTCTGCGTGAGTGCCTGCTGGGCCAGCGACTCGTCGTCGCCGGTGACGCCGGGCCGGGGCGTCGCGAAGTGGCTGAGCGGCTCGGCGACGCCGTAGAACACGAGCCCGATGCCCATGCCGGCCGCGAACAGCAGGGACAGCCACGACAGTGTGGAGAACTCGGGCTTCTCGTCGTCCTGCCCGAGCACGATGTCGCCGAACCGGCTGAACCCGATCCAGACGGCGAACACGACGAACGCCGCGGCGGCGATCACGTAGTACCAGCCGAAGTCCCGCACGATCCAGCCCTGCACGGCGGTGAAGGCGTCCTCGGTGGCGCGCGGAGCGACGAGTGCGACGGCCACGAACGCCAAGACGATGCCCGCCGCCGGCCAGAACACCCAACGCTTCACCGGCGGTGTCGACGTCGTCTCGCTCATGCGGTCCCTCCAGCCCCGGATGCGGCGCATCCCTGGCCGGAGTCTACGAACGGCCCCCGATCTCCGTCCGGGTGCGATGAGAACCGGACGGGAGGCGCGGGGCGGCGCCGTCACGCGCCTCCCGTCCGGCACGTCGTGAGCAGCAACCGTCGGGTTCCGCCTTCCGAGGCGACCATTCCTGCTCACGGACCGAGCCGCCCGCCGCCGGGAGCCCGCCCGACCACGCCGGATCGGTCCGTCCGGACGGTTGTCGTCGCCCGTCCCGACGGCCCGATACGCTGCTGGGATACCGGGACGGGCTCCCGGCAGACCCGGAAAGGACCACATGACGGCGATCGATGGATCGACGCGCCACGGGCGCGCGCGGGACGACGTCAGCGGGGCGGTCGACAGCGACCTGCGCTCGGACGTCCGCTACCTCGGCAACCTGCTCGGGCGGGTGCTGCGCGAGACCGGTGGCGAGGACCTGCTGCACGACGTCGAGAGCCTGCGTGCCGCGGTGATCGACGCGTACGAGGGCGGCGAGGCCGCCGGGGCCGCACGTGCCGAGGCGATCGTGGCGGAGCTGTCGGCTGAACGGGCCGAGGCCGTGGCGCAGGCGTTCACGACGTACTTCCACCTGACGAACCTGGCGGAGGAGCACCACCGCGTCCGGGTGCTCCGGCACCGCGGCGACGACGGCGGGGTCGCGGGCGACTCGTTCCCGGCGACCTACGCGTCCCTGGTCGAGCAGGTCGGCGACGAGGAGGCGGCCGCGCGGCTCCGGGACCTCCGGTTCCACCCCGTCCTCACGGCGCACCCGACCGAGGCCCGTCGGCGTGCGGTGACCACGGCGGTGCGACGCATCACCGACCTCATCGACGAGCGCGACCGGACGACGAACGCCACCGCGCGTGCCGAGAACGAGCGCCGGCTGCTCGAGGAGATCACGACGCTCCTGCGCACCTCGCCGCTGCGCACGACCCGGCCGACCCCGCTCGACGAGGTCCGCACGGCGATGAGCGTGTTCGACCAGACGCTGTTCGAGATCGTGCCGCAGGTCTACCGCCTGCTCGACGACCGGCTGCTCGGCGACGACGCGGGCCTCGCGCCGGTCACCGCGCCGGCGTTCGTGCGCGTCGGCACCTGGATCGGTGGCGACCGCGACGGCAACCCGCACGTGACCGCCGACGTCACCCGGCAGGCCGCCGAGATCGCGGCCGAGCACATCCTGCTCGGGCTCTCCCGCGCGGCCACCCGCATCGGCAGCACCCTGACCCTCGACGCGTCCGAGACCCCGGCCGACGCGGGCCTCACCGCCCTTGTCGCCGCGCAGGAAGCACTCGACCCCGGCATCGCCGAGCGCATCGGTGTCCGTGCGCCGAACGAGACGCACCGTCGGGCGCTGCTGTTCGTCGCCGCCCGCATCGACGCGACCCGGACCGGGCAGGAGTCCCTCGCCTACGGCGGGCCGGAGGAACTGCTCAGCGACCTCCGCACCATCCAGACGTCGCTCGTCGCGGCCGGGGCGACCCGTCCGGCGAACGGTGAGCTGCAGAACCTCGTCTGGCAGGTGGAGACCTTCGGGTTCCACCTCGCCGAGCTCGAGGTCCGACAGCACTCGCAGGTGCACCGGAACGCCCTCGCCGAGATCCGCGCCGGTGGTGACCGCAGCGAGACCACGGAGGAGGTCCTCGCCGTCTTCCGCACCATCGCGTCGCTGCAGGCCCGCTACGGGGTACGTGCCGCGAGCCGCTACATCGTGTCGTTCACGCAGTCCGCCGCCGACCTGGCGAACGTGCACGAGCTCGCCGTCGCCGCCCTCGGCTCGCCCGAGGCCGCACCGGTGCTCGACGTCATCCCGCTGTTCGAGACGTTCGCCGACCTGCACGCCAGCGTCGACATCCTCGACGAAGCGGTGCGGACGGAGCCGTTCCAGCGCCGCCTCGCCGCGACGGGGCGCCGGCTCGAGGTCATGCTCGGCTACTCGGACTCGTCGAAGGACGTCGGTCCGGTGTCGGCGAACCTCGCGCTCTACGACGCCCAGGCGCGCATCGCCGACTGGGCGAAGGACAACGACGTCGAGCTGACGCTGTTCCACGGTCGCGGCGGCTCGCTGGGCCGGGGCGGGGGACCGGCGAACGAAGCCGTGCTCGCACAGCCGCGCGGGTCCATCGACGGTCGGCTGAAGATCACCGAGCAGGGTGAGGTCATCTTCGCCCAGTACGGCGACCAGGACATCGCGGCCCGGCACCTCGAGCAGATGGCCTCCGCGACGCTGTTCGCGTCGTCGCCGTCGAACGAGGAGCGCACCGCGGTCGCCGCGACCCGCTTCGCCGACCTCGCGCAGCAGCTCGACGACGTGTCCCGGCAGGCGTTCTACGACCTCGTGAAGGCCGACGGCTTCGCGCCGTGGTTCGCGACGGTCACCCCGATGGAGGAGATCGGTCTCCTGCCGCTCGGTTCGCGACCGGCCCGCCGCGGGCTGTCCGTCGAGTCGCTCGAGGACCTCCGCGCGATCCCGTGGGTGTTCTCGTGGACGCAGGCGCGGATCAACCTCGCCGGCTGGTACGGCCTCGGTTCCGCGCTCGAGGCGGTCGGCGACGTCGACCTCCTCCGCACCGCGTTCGCGGAGTGGCCGTTGTTCGGCGCGATGATCAAGAACGTCGAGATGTCCCTGGCCAAGACGGACGAGCACATCGCCCGCCGCTACCTCGAGCTGGCCGACCGCGACGACCTCGCCGCGAAGGTCCTCGACGAGATGCTCCGTACCCGCGACTGGGTGCTGCGTGTCTCCGGCGGCAGCGACGTCCTGGAGGACCGCCCGGTCCTCGCCCGCGCCGTCCGCCTCCGCAGCCCGTACGTCGACGCCCTGTCGCACCTGCAGCTCCGCGCGCTGCGCGCGATCCGGACGTCCGGCAGCACGAACCCGGCGGACGGCGACCACCGTCTGCTCCTGCTCACCGTGAACGGGATCGCCGCCGGTCTGCAGAACACGGGCTGACGCTCGCTGACGCGACCAGGACGGACTGGAGGCACGGTGCGGGCCCGCACCGTGCCTCCCGTCCGTCCTGTGGTGTCGATCCGCGCGACGGTCGCGCCGGACGAACAGGACCCCTTGTCGAATCGATTCGGCTGCGCGTAGCGTGGCCGCGTGACGACGGAGCGCCTGCGGACCCCACCCCGGACGACCCTGCTGCCGCCCATCGTCCCGCTCGCGCTCATCGTCGGCGTCTCACCGTTCGCGACCGACATGTACATACCGGCGCTCCCGGCGATCGCCCGTGACCTGGGGACCACGCCGGGCGCGGTGCAGTTGTCCCTGACCGCGTTCCTCGTCGCCTTCGCCGTCGGCCAGCTCCTCGCCGGTCCGGTGAGCGACGGCATCGGGCGGCGGCCGCTCCTGCTCGTCGGGACAGCAGTGTTCGCGCTCGCCTCGATCGGCTGCGCGCTCGCGCCCGACGTGGTGACGCTCGTCGTGGCGCGGGTCCTCCAGGGGGTCGCCGGAGCCGCCGGAGCCGTGGCCGGACGCGCGATGGTGTCGGACGTGACCGGCGGCCCGCGCATGGCGAAGGTGTTCGGCACGCTCGCCGCGATCAACGCGATCGGCCCGGTCGTCGCCCCGCTGGCCGGGGGAGCGCTGCTGACCGTCGGGACGTGGCGGCTGATGTTCGTCGTGCTCGCGGTGCTCGGTGCGGTGTTCTTCGTCGCCGTCGTCGTCCGGTTCCACGAGACGTTGCCGCGGGCGTCGCGGGGCGGGGTCGGGCTCGGCGCGAACTGGCGACGGATCCGCGAGCTGATGGCGATCCCGCGGTTCCGCGCCTACGTGCTCACCGGGGTCCTGTCGACGATCGGGTTCTTCGCGTACATCGCGACGAGCTCGTTCGTGTTCCAGACGGAATTCGGGTTCTCCGAGGGGATGTACACGCTGGTCTTCGCCACGAACGCGTCGATGATGATCGTCACCACGCTGGTGTTCCGCCGTGTCGTGGGGCGGTTCTCCGAGGACGCACTGCTGAGCGTCGGCTTGGCGGTCGGGGCGCTCGGGGCCGCTGGTGTGCTCGTGTCGGCGCTGTGCGGGTTCGGCGCCGTCCCGGTGTGGTGCTCGCTGGGCGTGGTCACCGCGGCGTGGGGGTTCGTGCTGCCCGCGGCGATGACCCGGACGCAGCACATCGGGGCCGCGCACCCCGGGACGGCGGCGGCGCTCCAGGGCGGGTTGACGTTCGGACTCGGTGGCCTCGGGACCCCGTTGGCCGGGGTCCTCGGCGGTACGGCGCTGGCGATGGGGTCGGTGATGGCGGTCCTGATGGCGGCCGCCGTCGTGGTGCAAGTCGTCGCGACTCGGCGGGGGCGGACCGTCTCCTGAGGCCGACCCGGTAGGTTGCTTCCTGCACGTCGCAGCGACCTGAGGAGGCACCGACATGGACATCGTCGTACACGAGGCAGACGCGGAAGCCGCGGTGCTCGAGTGCAGCGGCCGGCTGAACATGGTGTCGGCCCCGTCGTTCCGCGAGACCGTGGCGCAGGTCGTCAGCGGCGGACGGCCCAAGGTTGTCGTCGAGTTGTCGAACGTGGAGTTCATGGACTCCTCCGGGCTCGGCGCCCTCGTCGGCAGCCTGAAGACCGCGCGGCAGGCCGGCGGCGACCTGCGCATCGCGGCACCGTCCGACCAGGTCGAGATGGTGCTGAAGCTCTCCAACATGGACAAGATCCTCCGCACGTACCCGGACGGGGACGCCGCGGTCACCGACTGGGGATGAGCGCGCCCGTGGGTGGTCACGTGCTCGACCTCGCGTGTCCTCCGGACGACGTGACGGCGGTCCACACCTTCCTGACCTCGGTGTGGGACACCGAGCCGTCGATCACGCCCGAGGACCGGATGGCCCTCGAGCTCGCACTGGTCGAACTGACGTCGAACGTGATCGAGCACGGTGCCGGCGGCCGCGCCGTGGCGTGCGCGCTGCAGCTCGAGGTCGGTGACGACGCCGTCGAGGTGCACCTGACGGACGACGGGGTCCCGGTCCCGATCGACCCCGCCGCCGCCCGGCTGCCGGACGCCCTCGCCGAGAGTGGCCGCGGGCTCGCGCTCGTGCAGATGGTCGTCGACGTGCTCCGGTACGAGCGGGTCGCGGACCGCAACGAGTGGACCGTCCGGCGCGGGCTGCACCGAGGGCCGTCCGGTTCGTCCGGATCGCGCAGCGCCTGAGCCACTACCCGCAAGCACCACATCCGGAGTGTCCGGTTTCCGTGTCGCCGTGTCACGATCCAGTCGATGACAGTCGAGCCGGACCCCAGGATCAGCTTCGAGACGGCCGGGGCCGATCTCGAAGCGGCGATCCACATGTACGAGGACGCCTACGACGGCGCCGGGTTCCGGGCGAGCCGGACCGAGCGGCCGTTCAGCTACCGCTTCCGCGTGGTCGGCGACGACACGATGTCCTTCCGGTCCACGCGCTTCGACGCCCGGATGGTGGGTGAGCTCGAGTCCCGCGACGAGTACGTGGTGATGTGGCTCGCCGACGGCGGCGGCACGGTCGACATCGGTCGGCAGGAGACCGCGTTCGTGCCGGGGACGCCGATGATGTTCCCGACGGGGCGGCCGTTCGCGTTCGACCTGCAGGACGTCCGGCAGAGCCTGGTGCAGTTCGACCGCACGTACCTCGAGGGCGTCGCCGCCGAGGAGCACGGCTCCCAGCCCGCACCGCTCGTGTTCGACCACACGCAGGTGCCGGCCAAGGAGGACCTGCGCGGCTGGAACGCCCAGGTGCAACGCGCCGCCACCATCGTGCTCGGGAACACGCCGCTGTCGCCCATCGTCCTCGCCGAGACCGCACGCGACACCGCCCGCGCCCTGCTCCGCACCTTCCCGCACACGGTGCTCACGCCCGACGTCGACCTGCCGCAGGGTGCGACCGGCCGGGTCCGCCAGGCGGTGGAGTACATGCACGCCTTCGCGCACACCCCGATCACCACGACCGACGTCGCCGAGCACGTCGGCCTCAGCGTGCGCGGGCTGCAGCAGGCCTTCCAGCGCCAGGTCGGCACGGCCCCGAACACGATGCTGCGGGGCATCCGGCTCGACCGCGTCCACGACGAACTCCGACGCGCGGCGCCCGGGGAACTCACCGTCGCGTCGGTGGCCGTGCGCTGGGGCTTCGCGCACCTCGGGCGGTTCTCGGGCGCCTACGCCGCTCGGTTCGGCGAGTACCCGCGCGACACGCTGCACGGCTGAGCGCTCCCGGCCGACCCGCTGCGCCCCGCTACGCTGCGGGGGTGCGCAGACCTCGACCGTGGGTGATCGTCCCCGGGATCTGGAACTCCGACCCCGAGCACTGGCAGTCCCGCTGGCAGGACGACCGGCAGGCGGACGACCCCCACGGGGTGGTCCGCATCGCCCCGTCGTCGTGGAGCGAGCCCGACCCGGCCGACTGGTCCGCCGCGATCTCCCGGGCGGTGGCGGCGTGCGACGAGCCGCAGGTGCTCATCGCGCACAGCCTGGGGGTCCTGGCCGTCGCGGACTGGCTGCGGGGAACCGGCCACGCTCCGGTCGCCGGCGCCTTCCTCGTCGCGCCGCCGGACCCGGCGGCGGCGGGCTTCCCGGACGCCGCCGCGGGGTTCGCCGAACCGTCGGGGCCGTCCGGCGTCCCCACCGTGCTGGTGGTGAGCGACGACGACCCGTACTGCTCGACCGAGCGCGCTCTGGGCTTCGCGGGGACGCTCGGCGCACAGGTCGTCCGGGTCGGGGCGCTCGGGCACGTCAACGTCGCGAGCGGCGTCGGCGGATGGCCGGCCGGACACGCGCTGCTGACGGACTTCGAACGGTCGCTCTGAGCCCGGTCGAGTGCTGCCGACACGCCGTTCACGTTCGAGGCGATATGGCAGCGACTCCGGCGACACACCGCGGATGTCCACGGAAATGAGCGTCGCGATATTCATACTCCGATCATGGAAACGCAGTCCGGTGCACGCACCCCCCTCGTCGACCCCTTCGGTCGCGAGCTCGAGGAGTGGCTCCGTGACGCCCCGGCGACGCGCGCCCCGTACCTGGCGGACCTCGTGGTCCCGCCGGTCACCGGCCCCGTGCAGCGACCGGACGCAGCGTCGGACGCCCCCGCCGAGTCCGCGACGACCGTCACCGCTCCGGAGGTCGATGCCGCGGCGTCGGATGTCCGGACGGACGACTCCGCCTTCCGTCGCCCCCGTGACCGTGCCCGGCACGCCGCGCTCTGCGCACCGTCGTTCCCCGAGCCCCCGGAGCGCATCGCGCTGCAGTTCGAGGACCTCGCCGTCGAGGTGTCGGCGTCGAGCGGTCGCACCACGATCGAGCGCATCGTGATCCTCGAGGACGAGGTCCGCCGCCGCGACGAGGACCTCGCACGCCTCGCCGCGTGGGAAGCGACCGTCGCCGAGCTCAGCGACCCCGAGGTCGAGGCGGCCCGCGCGTTCGCGCACACGGTGTTCGCCGACCTGCTCGCGGACGCTGCGCTCGAGGCGGACCGCCGCGACCGCGCCGCCGCCCGTCGTGCCGCCACCGGTACCGTCCCCGTCGTCGCGCCCACGATCGCGGCACCGGTGCCCGCCGCGCCCGCGCTCGTCGCCGCGACCGACCTGGTCGACGCGATCGACGCCCCGGAGCCGAGCCGTGCGGAGCGTGACGAGCCCGCTCGTCCGGTGCTGTCCCTCCCGGTCGTCTCACCGGTGTCGGCGAACACGCGACCCACCCCGCTCATCCAGCCCGCCACCGGTCCCACCGTCATCGACCGTGCGGCGTTCGCCGCCGCGCTCACGGCGCACAGCGGCGCGACGGCGAGCACGCCCGTCGTGCTGCCCGAGGCCGCCACGCCGGCACCGCAGTCGCCCGCGCTCGACGCCGTCGACGCTCCCGCCGAGCAGCCGACGGACACCACGGCCGGACAGCCCGGTTGGTGGGCACGCTTCGTCGACCGGATCCTGCGTGCCCTCGGGCGCCGCTGATCCACAGCCCCGCGTGCGGTCGTCCGTCGTCCACAGGCGGCTCGGTGGCGTCCCCCGCTCGGTAGACTGACGGGATGCCGACGCTCCGCGAACTCCAGGCCGTGATCGAAGACCTGTGGCCCGCCGCCGGGGCCGAGTCCTGGGACGCCGTCGGTCTCGTCGCCGGCGATCCCGACCAGCCCGTCGAGCACGTGCACCTCGCCGTGGACGCCGTCCCGTCGACCGCGCAGGAAGCCGTCGACCTCGGAGCGGATCTGCTCCTCACCCACCACCCGTTGCTCCTCCGCGGCGTGACGACGATCGCCGAGTCCACCTACAAGGGCCGTGTGCTCGCGACGCTCGTCCGCGGCGGCACCGCCCTCGTCGCCGCCCACACGAACGCCGACGTCGTCACCACCGGCACGTCCGCCGTGCTGGCCGACCGGCTGGGCCTCGGCGAACAGCGGCCGCTCGACCCCGGCACGGACCCGTCGACCGGCATCGGCCGCGTCGGTGTGCTCGCCGAGCCGACGACCCTCGGTGCGCTCGCCCGGGCCCTCGTCGACCTCCTGCCGGGCACCGCGACCGGCGTCCGGGTCTCCGGGGACTTCGACCAGCCGATCCGCACCGTCGCCCTCTGCGCCGGTGCCGGGGACGCCTACCTGCGCCACCCGGCGGTGCTCGACGCCGACGTCTACGTCACCAGCGACCTCCGCCACCACCCGGCGTCGGAGTTCCGTGAGCAGGCCCTCCTCGGCGGCGGTCCGGCCCTGGTCGACACCTCGCACTGGGCGACCGAGTGGCTCTGGCTCGACGTCGCGGCCGAACAACTCCGCCGCGCCGCCGGGGTCCGGGTGACCGTGAGCGACCTCCGCACCGACCCGTGGGACTTCGCCGTCCTGCCGGCCGCCGAACCCACCACCGACACTGAAGGAGTCTGACCATGAAGGCAGCACCCGAGGACCAGGTCATCCTCCTCGACGTCCAGCGTCTCGACAACGACGTCACCCGGATCGCGCACCGCATCACCGCGCTCCAGAAGGGCGACCGGCTCACCGAGCTCGGGACGACCGCAGCAGGCCTCCGCGCCGCGCTCGCGGCCGCGACCGGTGAGGTCGAGGACGCCGAACGCGAGCTCGCCCGGCTCGAGTCCGACACGGCGACGGCGCAGGCCCGGGTCGAGCGCGACACCACGATGCTCCAGAACGTGTCCAGCGCGAAGGACGCCGCGGGACTGCAGAACGAGCTCGACTCGCTGCAGCGCCGCATCGGGGACCTGGAGACCGCCGAGCTCGAGGTCATGGAGAAGCTCGACGGCTTCCGCGCCCGCGTCGGGGACGTCGAGGCGCAGCTCGCCGACGTCGAGGCCTCCCGCGCCGGACTCGTCGCCGAACGGGACACCGAGATCGCGCGGCTGGAGTCCGACCGCTCGTCCGCCGTGCAGGCGCGTGCGGACGTCGCCGCGAAGGTGCCGGCAGAGCTCCTCGCGCTCTACGACCGTCAGCGCGCCCGGTACGGCTTCGGCGCCTCGCTGCTGCAGGGTGGCGTGTCGACGGCGTCCGGTGTGGCGCTGACGAACTCGGACCTCCAGGCAATCCGCCAGGCCGCTCCTGACGACGTGGTGCTCTGCCCGGACAGCGACGCGATCCTGGTGCGGACCGCTGAGTCCGGGCTCTAGACAGCTCCGCACGACGGACGGGAGGCACGGTGCCAGCTGGCACCGTGCCTCCCGTCCGTCGTGGCGGGCGTCGCGTCGCGTCGCACGGGCGTGCGCGCGTGACCGCGCACGGGCGTGCGGCGTGACCTCGCACGGTGCGAGGTCACCGGAGTGTGCGAGGTCCCGACGTCGGTGCGAGGCTCCCGGCGTCCCACGCAGCGCGGAACCTCGCACCGTGCAACGGGCGCCTCGCACGGTGCGAGGCGCTGTACGCGACGCACGCGTCGAGTGTGGTGCGAATGGGCCGGCCGTACGCCGGGTTCTGTCCCACCGCTCGCGCGGTGGTGACGGCCATCTCTCTCGGACCGACGTTGCCGTCGGCCTCCAGCGGTCTACCCGAGGACTCGGCGAGCAGCCTCAGCGTCCTCTGTCTGACCTTGCTCCGGGCGAGGTTTACCGAGCGGATCCGGTCACCCGGACCCCTGGTGGTCTCTTACACCACCGTTTCACCCTTACCGACGTCGCCGCCGGCGGTCTGCTTTCTGTGGCACTGTCTCGCGGATTGCTCCGGGTGGGTGTTACCCACCGCCCTGCTCTGTGGAGCCCGGACGTTCCTCGGCACTCCCGGGGGAGTGACGCGACCGTCTCACCGACCCATTCGCAGCACCGAGTCTAGCGGGCCGAACGCACGGCGGAGTCGTCGGGGGAACAGTGGTGCCGCAGCGCCCCGTCAGGACTGCGAACGGGCCGCGAGGGTCGCCGCGCCGATGATGCCGGCGTTGTTGCGGAGCGTCGCCGGGATGATCTCAGCCTGCAGGTCGAGCAGCGGCAGGAACTCCTCGTACTGCTTCGACACGCCGCCGCCCACGACGAAGAGCTCGGGGGAGAGCAGGGCCTCGAGCGTCGAGTAGTACTTCTGCAGCCGCTTCGCCCAGTGCTTCCAGGACAGGTCGTCCCGCTCCTTCGCGGCGAACGAGGCGCGCGACTCGGCGTCGTGCCCGTCGATCTCCAGGTGTCCGAGCTCGGAGTTGACGATCAGCACGCCGTCGTTGATGAGCGCGCTCCCGATCCCGGTGCCGAGCGTCGTGACGACGACGAGGCCGTCCTTGCCCTTCGCGGCGCCGAACTGCTGCTCGGCGAACCCGGCGGCGTCGGCGTCGTTGACGAAGTGGATGGAGCGGCCGAGTTCCTTCTCGAACAGCGCCTCGGCCTCGAAGCCGATCCACTTCTTCGACACGTTCGCCGCCGACATGGTCTTGCCGTCGCGGACGATCGCGGGGAAGCAGACACCGACCGGGACGTCCGCGGCCGGGGCGAGCTCCTCGACGATCGACTTCGCCACCGCCACGATGTCGTGCGGCTTCCCACCCTCCGGCGTGGCCTTCTTGATCCGGTCGGTGGTGAGTTCGCCGGTGGAGACGTCGACGATCGCGCCCTTGATGCCCGTACCGCCGATGTCGACGCCGACTGCGAGGGTGGTCATGAGGAGCCTTTCGGTAGGGAGGTCAGGGGTCAGGAGACGGTGAGGAGTTCCGCGCCGCGCTCGGTGACGACGAGGGTGTGCTCGAACTGTGCGGTCCAGGACTTGTCCCGCGTGGAGACGGTCCAGTCGTCGGCCCAGATGTCCGCCTCGATGCCACCGAGGGTGAGCATCGGTTCGATGGTGAAGACCATGCCGGGCTCGATGACGTCGTCGAACCGGGGAGCGTCGTAGTGGGGGATGATCAGGCCGGAGTGGAACGCCCGCCCGACGCCGTGGCCGGTGTAGTCGCGGACGACGCCGTAGCCGAAGCGCTTCGCGTACGCCTCGATGGCGCGGCCGATGACGTTCACCTGGCGGCCGGGCGCGACGGCCTTGATGCCGCGGCGCAGTGCCTCCTCCGTCCGGTCGACGAGGTCGCGGACCTCCTGCGTGCCCTCGCCGACGATGAAGGTGCGGTTGGTGTCCCCGTGCATCCCGTCCTTGTAGGCGGTGATGTCGATGTTGACGAGGTCGCCCTCCTGCAGGACGGTGTCGTCGGGGATGCCGTGGCAGATGACCTCGTTGAGGCTCGAGCAGAGCGACTTCGGGTAGCCGCGGTAGCCGAGCGTCGACGGGTACGCGCCGTGCGACACCACGAACTCGTGGCCGATGCGGTCGAGCTCGTCGGTGGTGACGCCCGGGCGGATGGCATTGCCGACGGCATCGATGGCCTGGGAGGCGATGCGGCCCGCGACCCGGATGCGCTCGACCTCGTCCGGCGTGTAGGTGTCGCCGAGGCCGTGCTCGTCCGGTTCGGCGCGGCCGACGTACTCAGGGCGCTCGATGTCCTTCGGGACGGGCCGCTGCGGGGAGATGCGGCCGGCGGTCAGGTGTCCGTGTTCGTCCCGGGGCATGCCGACCACTCTAGCCGCGCGCTCGGCGCGCCCGGCGCAGCCGCTCGCGCGGAGCGCGGCGGAGCGGCGCGGAGCGCGGCGGAGCGCGGCGCGAGACTCGGCCTGGGCGACAGCCCTCGCGCTCCCGTGCGCGAGACCCGTCGCTGATGGCGAGACTCGGCCCAGCGCGCGCCGCCCCGACCGCCTGGAGGCGCGGTGCCGGTCCGCCGGACCCGCGCCGCGCCTCCAGGCGGTCCCGTCAGTCGCCCCTGTCGGTCCCGGGCGCGAGACTCGGTCTGAGCGACAGTCCTCGCGTCCCCGAGCGCGAGACCCGTCGCTCACCACGAGACTCGGTGCGGCCGCCCCGCACGCGCACGGCGCGCGCGACGCGCGCCGTGGGTACGGTGGCGGCATGAGCGACGAACGCATCGAGTCCCAGTGGTGGTTCAACGAGAAGACGCACGCCGTCGAGCAGGGCCCGCAGTCCCCGCAGCGCGACCGGATCGGCCCGTTCGACACGCGTGAGGAAGCGCAACACGCCCTGGACCGCATCAAGGCGAACAACGAGCGTTGGGACGACGAAGACCAATAGGCTGAGCATCCCAGCTGCACCACGGAAAGGGCGTCAATGGACAAGCAGACGGACTTCGTGCTCCGCACCATCGAGGAGCGGGGCATCAAGTTCATCCGACTCTGGTTCACGGACGTCATCGGGACGCTGAAGTCGGTGGCGATCGCTCCGGCCGAGGTCGAGGGTGCGTTCGCCGAGGGCATCGGGTTCGACGGCTCCGCGATCGAGGGCCTGACGCGCAGCTACGAAGCCGACGTCCTCGCGCACCCGGACCCCTCGACGTTCCAGATCCTCCCGTGGCGCGGCGAGATCGACCCCACGGCGCGGATGTTCTGCGACATCACCACGCCGGACGGGCAGCCCGCCGTCGCCGACCCCCGCAACGTGCTGAAGCGCACGCTGGCGAAGGCGAGCGAGCGCGGCTTCACGTTCTACACGCACCCGGAGATCGAGTTCTACCTGCTGAAGAGCCGGGACTGGCAGGACGGCGGCCCGCAGCCCGTCGACCGCGCCGGCTACTTCGACAACGTGCCCGGGGGCAGCGCGCACGACTTCCGCCGCCGTTCGGTCCGGATGCTCGAGGACCTCGGCATCTCGGTGGAGTTCTCCCACCACGAGGCCGGTCCCGGCCAGAACGAGATCGACCTCCGCTACGCCGACGCGCTGACGATGGCCGACAACATCATGACGTTCCGCACCGTCGTGAAGGAGGTGGCGATCGAGCAGGGCGTCTACGCGACCTTCATGCCGAAGCCGATCTCCGGTCAGCCCGGCTCCGGCATGCACACGCACGTCTCGCTGTTCGAGGGCGACCAGAACGCCTTCTACGAGGCCGGCGGTCAGTACCAACTGTCCGACACCGCGAAGCACTTCATCGCGGGTGTCCTGCGCCACGCGCCGGAGATCACGGCGGTGACGAACCAGTTCGTGAACTCCTACAAGCGCCTCTGGGGCGGTGACGAGGCCCCGTCGTTCGTGACGTGGGGCCACAACAACCGCTCGGCGCTCGTCCGTGTGCCGCTGTACAAGCCGAACAAGGGGCAGTCGGCACGGGTCGAGTACCGCGGGATCGACTCCGCGGCGAACCCGTACCTGGCGTACTCGCTGCTGCTCGCTGCGGGCCTGAAGGGCATCGACGAGGGCTACGAGCTCCCGCCGGAGGCCGAGGACAACGTCTGGAGTCTGACGGACTCCGAGCGCCGGGCCCTCGGCTACAGCCAGCTGCCGGCGAGCCTCGACCACGCCCTGAGCCTCATGGAGGACTCGGAGCTCGTGGCGGAGACGCTCGGCGAGCAGGTGTTCAACTTCGTGCTGCTGAACAAGCGGCAGGAGTGGAAGGCCTACCGCGACCAGGTCACGCCGTTCGAGCTGGACACCAACCTCGGCGCCCTCTGACGGTCCCGGGAGCGCGCACCAGATGACCGGACGGACGACGACGTCGCGTTCCGAGTTGGCCCGCCTGGGCTTCGCGGAGCTGTCGGAGAGCCTGCAGCGGATCGCCGATCTGGAGGCGCGGTCCGGCCCCGACCTGCAGGTCCCGGTCAGCGACGCCCCGGCCCTGTGGGAGTCCACTGCCGATCCGGACGGCGCGCTCCGCGCGCTCGAACGGCTGCTCGAGCGCGCACCGGACGAACTGCGTCCGGTGCTGGCGGACGCTGCCGCCACGGAACGGCTGGTGCGGCTGCTCGGCGCGTCGGTCGGGCTGGGGGAGTTCCTGCACCGGCGGCCGGCGGAGATCGCGCTCCTGCTCGACGCCGTCACGGAGCCGTGGTCGCAGGAGCGCTACACCGCGTCGTTGCTGGAGGCGGTCGACGGTGCAACCGGTGAGGACGCCCGGCTCCGGCTGCGCGTCCGCTACCGCCGGCACCTGGCGCAGATCGCCCTCTTCGACGTCCTGAACGTCGCGCCGACCGAGGCGTTCCCGGCGGTGGCCGCCGGCCTCGCCGACCTCGCAGGCGCCGCGCTCGAGGCGGCGGTCGACGTCGCCCGGCGCGAGGTCCCGTTCCCGGCGGCCGACGTCGCCGCGACGCCCCTCGCCGTCATCGCGATGGGCAAGGCCGGCGCGCGGGAGCTCAACTACGTCAGCGACGTCGACGTCATCTTCGTGACCGAGCCGACGCTTGACGAGGAGGCCGGCACGGGCGTGGGCACCGACCGGGCGGTGCTCATCTCGACACGGCTGGCGATCGCCGCGACCCACGCGATCACCGACCTCGCCGCCGAGCCGGCGCTGTGGGAGGTCGACGCGAACCTCCGGCCGGAGGGCAAGGACGGCGCGCTCGTCCGGACGCTCGACTCCCACGTCGCGTACTACGAGCGGTGGGCGAAGGAGTGGGAGTTCCAGGCGTTGCTCAAGGCGCGCCCGATCGCGGGCTCGGTCGACCTGGGCGAGCGCTACGCGGCCGCGGTGGCGCCCTTCGTGTGGAACTCCGCGAAGCGTCCCGGGTTCGTCGAGTCCGTGCAGCGCATGCGGGAGCGCGTCACGGAGCACATCCCGGACGCCGACGTCGACCGCCAGCTCAAGCTCGGCCCGGGTGGCCTGCGCGACGTCGAGTTCACGGTGCAGCTGCTGCAGCTCGTGCACGGCCGCGACGACGAGTCCGTCCGGGTGCGGTCGACCCTCGAGGCGATGGACGCCCTGACCGCTGCCGGCTACGTCGGCCGGCCCGAGGCCGCGCGCTTCGGGCCGGACTACGCGCTGCTGCGACTGCTCGAGCACCGCATCCAGCTCCGACGGCTCCACCGCACCCACCTGATGCCCTCCGACGAGGAAGAGCTGCGCGTGCTCGCCCGGTCGACCGGCCTCGCCCGGTCGGCGTCGGCGCTCGAGCAGCGGTGGCGCGGCGTGAAGCTCGAGGTCCGTGGTCTGCACGAGCGGCTGTTCTACCGGCCGCTGCTGTCGGCCGTCGCCGCGAGTGACGGCGAGATCGTCCTGACGAGCGGCCAGGCCGTCGACCGCCTCGGCGCGATCGGCTTCGCGGACCCCGCCGGCGCGCTGAGCCACATCCGAGCGCTCACGCAGGGCACGAGCCGACGTGCGGCGATCCAACGCAACCTGCTCCCGGTGCTCCTGCGGTGGATGGCGGAGGGGCCGGCACCGGACCGCGCGCTCCTGGCCTTCCGACGGCTGAGCGACACCCTGGGGGAGTCCAGCTGGTTCCTCCGCATGCTCCGCGACTCGTCCGGTGCGGCACACTCCCTGACGACGGTGCTGTCCGAGTCCGCGTTCCTGTCCGGGCTGCTCGAACGGTTCCCCGAGGCCGTCGCGTGGCTCGACGAACCGGACACGCTGCTCCGGCCGCGTCCGGTCGAGTCGCTGCTCGCCGAGGTCACCGCGACGACCGCCCGGCACGGCGACGACGTGGACGGTGCCGCGGCACTGGTCCGGTCGGCACGGCGACGGGAGACGCTCCGGCTCGGCATGGCAGCCGTGCTCGGGAAGCTCGACGTCGACGCCCTCGGCCCGGCGTTGAGCGACGTCACCGAGTCCACGCTCGCCGGCGCCCTGACGCTCGCGCGCCGCGACGCCCCGGCCGGCCTGGAGTTCGGCGTGATCGCGATGGGCCGCTACGGCGGTCGCGAGCTCGGCTTCGGCTCCGACGCCGACGTGCTCTACGTGTACCGCGCGCCGGAGGACGTCCCGTCCGAGCAGGCCTCGCGGGCCGCGCAGACCATCGTGCGGGAGCTCGCGCGGTTGACCGACGACGCGATCCACCCGTTCGACCTCGACATCGACCTGCGCCCGGAGGGCAAGAACGGCCCGGTGGTGCGCACCCTGGAGTCGTACGGCGCCTACTACGCCCGCTGGTCGCTCACGTGGGAGGCCCAGGCGCTGCTGCGGGCACGCGGCGCGGTGGGGGACGAGCAACTCCTCCGGGACTTCGAGCACCTCGCCGACCGCACCCGGTACCCTCAGCACATCGACGACCAGGCCGTGCGGGAGGTCCGCCGGATCAAGGCCCGCGTCGAGTCCGAACGACTGCCGCGCGGGGCCGACCCGGCGCGGCACCTCAAGCTCGGCCGTGGGTCCCTTAGCGACGTGGAGTGGTTCGTGCAGCTCCTGCAGCTGCAGCACGCCCTCACGGTGCCCGGTCTGCGCACGACGTCGACCCTGGAAGCCCTCGATGCCGCGACGGAGGCCGGGTTCATCGGCGCGGAGGACGCCGAGCGGCTCGGAGCGGCGTGGCGGTTCGCCTCCCGCACCCGGAGCGCACTGGTGCTCTGGTCGGGGAAGACCACCGACGTGCTGCCGGTGGACCGCATCCAGCTCGAGGGCGTCGCACGGCTGATGGAGTACCCGCCCGGGTCCGCGTCGCAGCTCGAGGACGACTACCTCGGGGTCACGCGTCGCGCTCGGCAGGTGTTCGAGCGCGAGTTCTACGGCGCCTGACCGGGCGCATCCCACACGTGTCGAATGTGCGACACGCCCGGGTTGACGTGTTTCGCAGCGAGTTGACATGACCTCGCAAGTGAATTCGACGTAACACAGGACGTCCCCCGTTCCGGTTGACGTGTACCCCGTTTTGCGTGCGTCCGCCGAGCCGTTACCGCACCGTGATCCCCGCTGCTCGATGACGGTCGGCTCGTGCCGGGACGCCGGCGGCGTCGAGTGCACTGCGCGCGGTGACCACTGTCCGAACAGGGGTTTTCGGCCGAGTCGAGCCGTGCCTCCAGTCAGTGACCGAACACCCGCAGGGTGCGTGGCGGAGTGGACCGAGTCCACTGGAGTGCTGTCAGCACCAGTGCGGACACGACACGTGCGACTGAGGGGGGACCACCCTGTACCCCGTAACGCGCCCGTAACGCCCCCGGACGGGGGTCGCGTTGCGGGGGTGGTCGCGCATCTGCATCAATGGGGTCACCCGAACCGACCCCGATTTCCCGATGGCGCGGAATCACCCATCTCGAACGTTGAAGCAGGGATCGATGTTCACCTTCATTCTGCAGATCAGGCAGATGGTCGACGGGCACCCCGAGTTCTACCTCTTCGCCGTGTACTCCGCGGTGATCTGGCTGCTCTGGTTGCTCAAGGTCGTCCTGTCCGCCCGCTACCGCCCCTTCACCGGCACCTACACCGGTTCCACCAGCGTCGTCGTCCCCGTCGTGGACGAACCGCTCGACCTCTTCCGGGACGTCATCGGCCGCATGGTCGAGCAGCGTCCCGGCGAGATCATCGTCGTCATCAACGGCGCCCGCAACGAGGCGCTCGAAGCGGTCTGCGACGAGTTCGCCCCACTCGTCCGCTGGACCCACACGCCCATCCCCGGCAAGCGCAACGCCGTCAAGGTCGGCACCGAGATGTCGACCGGCGACATCACCGTGCTCGTCGACTCCGACACGGTGTGGACGCCCGGCACGCTCGACGAACTGCTCAAGCCGTTCGCGGACGCCTCCGTCGGCGGCGTCACGACCCGTCAGCGCATCCTGGAGCCGGAGCGCAGCTGGATCACCCGCTGGGCGGACTGGCTGGAGAACTCGCGCGCGCTGTACTCGATGCCCGCGCAGAGCGTCCTCGGCCAGATCGGCTGCCTGCCCGGCCGTACGATCGCCTTCCGCCGCGACATCCTCGTGCGCGTCATGGACCGCTTCATGCACGAGAAGTTCATGGGCGTGTTCCTCGAGGTGTCCGACGACCGGACGCTGACGAACCTCACGCTCAAGGAGGGGTACCGGACCGTCTACCAGTACACGTCGCTGGTGTACACGGACGCCCCGCTCCAGGTGAAGAAGCTGTTCAAGCAGCAGCTCCGCTGGGCCCGAGGCTCGCAGTACAACACGCTGCGGATGCTGCCGTGGATGCTCGGGCACGCACCGGTCCTGGCACTGTTCTTCCTCACCGACATCATCCTGCCGTTCATGCTCTTCGGCGTGATCGCCGGCTGGATCTTCCGGGCGATCACCGGGCAGGGCGAGAACCTGTACCAGGGGATCCTGCACCAGTACGGCTTCTCCACCGGTTTCGTGTACGTCGCCGCGCTCATGGTCGTCTCGAGCGTGCTCAGCATGGCGATCCGGCAGATGCGGCACCTCTCCGAGAAGCCGAGCGACTTCTTCCGGCTGCCGATGTTCATCATCGTGTCGACGTTCTTCCTCATGCCCATCCGGCTCATCGGGTTCTTCCGCCTGGCGCACGCGTCCGGTTGGGGGACCCGGGCCGGTGCCTACGCGGGCGGCCCGATGGAGGAGGACCCGGCGGCCACCACGGAGGCGGCCCAGCCGACGGGCTTCGCGGTGCAGACCCCGGTCAGCCCGATCGACGCGGCCCGCGTCGACGCCAGAGTCAGCCAGGGCCTCGGCGCAGGCCAGGACCTCGGAGCCGGCCAGGATTTCGGAGCCGGCCAGGACCTCGGCGCGGGCCAGCGCGAGGTCGACCGGGCGTTCGACGAGCTGTTCGGCCCGGACGCCACCACCAACTCCACCGCGACCGTGCTCGCGACCCGCCGTTCGGCCGCCACCGCAGCGCAGCCGACCCGCGCGACCGCCCCCGCACGCGTCCGTCGGTACAACCCGTACGCAGCGATCCCGTACTGCATCGGGTTCGCGATCTTCGCCCTGGAGGCCTTCCTCATTGTCTGACCTCATCCGCTCCTCCGGTGCCTGGTGGGCGCAATCCAGCAAGCACGCACGTCTCACCGCCGTCGGGACGACCGCGATCGTCCTCGTGCTCGGCCTGATCACCTGGAACGTCTGGGTGTCACCGGCCGGGCCCGTCTCGACCGCCGTCCACCAGGCCCTCGGTGTCGCCCCGCCGAAGAAGAAGGTCTCCGCGGCCGAGCTCCAGACGAAGCTCACCGCCGCACAGCAGCAGATCTGGGCGCTCGAGGGCAAGCTCGACTCCGCCAGCGCGCAGGCCGGCTCCCGGGCCCACCAGATCACGCAGCTCAAGGCGCAGCTCGCGTCACTCCAGTCCCAGCTCGGTTCCGCCACGAGCGGGTCGGGAGGCGCGTCCTCCTCCGGTGTGTCGGGTACCCGTGTCGACGCGGCCGGTTCCGGCGGCAACGGCTCCGGTGGCTCCGGCGGTGGCAACACCGGCGGCAACGGTGGCAGCAACGGTGGCGGCTCCGGCGGTCCGGCGACGAACCCGAACACCGGGCCGTCGAAGGACCCCGGCGGACCCGACGCGATCACGGCGCCGACCAAGCAGCAGGTCCTCGCCCAGCAGTCCCGCTGGTACGGCCTCTACACGGCGCAGGCCCCCTTCAACTGGTCCGAGTACGACCAGGTCTCGAAGGAGGTCGGGAAGGCCACGAACATGGTCGGCTTCTTCCAGGGGTTCGACCAGGACTTCAACCAGAACGCCGTCCAGCGTGCCTGGGCCAACGGTCGCCTGCCGATGATGACGTGGGAGTCCGCCCCGGCGAAGACCGGCAACGACGAGCCGTACGTCGCGGGCTACACGAACCAGGACATCATCTCGGGCAAGTTCGACGCATACCTGACGAAGTACGCCCAGGCGCTGAAGGCGAACGGGATGCCGCTCGTGATCCGCCTCGACCACGAGATGAACGGCCAGTGGTACAACTGGTCCGAGGGTACGAAGCAGCAGAACGCCGCCGGTTCGTACACGGCGATGTGGCAGCACGTCTGGCAGGTCTTCCAGGACAACGGCGCGAACCAGTACGCCATCTGGGACTGGTCCCCGTCGCGCATCGACAAGCTCGGCAACGCGAAGTACCAGACGCTCGACTACATGGCGAACTACTACCCGGGTGCGAAGTACGTCGACTGGGTGGGCATGAGCGGCTACTACCGCGACGCCAAGGAATCGCCGACGTTCCAGAACACCTTCGGTGCGACCCTCGCCCAGATCCGGCAGATCGCGCCGGGCAAGGGCATCGTCCTCAACGAGATCGGTGCCACCGAGACCGGGGGCAGCGTCTCGAACTCGCAGAAGTCGCAGTGGATCAACTCGCTGTTCGACGCCCTCGCGGACCCGGCCAACGCCGACATCATCGGCTTCTCGTACTTCAGCGAGACGGCGACGACCATCGTCGACGGCACCCGCACCACCAACGACTGGCGCCTCGACTCCCGTGCGGACAGCCTCCAGGCCTTCGCCGACGGCATCAAGCGCACCGACATCGACTACGACCTTCAGGAGGTCAAGCAATGACCGAGTCCAAGAAGTCGACCGCATCGGCCGACACGCGTCCCGCTCCCGTCATCAGCGTCATCGGCACCGGCTACCTCGGTGCCACCCACGCGGCCGCCATGGCCGAGATGGGCTTCGAGACCATCGGCGTTGACGTCGACCCGTCCAAGCTCGCGGCGCTCTCCGCCGGCGAGGTGCCCTTCTTCGAGCCCGGCCTGCCGGAGCTCATCACGAAGCACGTAGCGAGCGGGAAGCTCCGCTTCACGGCCGACATCGCGTCCGCGGTGGCCGCGGCGGACGTGCACTTCGTCTGCGTCGGAACCCCGCAGAAGGCCGGCTCGCACGCCGCGAACCTCGCCTACGTGGAGAGCGCGACCCGTGGCGTCGCCGAGAACCTCACGCACCCCGGGCTCATCGTCGGCAAGTCGACCGTCCCGGTCGGCACCGCCGCGCGGCTCCGCGGCATCGTCCGCGAGTTCGCACCGTCCGGCATCAGCGCCGAGCTCATCTGGAACCCCGAGTTCCTCCGCGAGGGCAAGGCCGTCGACGACACCCTCCACCCGGACCGGCTCGTCTGGGGCGGTGCGTCCGAGGCCGCCGATGCCGTCATCCGCGAGGTCTACGCCGCACCCATCGCCGAGGGCACCCCGGTGATCACGACCGACCTCGCCACGGCGGAGCTCGTCAAGGTCAGTGCGAACGCCTTCCTCGCCACGAAGATCTCGTTCATCAACGCGATCTCGGAGATGTGCGCGATCACCGGGGCCGACGTGTCGACCCTCGCGGACGCCCTGGGGCACGACGCGCGCATCGGCCGGAAATTCCTGAACGCCGGACTCGGGTTCGGCGGCGGCTGCCTGCCGAAGGACATCCGCGCGCTCATGCACCGCGCGAACGAACTCGGCGCCGGCCGCGTGGTCGGGCTCATGCAGCAGGTCGACGAGATCAACATGGGGCAGCGCGAACGCGTCATCGACATGACGATCGACGCGCTCGGCGGCTCCGTGCTGAACCGACGCGTCGCCGTCATCGGCGCGGCCTTCAAGCCGCTCACCGACGACGTCCGTGACTCCCCGGCGCTCAACGTCGCGGCGGCGCTGCACCTCCGCGGCGCCCAGGTGACGCTGTGGGACCCGGAAGCGATGGAGACCGCGCGCCGCTCGTTCCCGACGCTCACCTACTCGTCGTCGATGGCCGGTGCCGTCGAGGACGCCGACGTGGTGCTCGTGCTCACCGAGTGGGACGACGTGGTCGCTGCGGACCCCGCCGAACTCGCCGCCATCGTGGGTCGTCGGACCGTCATCGACGCCCGCAACTGCCTCCCGGTCACCGACTGGGTCAAGGCGGGTTGGACCGTCCGTTCCCTGGGACGGCCCACTCCGGTCACGGGTGCACCCGTGAGCGTCGCCGCGGGGACTCACGACGCGGTGGCCACCGCGCGGTAGTCGTCCGGACGCGAAGCGGGGTCCGTGCCGGGGCGGCACGGGCCCCGCTCTCGTGCGCGCTGCGCCGTGCGCCGCGGGTCGGGCGCTTCCGGTCGTTCCTGGGCAGAACGGGCGTACCTGGTCGGACGTTCCGACCAGGTACGCCCGTTCTCTCTTGCCATCGCACCTGCTCTGGGAAGGAACGCGCGGCTCTGGACGCGACGGCCTGGAGGCGCGACGCCCGTCCGACGGACCGGCACCGCGCCTCCAGGCGGTCGCCCTGGCACCCTCCTGCCGGACCGCCGCACGCGGAAGGGCCCCGCACCGGTGTGGTGCGGGGCCCTTCCGAGCGGTCAGCGAGGATCAGACGCCGAAGTAGAGCTCGTACTCGAACGGGTGCGGGCGCTGCGCGAGGGGGAGGATCTCGTTCTCACGCTTGTAGTCGATCCAGGTCTGGATGAGGTCCTCGGTGAAGACGTTGCCCTTGACGAGGAACTCGTGGTCGGCCTCGAGCGCGTCGAGGGCCTCGTCGAGCGAGCCCGGGACCTGGGGGATGCCCTTGGCCTCCTCCGGGGGGAGCTCGTAGAGGTCCTTGTCGACCGGCTCGTGCGGCTCGATGCGGTTCTGGATGCCGTCGAGGCCCGCCATGAGCTGCGCGGCGAAGGCGAGGTACGGGTTGCCCGAGGCGTCCGGCGCGCGGAACTCGATGCGCTTGGCCTTCGGGTTGGTGCCCGTGATCGGGATGCGGATCGCGGCGGAACGGTTGCCGGCCGAGTAGACCAGGTTGACCGGCGCCTCGAAGCCCTTCACCAGACGGTGGTAGGAGTTGATCGACGGGTTCGTGAAGGCGAGCAGCGCCGGGGCGTGCTTGAGGATGCCGCCGATGTACCAGCGGGCGACGTCCGACAGACCGCCGTAGCCGTTCTCGTCGTAGAACAGCGGCTTGCCGTCGCTCCAGAGCGACTGGTGGGTGTGCATGCCCGAGCCGTTGTCACCGAAGAGCGGCTTCGGCATGAACGTGGCGACCTTGCCCCACTGGTCGGCCGTGTTCTTGACGATGTACTTGAACTTCAGGATGTCGTCCGCGGCGTGGACCATCGTGTCGAACTTGTAGTTGATCTCCTGCTGGCCGCCGGTGCCCACCTCGTGGTGCGAGCGCTCGAGCTCGAAGCCCGCCTCGATCAGCTTGAGGGTGATGTCGTCGCGGAGGTCCGCCGTCTTGTCGACGGGGGAGACCGGGAAGTAGCCGCCCTTGTAGGGGGTCTTGTTGGCGAGGTTGCCGCCCTCTTCCTCGCGGCCGGTGTTCCACGCGCCCTCTTCCGAGTCGACCGAGTAGAACGACTTGTTCTGGGTCACCGAGTAGCGGACGTCGTCGAAGATGTAGAACTCGGCCTCGGGGGCGAAGAACGCGGTGTCCGCGATGCCCGTCGACGCGAGGTACTTCTCCGCCTTCTTGGCGACCTGGCGCGGGTCACGGCCGTAGATCTCGCCGTTCCGCGGGTTGTAGATGTCGAAGATCATGATCAGCGTGCGCTCGGCGCGGAACTGGTCGATGTACGCGGTGGTCACGTCAGGGATGAGCTGCATGTCCGACTCGTGGATCGACGCGAAGCCGCGGATCGAGGAGCCGTCGAAGAGCTGACCGACCGAGAAGAAGTCCTCGTCGACCGTGGATGCCGGGATGTTGAAGTGCTGCTGCACGCCGGGCAGGTCGGTGAAGCGGATGTCGAGGAACTTGACGTCCGTGTCCTTGATGAAGGCCAGGACCTCGGAGGAATCGCTGAACATGTGTGTCGATCTCCAGGGGGTTTGGGTGATGTGGAGGTGCCGCAGGTGCACCCTCCGACGAGGCTATTGACACCGGGTTTCCCGGACATGACTGGATTGTTTCGTCCGTGTTACGTCGGGCCGGTCGGAACCGGCGCAGGCCCACCACCAGGTCTCGCCTACGCTGGGACCATGGCCCGCAGCACCACTCCGTCACCCGCGTCGTCCGCCCACCCGGACGGCTGGCCCGGCAAGGACCTCGGCCTCCCCGAGGAGGGCCCGCGGAGCGTGGGGCGCATCGGCAGACGGATCGTCGCACTGCTCATCGACGGCGCGCTGGCCGACCTGGTGGCGTACGTCACCGGCGTCTGGTCCCCGGTGAACGGCTCCGGCGACATCGCGCACTCGTGGATCCAGATCGCGATCTTCGCCGCGCTGCAGATCCTGTTCATCTGCCTGCTGTCCGGGTCGTTCGGGCACATCTGCGTCGGCCTCCGTGTCGTCCCGATGCGCGGCGGCTACGTCGGGGTGTGGCGCCCGGTCGTGCGGACGGTCCTGCTGTGCCTCATCGTGCCGGCGCTCATCATCGACCGCGACAGCCGAGGTGCGCACGACCGGATCGCCGGCACGGTGCTCGTGCGGCGCTGACGGGCGCTCGGGGCGGCGCGCGGGCGGCGCACGGCGCGGTGCGGCGCGCAGCGCGGCGCGGCGCGGCGCTGCGGTCGGCGCTGCGCTGTGCTCGGGCGCTGTGGTCGCGGTCGCACGGTGCGAGGCTCGATGCTGCACGGTGCGAGGTTCCGCGCCTGGTGCGAGCCTCCGACCCTCGCACTGCGCGCGGAACCTCGCACGCTGCGCCAGACGCGCGTGCCGCACCCGCGCGTGCCACGCAGCCCCGGACGTCTGCGCCGTCCTGCGCGAACACGAAGACGCCCCCGACCTGGCACGGTCGGGGGCGTCTCGTCGTTCGAGGTGCGGAGCGTCAGCGCGGACGACCGGCGCGAGCCCGCATCGGGTCCATGCCCTTCGGGATGGCCGAGGCCGGGCTCTGCGTCAGCGAGTCGAGCCGGTTCGCGACGGCCAGGACCTCGTTGCGGTTCAGCGACTTCTTGAACTTGTTCATGGCACGGGGGAGCTTGTGCAGCGTCACCGCATCAGCACCGTCGCCGTCCTTGCCGGATGCCACGTGCACGACGTGCACCGGGACGTTCGGCACGATGCGCTGCACCTTGCGGCGCTCCTCGTCGACCTGGCGCGTCAGGTTGCCCCGCTGCCCCTCGGTGATGAGCACGACACCGGGCGTGCCGACGGCGCGGTAGACCGCGGCCTGCGACCGTCCGTGCACCGCGACGGGCATCTCGCTCGAACGCCACTGGCGACGGAGGGAGTTCGACAGCACGGCACCGACGGCGCCGGGCTGGCCCTCGATCTGCGAGTAGGCGGCACGCTCGGCCAGACGACCGAGCACGATCAGGAAGAGCAGCACACCCAGCAGGACACCGGCGACGATCCACAGGATGATCGCGAGCCAGTTCTGCCCGGGCAGCAGCAGCGCCAACAGGACGCCGAGCACCACCGGGCCCACGAACGCCAGGGCGAACCACCAGACCGAGCTCGGGTCCGCCCGACGGGTCATCGTGAAGACCTGGTACATCTGCTTGAGACGACCCGGCTCCTTCGCCGTCGTACCTTGAGAACTGCTGCGTGCCATGCACCCAGGATACGGCCTGCGCCGACGTGTCCGGACCTCCGATGATCCGGCTGTGGGCGAACAGGACTTCTCCACAGACGGGCGGCGGGCCGGGAGGCGCGGGCGCCCCCGCCGACAGGCTGTACGGATGCAGACGGTCGCCGATCACGTCCGGTGGTGCGCGGATGAGGACGAGGCAGCGCTCCTCGCTTGGGCGGCGGACCGCGCCGCTGCCGGTCACGAGCGGCACCTCGCGCCCGTCGTCGCGGTCGGACGGCTGGCCGACGGGCGTCTCGCCGTCGACGTGCTCCGGCCTGCGGGGACACCCCTGTCGTCGGCGCTCGACGTCCTCGGGACACCCTCCGTCGGTGTCGCGGTGACCCTCACGGTCCCGTTGCTGGAGCTCGCGGTCGCCGAACGGTGCGGCGCGATCTGCATCGGTTCAGCCGGCCTCGACGACGTCCTCGTCGACGACGCCGGCGCGGTCGTGCTCTGCGACCGCCCACCGGGAACGGACGGGGTGCGTCGGTCGGACGAGACCGGTGCCCGCATCCTGCTCCTCGCCGCACGGGTGGTCTGGGAACGGACCGACGCGCGCGAACCGTCGAGGGCGCTCGTCGACGCCGGGATCGCCGAAGCCCTCGTCGGCGACGTGGACGCGGTCCGCGCGTTGCTGTCCTGCGTCCGCGCAGCGGCGGCGCCGCGGCCCGTGCGGTGGGCGCCACCGCCGCGGGACTTCCTGCTCGGAGACCCCGAACCGGCGGCGCCGACGGGGTCGGCCGTGCTCCTGGCGGTCCGGGACCTGGTCGACCGCGGGGTACCGCTCGGGGGTGCGCGGCGACTCCCGCTCCGCCGGGCACTGGTCGGGGTCGTCGTCGCGGCCGGGGTGGTCGCCGCGGCGGTCTTCGCGCTCGGGTGACACGGGTGCCCGGCGAGATCTCCGCGCACGACGGGCCGCGGTGGCGTACGACGGGCACGGCGCCGCGTACGGCGGGCTCTGGCGCCGGGCGCTGCGGGTGTTTCGGTCCTCCCAACGGGAACGGCCCCGATCCGCTGGGATCGGGGCCGTTCCGTTCAGGTGCTCAGGTCGTTCAGTACCCGAGGTTCGGGCCGAAGTTGCCCTCCTCGAGGCGGTTCTTCACCGCGACGAGGTAGCGCGACGCGTCCGCACCGTCGATGATCCGGTGGTCGTACGACAGCGCGAGGTAGACGAACGAACGGATCGCGATCGCCTCCTGACCGTCGACCTTCACGACCGCCGGGCGCTTCGTGACGATGCCGGTACCGAGGATCGCCGACTGCGGGAGGAACACCACGGGGGTGTCGAAGAGCGCGCCACGCGAACCGGTGTTGGTCAGCGTGAACGTGCCCCCCGCGAGCTCGTCCGGCTTCAGCTGGTTGTTGCGCGTGCGCTCGGCGAGATCCGCGATGGACTGCGAGAACTGCGCGAGGTCCAGCGACGCCGCGTCCTTGATCACCGGGGTGAGCAGGCCGCGCTCGGTGTCCACCGCGATGGAGACGTTCTCGGTCTCCGGGTAGACGATCTCCTCGCCGTCGACGGTCGAGTTGATCTTCGGGTGCGCCTTGAGCGCCTCCGACGCCGCCAGGGCGAAGAACGGCATGAAGGACAGCTTCGAGCCGGTCTTCTCGAGGAACTCGGCCTTGTGTGCGTCCCGGAACTGCGCGACCTTCGTCACGTCGACCTCGACGACACTGGTGAGCTGCGCGGTCGACGTCATCGACTGCACGGCACGCTCGGCGACGACCTTGCGGAGGCGGGTCATCTTCTCGCGGGTGCCCCGGAGCGGCGAGACCTCGGCGACGAACGGACCGGCCGGAGCGGCGGCACCAGCGGGGGCCGCGGCGGCCGGGGCCTTCGCGGCGGCGGCGAGCACGTCCTCCTTGCGGATGCGTCCGCCGACACCGGAACCGGTGACGGTGGACAGGTCGACGCCCTGCTCGTTCGCGAGCTTGCGGACGAGCGGCGTGACGTAGCCGGAGGCCGACGCGTCCTGCGTCGGGTTCGGCACCGCGGCCGTGGCCGTCGGCGCCGACGCTGCCGGAGCAGCGGCCGGGGCCGGGACGGCGGCGGGGACCGCGGCCGGCGGGGCGGCGGCGGGCGGCGGCACCGGAGCTGCCTGCGGGACCGGGGCTGCGGCGGGCGGTGCGGACGGAGCCTGCGGTGCGGCGGGCTGGGTCTCACCTGCGGGGGCCGGCTCGGGCTCGGTGGGCTCCGGAGCGGGGGTCTCGGACTCCTGCTCGGTGCTCGGCGCAGCCTCGGGCTCCTCGGCGTCCGCGGCGGCTTCGTTCGAGGACTCGGAGGACTCGGCAGCGCCGCCGTCGGACGACCCGTCGGACGAACCGGAGCCGTCGCCGATCTTCACCAGGGCGGTCCCGACCTCGACGGTCTCGTCCTCCGGCACGAGGATCTCCTCCACGACGCCGGCGATCGGCGACGGGATCTCGGTGTCGACCTTGTCGGTCGAGACCTCGAGCAGCGGCTCGTCGACCTCGACCCGGTCACCGACGTTCTTCAGCCATCGGGTCACCGTGCCCTCGGTGACGCTCTCGCCGAGCGCCGGGAGGTTGACGGATTCGCTCATCGGGTGGACTCCTCTTCGCAGGGGTGGTTCGTGGTGGTGGTCATGGTGTTCACAGTGCGTGCAGCGGCTTGCCCGCGAGGTGCAGGAACGCCTCGCCGAGCGCCTCGTTCTGCGTCGGGTGCGCGTGGACGAGCGGTGCGACGTCCTCCGGGTAGGCCTCCCAGTTCACGGCGAGCTGTGCCTCACCGATGAGCTCGCCGACGCGGGCGCCGATCATGCTGACGCCGACGACGGGGCCGTCGACGACGCGGACGACCTTGACCGATCCCGAGGTGCCGATGATGTGGCTCTTGCCGTTGCCGGCCAGGTTGTACTCGTAGGAGTCGACCTTGTCGGCGCCGTACTGCTCCTCGGCCTTGGCCTGGGAGAGCCCGACGGACGCGACCTCGGGGTCGGAGTACGTGATCTTCGGGATGTTCTTGTCCTCGATGACCACCGGGTTCAGGCCGGCGATCTCCTCGGCGACGAAGATGCCCTGCTGGAAGCCGCGGTGCGCGAGCTGCAGGCCGGGGACGATGTCGCCCACGGCGTAGACGCCGGGCACGTTCGTGGCGAGGCGCTCGTTCGTCGTGACGAACCCGCGGTCCATCGTCACGCCGACCTCGTCGTAGCCGACGTTCTGCGTGACCGGGCCACGGCCGACCGCGACGAGCAGGACGTCGCCGTCGAAGGTCTTGCCGTCCTCGAGCGTCACGACGACGCCGTTCTCGTGCTGCTCGACGCCCTGGAAGCGCACACCGAGCGAGAACTCGATGCCGCGCTTGCGGAACGCGCGCTCGAGCTGCTTCGACATGGACTCGTCCTCGGCGGGGACCAGGTGGGGGAGCGCCTCGACGATCGTCACCTCGGCACCGAAGGACTTCCAGACGCTCGCGAACTCGACGCCGATGACGCCACCACCGAGGATGACGACCTTGTTCGGCACGTAGTCCATGCGCAGCGCGGTCTCCGAGGTGATCACACGACCACCGATCTCGAGACCGGGCAGCGACTTCGAGTACGACCCGGTCGCGAGCACGACGTTCTTGCCCGTGACGGTCTGGTCGCCGACCTGCACCGTGTTCGGCGAGGTGAGCTTGCCCCAGCCCTCGACGACGGTGATGCCGCGCGCCTTGATGAGCCCCTGGAGGCCCTTGTACTTC
This sequence comes from Curtobacterium sp. SP.BCo, assembly GCF_051903265.1. Taxonomy (GTDB): domain Bacteria; phylum Actinomycetota; class Actinomycetes; order Actinomycetales; family Microbacteriaceae; genus Curtobacterium. The sequence continues at coordinate 2,213,544 of NZ_CP194337.1, forward strand.
GAGTTGATGACGCCCTGCTGGTACTCGATGACCTTCGGGACCTCGACACCGGCGAACTCGGCGACGACGCCGTACTTCTCGGCGTCGCGCGTCGCGTCGGCGACCTCGGCCGCGTGCAGCAGCGCCTTCGTCGGGATGCAGCCGCGGTGCAGGCACGTCCCCCCGAGCTTGTCTCCTTCGATGAGCGCGACGCTCATCCCGAGCTCGGCGGCCCGGAGCGCAGCAGCGTACCCACCACTACCGCCACCGAGGACCACGACGTCGTAAGTCTGTTCCGTCACCTGGTGCAACTCCCTCGTGCGTGTCGGGGCCGGTCGGACCCCACTGGACACCGCGGCGGCGGCGTCCGACGGTCGGACCGCATGGTTCCGGTCCCGTCCCGTTGGTTCCGGCGGGGGCACGCCGAGCGCACAGCCCCGCCGGAGTCAAACCTACTACTTGGCCTGGAGCTCTTCTGCGAGGGAGATGAGCGTGCGGACCATCACGCCCGTCGCGCCCTTCCCGAGCCATCCGTACCCGCCGCCCTTGTTCTCGGACGGGCCGGCGATGTCGAGGTGTGCCCACTCGATGCCCTCGCCGACGAAGCGCTCGAGGAACTTGCCCGCCAGCAGCATGCCGCCGGCCGGGTTGCCGACGGTGGCGTTCACCATGTCGGCGACCTCGCTGGCGAGCCGGGCGTCGAGCTCCTCGGGCAGCGGCATCGGCCAGATCGGCTCGGCGACCGACTCGGCGACGGCGCGGACGCGGGCGACGAGGTCGTCGCTGCCCATCAGTCCGGTGGTGCGGTCGCCGAGCGCGACGACCTGGGCGCCGGTCAGCGTGGCGACGTCGACGATGGCGTCGGGCTGCTCGAGGGAGGCGGCCGCCATGCCGTCGCCGAGGACGAGGCGGCCCTCGGCGTCCGTGTTCGTCACCTCGACGGTCTTGCCGTTCTTCAGGGTGAGGACGTCGCCGGGCCGGGTTGCGGAACCGGACGGCATGTTCTCGGCGAGGCACAGCCACGCGCTCACGCGGACGTCGAGACCGAGTCGCGCGGCGGCGACGGTCGCGGCGAGCACGGTGGCGGCGCCGGTCATGTCGGTCTTCATGCCGAGCATCGACCCGGCGGGCTTCAGCGAGAGGCCGCCCGAGTCGAACGTGATGCCCTTGCCGACGAGCGCGAGGTGCTTCGACGCCCCGGCCGGCTCGTACCGGACGACGACCAGGCGCGGCGGGCGCTCCGAGCCACGGCCGACGCCGAGGATCCCGCCGAAGCCCTGCTCCTCGAGCGCGGTCTCGTCGAGCACCTCCACGGTCAGCGGCAGCCCCTCGGCCTGTGCGCGGGCCACGTCCGCGACGTCGGCCGGGCCGAGGTCGCCCGCGGCGGTGTTGACGAGGTCGCGCACGAGCGTCGCGGCGTCGGCGACGATCGCCGGACGGACGGCGGCGTCCGCGGCGACGTCTGCGGACGCCACGACCGCGATGTCCTGGTCGCCGCGCGACGGCCCGGTCGTGCCGGTGCCCTTGTGGCGGGTAAAGGAGTACGCGCCGAGCGCCGCGCCCTCGAGCGCGGCGTCGACGAGCTCGGCGGAGTCGGTCGGCAGCGCGAGCGCGATCGTCGACACGGTGGGCAGCTGACGCACGGCGCTGCCGGCGGCCGAGCGGACCGCGGCCGGCCCGGTCGCGGTGCCGAGCCCGACGAGGGCGATCCCGGTCGCCGCGACGCCGGTACCGGGCAGGCGGACGAGCTGGTCCTTCGCACCCGTGACGCCGAACGACGCGAGGTCGAGGTCGGCCAGCGCCTCGACGGCGCCGACCGCGCTCGGCTCGAGGGTCGCGGGGCCACCGTCGGTCCCTGGTCGGACCCCGACGACGAGGACGTCGGCGGTGACGGCGGCGGGGCTGGAAGTCGTGGTGGAGAGCGTCGGTCGGACCATGGGACAACCCTATCCAGCAGGTGTTCGCTGTCGGCGTGGTCGCCGCGCACGGGGGACCGGAGCGCCCCGCCTAGCATGGGGACGGTGAACCACCCCGAGGAGCTCTACACCTTCGCCGAGGACGCACCGACCGTCCCCGCGGGGCTGCACCTGGTCGCCGGACTCACCGGTTTCGCCGACGCCGGGTCGGCCGTCGCCCAGGTGACCAGTGCCGTGCTCGAGGACCTCGAGACCGAGCTCGTCGCGGAGTTCGACCCCGACGTGCTGCTCGACTGGCGGGCGCGCCGGCCGGTGATCACCTTCGAGCACGACCACATCGCCGCCGTCGAGCCGCCCCGACTCGCGCTGCACCTGGTCCGGGACGAGATCGGCCAGCCGTTCCTCTTCCTCTCCGGCTACGAGCCCGACTTCCAGTGGAACCGGTTCGTGCGCGCCGTCACGGGCCTCGCCGCCGAGCTCCAGGTCGCGGACACCACGTGGGTGCAGTCGATCCCGATGCCCGTCCCGCACACCCGCCCGATCAGCCTCACGGTGTCCGGCACCCGTGCCGACCTCGTCGAGCAGATGAGCGTCTGGAAGCCCGAGACGCAGGCGCCCGCGAACGTGCTGCACCTCGTCGAGCACCGGTTGAGCGAGCTCGGCGCCCAGGTCACCGGGCTGGTCCTGCTCGTGCCGCACTACCTCTCCGACACGGAGTTCCCGGACGCGGCGGTCGCTGCCCTGTCCGGCATCTCCGCGGCGACCGGCCTCATCTTCCCGTCGGACGAGCTGCGCGAGGAGGGACGGGAGTTCCGGACGCGCGTCGACGAGCAGGTCGCCGGCAACGAGGAACTGCAGCGGCTGGTCTCGGTGCTCGAGGACCGGCACGACACCTACATGGAGGGCAACCCCATCGCATCCCCGCTGACGGGTGTCGACGGTCAGGTCCCGACCGCTGACGCGATCGCGGCCGAGCTCGAGCGATTCCTCGCCGATCGGCGGTCGGACGGCGACGCCTCCTCCGACTGAGCCGGGAGGCGCGGCTCGCCTCCCACACGCCGCCCGCGTCCTCCACAGCCCGTCCTGGCGGCGGGGCCGTCCCGGGTAGCCTGGTTCGGTGAACTCCCGTCGCGCCTTCGTCGTGTGGGGCGTCGCGGTGCTCGCCTACGTCCTCGCCGTGGTGCAGCGGTCCTCCTTGGGTGTGTCGGGGGTCGACGCACAGGACCGCTTCGCGGTGTCGGCCGCCGTGCTCTCGACGCTCGCGGTGGTGCAGATCGCGGTGTACGCCGGGCTGCAGATCCCGGTCGGGATCGCGCTCGACCGGGTCGGGCCGCGGCGACTCGTGCTGCTCGGCGCCGCTCTGCTCGTGGTCGGCCAGGCGGTCGTGGCGGTGTCGCCGACGATCGGTCCGGCGATCGCGGGCCGCGTGCTCGTCGGCGCCGGGGACGCGATGACCTTCATCTCGGTGATCCGGCTCGTGCCGATGTGGTTCAGCGGGCGGATCCTGCCGCAGATCTCGCAGTGGACGGGCAACCTCGGTCAGGTCGGGCAGATCCTCTCGGCCTTCCCGTTCGCCGTCCTGCTGCACACGGCGGGTTGGTCACCGGCGTTCGGCGTCGCCGCGGCGGCCAGTGCGGTCGGCCTGGTGCTGGCGTTCGTCTTCGTGCGGAACGGTCCGGTGCACGTCCGCACCGACACGATCCCGCTGCCGCTCCCGCACTCCTGGCGCGGTGCCTTCCACACCTTCGGGCACGCGCTCCGCCGTCCGGGGACCCAGCTCGGGTTCTGGTCCCACTACGTGACGCAGTCCTCGGGCACCGTGTTCTCACTGCTGTGGGGTGTGCCGATGCTGCGCGGGCTCGGGTACTCGCCGTCCGAGGCTGCCGGCTTCCTCACCGTGATCGTCGTCACCGGCTTCGTGGTGGGCCCCGTCCTCGGGGTGCTGTGCGCCCGGTTCCCCCTCCGCCGGTCGAACCTGGTGCTCGGCATCGTCGTCGCCCTCGCCGTGGTGTGGACCGCGATCCTGCTCTGGCCGGACCACCCGCCGACCTGGTTGCTCGTCGTGCTCGTCGTGGTGATGGGCATCGGTGGACCGGGATCGCTCATCGGGTTCGACTTCGCCCGTTCCTTCAACCCGGTCGGTTCGCTCGGCTCGGCGAACGGCGTGGTGAACGTCGGCGGCTTCCTCGCCGCATTCGTGATGATGTTCCTGATCGGCACGATCCTGGACCTCGCGTCGCGAGCGTCGGGGGAGACGGTCTTCGCCTGGACCAACTTCCGGCTGGCCCTCACGGTGCAGTACGTCGTGGTCGGGATCGGCGTCGTCATGCTGCTGCACGCCCGGCGCCGGACGCGACGGGAGCTCCACGCGCAGGACGGAATACGGGTGGGGCCGCTCTGGGTTGCACTGGTTGCACGCCTGCGGAAGCGGAGCGTGCAATAATGAACGCGGACCCGTTCGGGCCTCCTGTGTCTCGGAGCACTCCAGTGCGCCGCAGAAACCGGGGGACTTGACATGGGTCCTAGTGCTGCCCGGAACGGTGGACTTGACGACGTGTGAGACCACGGCGCGGGCCCTGGGCGGCGAGGGAGGCCACGACCCCACGAACGTGGCACGACGAGAGAGGTGATCGCATGGCTGCCCGGAGCACGACGATCGATCCCACGAAGGACACCGAGCCCGAGGGCACCGCGGCGGAGGACGCTGCGGAGGCCGAGGGGACGGCTGCGCCGAAGAAGCGCGCCACCAAGACCACCGCCAAGAAGGCCTCCCCGAAGAAGGCCGCCCCGAAGGCGAAGAAGAAGGCCGACGACGAGGACCTCGACGAGGAGACCCCCGTCGCCGAGGCCGACGCGGACGCTGCCGAGGACACCGAGGCCGACGACAAGGACACCAAGCCGGACGCCGCCGCCGCGGTCGCCGCAGGTGCCCTCGTCATCTCCCAGTCGGACGACGACGAAGCGCCGGTGTACTCGACCACCATCACGGGCGCAACCGCCGACCCGGTCAAGGACTACCTGAAGCAGATCGGCAAGGTCGCGCTCCTCAACGCCGAGCAGGAGGTCGAGCTCGCGATGCGCATCGAGGCCGGCCTGTTCGCCGAGGACAAGCTGCAGCACACGACCGGCCTGTCGAAGCCCGAGGAGCGCGAGCTCCGCTGGGTCGCCCGTGACGGTCAGCGCGCGAAGTCGCACCTGCTCGGCGCGAACCTCCGTCTGGTCGTCTCGCTCGCGAAGCGGTACACCGGCCGCGGCATGCAGTTCCTGGACCTCATCCAGGAGGGCAACCTGGGCCTGATCCGTGCGGTCGAGAAGTTCGACTACACCAAGGGCTTCAAGTTCTCCACGTACGCCACGTGGTGGATCCGCCAGGCGATCACCCGCGCAATGGCCGACCAGGCGCGCACCATCCGCATCCCGGTCCACATGGTCGAGGTCATCAACAAGCTCGCCCGCGTGCAGCGCCAGATGCTGCAGGACCTCGGTCGCGAACCCACTCCGGAAGAGCTCGCCCGCGAGCTCGACATGACCCCGGAGAAGGTCGTCGAGGTGCAGAAGTACGGTCGCGAGCCGATCTCGCTGCACACCCCGCTGGGTGAGGACGGCGACTCGGAGTTCGGTGACCTGATCGAGGACACCGAAGCCGTGGTGCCGGCCGACGCCGTCGGGTTCACGATGCTGCAGAAGCAGCTCGAGAGCCTGCTCGACTCCCTGTCCGAGCGCGAGGCGGGCGTGATCCGCATGCGCTTCGGCCTCGGCGACGGCCAGCCGAAGACCCTCGACCAGATCGGTGACACGTTCGGCGTGACGCGTGAGCGCATCCGCCAGATCGAGTCGAAGACGATGGCGAAGCTCCGCCACCCGTCCCGGTCGCAGTCGCTGCGCGACTACCTCGAGTAGGCCGATGCGGTTCTTCATCCCGATCCTGATCGGGCGGATCCTCCGCGCCCTCGCCAGAGCGCGGGGCGGGGGGTCCGCCTACCCCGGGTACATCGTGCTCAAGCTCGTGCCGGACTTCCTCCAGCACGTGACGAAGCAGTTCCCGAACGGCGTGGTCTTCGTGCTCGGCTCGAACGGCAAGTCCACGACGACGCACATGATCTCGGACATCGTGCGGGCCCACGGACTCCGGGTCTTCACGAACCCGTCCGGAGCGAACCTGCCGCAGGGCATCGCGTCCGCGCTGCTGTCCGAGGTGTCGCTGACCGGCAAGCTCAAGGCGGACATCGGCATCCTCGAGGTCGACGAGGCCTTCGCGGTCGAGCTCGCGGGCATCCTGTCGCCGTCCACGGTGACCATGCTCAACGTGCAGGTCGACCAGCTGTACCGCTTCTTCGAGACCGAGCGCGTCGCGACGATGATGCTCGACACGGCAGCCCTGTCGACGGCGAACGTCATCACGAACCACGACGACCAGTTCCTCGACGCGTACAGCGCCGTGGACGGGCAGCGCGTGCTCCGCTTCGGCGCGTCCGACGAGGTCATCGCCGCCGCCCCGAACGGTCTGCAGAACGCCGACTCGTTCGACGGCGGCACGCGGGCGCAGACCACGGCCGACGCCGAGGTCGTCTCCCACACCGGTGACGGCGCGACGGTCCGCTTCGACGGCGCCGAGATCCCGGTCCGACTCCCGGCGCGCGGCCTGCACTACGCGGTCGACGCCGCGGCGGCCACCGCGACCGCGAGTGCCGCCCTCGGTGCCCAGTTCCGTGCGGACGCCGTGACGAAGGCCTTCGGCACGATGAAGCCGGCGTACGGCCGCGGTGAGCGACTGCCCATCGCGGGGGAGTCCGCCGAGTTCACGATGTTCAAGAACGCCGCGAGCCTCCAGCTCAACCTCGACGCCCTGCCGGACCACCCCGAACAGGTGCTCATGGCGATCGACGAGGGCACGCCGGACATCTCCTGGATCTACGACATCGACTTCTCGAAGCTCGACCACGTCGACGTCGTCTCCGGCGACAAGGCGTGGCAGATCGCCATCGCGCTCGAGCACGCCGGTGTCCGCATCGGCACGGTCGAGCCCGACGTCGAGGCAGCGATCAAGCAGATGGAGCAGCTCGGCGCCACGACCCGTGGCACGAAGAACTTCATCGTCAACTACGAGATCATGATGATCGCGCGGAAGGCCCTCGGCCACCCGGACATGGAGAAGACCGCATGACGGCCGACCGGCTGACCATCCTGCACGTCTACCCCCGTCAGATGGGCGTCTCGGGCGACCGGGGCAACGTCGCGGCCCTGGTGCGTCGTGCCGCTGCGGCGGACATCGACACCGAGGTGCTCGAGTACGCCCCGGGCGACGCGCTTCCCGCCGCTGCCGACGTCGTCGTGATCGGCAACGGCCCGCTCAGCGCCATGCGCTCCCTCGGCGACGACATCGCCCGGATCGGGGCACCGCTCCGCGAGTTCGCGGCCGCCGGGGTCCCGGTGGTCGCCGTCGGTGGTGGGTTCGACCTCGCGACGAACGAGGTCGTACCGACCGACGGTGCGGTCGTCCCCGGCTTCGGGGTGTTCGACGCGCGTGCCGTCCGCGGTGCCGAGCGCCGGGTGAACTACTTCGTGCTCGAGACGCGCTACCCGCTCCTGACCGGGGCCCCCACGCGGCTGGCCGGCTTCGAGGACCACGCGACGACGATCGAACTCGGCGCCGGCGTCCAGCCGTTCGCCGACGTCGTCTCCGGCGGCGGCAACCAGGCCGGCGCCCCGGTCGAGGGCGCGATCGCCGGGAACTCGTTCGGCACGCACACCCAGGGGCCGCTGCTGCCGCTCAACCCGCAGCTGACCGACGGTGTCCTCGCCGCGGCCGCCGCACGTCTGGGTCGCGAGTACGCGCCGGACCCGGAGCGGACAGGGACCATCGACCGCTACGCCCGCGAAGCGCGCGCGACGGTCGACCGCTACGTCGACAAGGCGTTCAAGCGCATCGCCTGAGGCGACGCCCGAGCACGCAACCGACGACAAGACGGGAGGCGCGGTGCCAGCTGGCACCGCGCCTCCCGTCTGCTGTTGGTCGCTACTTCGACTCGTAGAGTCGGCTGCTCTCGTCGTGCCACTCGATGGCGGTGGCCGCGAGCTTGTCCTTGAACTCGGCGCCGTGGTGGGCGCAGAAGAACAGCTCACCGCTGGCCATGGTGGCCCGGATGTACGCCTGCGCGCCACAGCTGTCGCAACGGTCAGCAGCGGTGAGCTGGTGGCTGCTGGTTTCGTCGATGGAGAGGTCCTGCACGGTCTGGGTCATTGCTGTGCTCCTCACGGATCGCAGGTGGTGCGGGTTGGTCCACCTATTTCAACACGTGATGCCTGAGAGTGACGCATTGCGGGGGGCCCATTTCGCTCAGCGCGGATCGGCTGTCCCCAGTCCGAGTGTCCGCGCGGTGGTGTCGGTGCGCCTCGCTAGCATCGGAAGGTGAGCTCCGACTACTCCGCACGCCATCTCTCCGTCCTCGAAGGGCTCGAGGCGGTCCGCAAGCGTCCGGGCATGTACATCGGGTCGACCGACTCCCGTGGTCTCATGCACTGCCTGTGGGAGATCATCGACAACTCCGTCGACGAGGCCCTGGCGGGGCACGGCGACGAGATCGGCGTCGTGCTGCACGAGGACGGCTCGGTCGAGGTCCGCGACACCGCACGTGGCATCCCCGTCGACGTGGAGCCGAAGACCGGGCTGACCGGGGTCGAGGTCGTGTTCACGAAGCTGCACGCCGGCGGCAAGTTCGGGTCCGGCTCGTACGCGGCGTCCGGTGGCCTGCACGGGGTCGGCGCGTCCGTGGTGAACGCACTGTCGGAGCGTCTCGACGTCGAGGTCGACCGCGGTGGCAAGACCTACGCGATGTCGTTCCACCGCGGGGAGCCCGGCACGTTCGCGGGCGACGGTCCCGATGCGCCGTTCTCGCCCTTCACCTCGGGCAGCGAGCTGCGCGTGGTCGGGAAGGTGAAGAAGGGCGTCACCGGTTCCCGGATCCGCTACTGGGCGGATCGACAGATCTTCACCGCCGACGCGAAGTTCAGCACGAGCGACCTCGTGAGCCGCGCGCGCCAGACCGCGTTCCTGGTCCCCGGCCTCGGCATCACGATCACCGACCGTCGATCCGCGTCGATCGAGGCAGCCGCTGCACGCGCCGAAGCGACCGGCACCGCGGTCGCTGCCGGACCGGTGGTCGAGCGGTTCCGGTACGAAGGCGGCATCGCTGAGTTCGTCGAGCACCTCGCACTCGACTCCGCCGTCACCGACGTCTGGCGCATCCAAGGCACCGGCACCTTCACCGAGACCGTGCCGATGCTCGACGACAAGGGGCACATGGTCTCCACGTCGGTGTCGCGCGAGTGCGAGGTCGACCTGGCGCTCCGCTGGGGTAGCGGCTACGAGACGGTGTTCCGCAGCTTCGTCAACATCATCGCGACGCCGAAGGGCGGGACGCACCAGGCCGGCTTCGAGTCCGGCGTCGTCAAGGCGGTCCGCGCCCAGGTCGAGGCCAACGCCCGCAAGCTCAAGGTCGGGCAGGACAAGCTCGAGAAGGACGACGTGCTCGCCGGCATGACCGCCGTGCTCACCGTCCGGCTGCCCGAGCCGCAGTTCGAGGGGCAGACGAAGGAGGTCCTGGGTACGCCGGCGGTCCGGAAGATCGTCGACCAGGTGGTGTCGAAGCGCCTCACCGAGATCCTCACGTCGACGCAGCGCACCGAGAAGGCCCAGGCGGCGACGCTGCTCGAGAAGGTCGTCGCGGAGATGAAGACCCGGATCTCGGCGCGGGCGCACAAGGAGACCCAGCGCCGGAAGAACGCGCTCGAGAACTCCTCGCTGCCGACGAAGCTGGCCGACTGCCGCTCGCAGGACACCGAGGGCACCGAGCTCTTCATCGTCGAGGGCGACTCCGCGCTCGGCACAGCCAAGCTCGCGCGCAACAGCGAGTACCAGGCGCTCCTGCCGATCCGCGGCAAGATCCTCAACGTGCAGAAGGCATCCGTCTCGGACATGCTCTCGAACGCCGAGTGCGCCTCGATCATCCAGGTGATCGGCGCCGGTTCCGGCCGCACGTTCGAGATCGACCAAGCCCGCTACGGCAAGGTCATCATCATGTCCGACGCCGACGTCGACGGCGCCCACATCCGAACGCTCCTGCTGACCCTGTTCTTCCGGTACATGCGGCCGATGATCGAGCAGGGACGGGTGTTCGCGGCCGTCCCGCCGTTGCACCGGGTGGTCGTGGTGAACCGCGGCAAGGCGAACGACACGCTGTACACGTACTCCGAGCAGGAGCTGCAGGCGGTCCTGAAGAAGCTCGAGAAGCAGGGCAAGAAGTACCAGGAGCCGATCCAGCGGTACAAGGGGCTCGGCGAGATGGACGCCGACCAGCTGGCGGAGACCACGATGGACCGCACCCACCGGACGCTGCGGCGGGTGAACATCACCGATGCCGAGGGCGCTGCGAAGGTCTTCGAGCTCCTGATGGGCAACGACGTGGCACCGCGCAAGGAGTTCATCCTGGCTGGCGAGGGCCTCGACCGCGACCGCATCGACGCGTAGGCGGGCGGGCGGGCGTTGGCGCAGCCGAGGCTCGGCTGGGCGGACAGATTCGCGCCGCGACGGCGCGGATTCTGTCCGCGTGGCCGAGCTTCCGCCGCGCCGCGCCGCCGGCCGCCGACGCACCTGCGGAACGGGAGGCGCGGGGCGGGCTCGACAAGCGCCTCCCGTCCGGCCGAGACTCGGCGCTGCTGCGGCGAGTCTCGCGGTGGGCGACGCTCCTCGTGCTCGCGGGCGCGAGAACGGTCGCTCAGCGCGAGACTCGCGGCCGTGCCGCCGGCGCGGCCGCGACGGACGCGGAGGCGGCAGGCGGGCGCCTGCGCGGGCCGAGGCTCGGCTCGGCGGACAGTTTCGCGCCCCGACAGCGCGGGTTCTGTCCGCGTGGCCGAGCTTCGGCTCGGCCCCGCCCCGCCCCGCCGCGCCCCGCCGCGCCGCGGCGCACGATCCGCACAGGCCGCGCCGCCGGCCGCCGACGCAGCCGCGGACTGGAGGCGCGGGACGGGTCCGACCCGCGCCTCCCGTCCGTGCGTGGTCCGGGGCCGAGACTCGGCGCCGCTGCGGCGAGTCTCGCGGTGGGCGACGTTCCTCGTGCTCGCGGGCGCGAGAACGGTCGCTCAGCGCGAGACTCGCGGCCCGGCCTGGCCCGGCCCGGCCGCCCGGCCGCCCGGCCGCGCCGGCCGCGCCGGCCGCGCCGGCCGCGCCGGCCGCGCCGGCCGCGCCGGCCGCGCCGGCCCGCGCCTACGCGTCGCCCGCGGTCCCGTCGAGCGCCGCGGCGCTCCCGCCGATCGTGCCGATCACCGCGTCGAGCGGCGCTCCCGAGCCGTCGCGCTTCGACAGCCAGTCCGGCAGGGTCCGGGCAGCGCCGTCCGTCCCGACCGCGTGCGGCGGCGCGATGCCTGCCCACGCCACGGTCAGGCCGTCCTCGCCCTTCAGGAACGCGTGCGCGCGGACACCCTGGGTGGCCCGACCCTTCGCCGGGAACTCGGAGAACGCGGACACCTTCGCGCGTCCGGCATCCGTGCCGGGGAGTGCAGCCGACGACGTCGACACCGTGGCGACCACGGCGTCGTCGGAGCGTGCGACCGAGCCGAACCAGATCACCGAGGCGCCGGAGGCGAGTGCGACGCCGGCGACACCGCCCGCGGGCAGCCCCTGGGGTCGCACGCCGGCGGCCGGGAACCGCAGCAGCTGCGCGTTCGAGGTGATGAACACCAGGTCGTCCGACTCCGGTGCCTGCGCTGCTCCGACCACGGTGTCACCGGGCTTGAGGCCGATGGCCACGACCTCGTCCTTGTCCGGCCACGCGCCGGCGGTGACCCGCTTGACGATGCCCTGCGCCGTGCCGATGGCCAGGGAGTCGGGAGCACCCGGCGACAGGTCGATCAGGGCGACGACGACCTCGGTGCGGGCGATCCCGAGGTACTCCGCGACGCGGACGCCGGCGTCGAGCCGGACCGATGCCGGCGGCACGGCGGGGACGTCGACGGGGGAGAACCGCAGCACACGTCCGGTCGAGGTGAGCGCGCCCACCTGCCCGCGGACGGTCGACAGCACCGAGGACCGGAGTGCGTCGTGCTTGGACCGCTTCGGCACGCGGACGATGCCGAGGTCCGACGAGGGGATGTCGACGCGGACGAGTCGCCCGGTGGTGGAGAGGAGCACCCGGCACGGGGCGTCCGCGATCTGGAGCGACTCCGGGTCGACGGCGGCCTTCTTCCCACCCTTCACCGGGGCGTCTGCCTCGGTCAGGAGCGTCCGGCGCGGGGTGGCGAACCTGTCCGACACCTCGGTCAGCTCGAGGGCGACCTGGGCACGGAGCCGTTCGTCGGACGCCAGGAGCTCCTCGAGCGCGGCGATCTCGGTGAGCAGCTGGTCGCGCTCGCCCTCGAGTTCGAGGCGGGAGAACTTCGTCAGTCGGCGCAGGCGCAGCTCGAGGATGTACTCGGCCTGCACCTCGGACAGGTCGAACACCGTCTGCAGGCGGGAGCGCGCGGCCTCGGAGTCGTCCGACGAGCGGATGACCTCGATGACCTCGTCGATGTCGAGGATCGCGACGAGCAGCCCCTCGACGAGGTGCAGCCGTTCCTTCCTGCGCGCCAGCCGGTACTGCGACCGCCGGGTGACGACCGACAGCCGGTGCTGGACGTAGACGTCGAGCAGTTCCCGGAGTCCGAGCGTGCGGGGCGAACCGCCGACGAGGGCGACGTTGTTGATGCCGAAGCCGTCCTCGAGCGGGGTGTGCTTGTAGAGCTGTTCGAGCACCGCCGTCGGGTTGAAGCCGGACTTGATGCCGATGACGAGTCGGAGTCCGTGGTTGCGGTCGGTGAGGTCGTTGACGTCCGAGATGCCGACGAGCTTCTTCGCCTGGACGCCGTCCTTGATCTTCTCGATCACCCGCTCCGGCCCGACGAGGTACGGCAGCTCGGTGACGACGAGGCCGGCCTTGCGCGGGGTGAGGTTCTCCACCGAGACCTTCGCCCGCGTCCGGAACGAACCGCGGCCGCTGGCGTACGCGTCCCGCACACCGGAGAGCCCGACGATGGTGCCGCCGGAGGGCAGGTCCGGACCGGGCACGAACTCCATGAGTTCCTCGAGCGAGGCCTGCGGGTGCATCAGCAGGTGCTTCGCCGCCTCGACCACCTCGCCGAGGTTGTGCGGCGCCATGTTCGTCGCCATGCCCACCGCGATGCCCGACGCACCGTTGACGAGCAGGTTCGGGAAGGCCGCCGGCAGCACCCCCGGCTGCATGATCTGGTTGTCGTAGTTCGGGACGAAGTCGACGACGTCCTCGCCGAGGCCCTCGGTCATCGCCATGGACGGTTCGGCCAGTCGGGCTTCGGTGTACCGGGCGGCGGCCGGACCGTCGTCGAGCGAGCCGAAGTTGCCGTGCCCGTCGACCAGCGGCACGCGCATCGTGAACGGCTGCGCCATCCGGACCAGGGCGTCGTAGATCGCGCCGTCGCCGTGCGGGTGCAGCTTGCCCATCACCTCGCCGGTGACTCGCGCGCTCTTCACGTGCCCGCGGTCGGGCCGGAGCCCCATCTCCGACATCTGGTAGAGGATGCGCCGCTGGACGGGCTTCAGGCCGTCGCGTGCGTCGGGGAGCGCCCGTGAGTAGATGACGGAGTACGCGTACTCGAGGAAGGAGCCCTGCATCTCCTCGGAGACGTCGACGTCCTCGATGCGTTCACTGTCGGGCAGGCCGACTGCTTCCGTGCGTGCCATGGCACCCTTCTGCGAGACTGGGGGAGATGGGAACAAGCGTACCGACGGCCCCCGACGCCACCGCCAACCTCGCCGACGTCTTCCCGAGTTGCCTCGTCGCGCTCGGCGCTGCGGACGACGCGTGGTTGCGCAGCACCGGCCTGGAGGCACGGATCACCCTCCGTCCCGCCCGTTCCGCGATCGTCGTGCTGGTCGACGGACTGGGCGCCGCCGCGCTGGCCGCGCGCGCGGGGCACGCCCGGTGGCTCGCCACCGGCAAGCGGAAGCTCCGCAGCGGGTTCCCCACGACGACGGCTGCGGCGCTCAGCACCCTGACCACCGGCCGCTCACCCGGCACGCACGGCGTCGTCGGGTACAGCGGCTGGAACCCGGACACCGGTCAGGTGATGAACCTGCTGAGCGGCTGGGACACCGAGGTCCCGGCGGACTGGTTCCTGTCGACGACCCTGTTCACGCAGGCAGCCGCGCTCGGTGTCGACCCCGTCGTGGTCGGTCCGGCCCGGTACCGCTCATCGGGCATGACGGCCAACGTGCTCGGCGGTGCCCGGTACGTGCCCGCCGACTCGATCCCGCAGCGTGTCGACGCGGCCCTCGCCGAGACGGCGTCCGGTCGGTCGCTGGTGTACCTGTACGTGCCGGAACTCGACTCGATCGGGCACAAGAACGGCTGGCAGTCCGATCGGTGGACCGGCGCCCTGGAGCTCCTCGACGGTGAACTCGCGCGCCTCGACCGCGTAGTGGCGAGCGACGTGGGGATCGTGGTCACGGCCGACCACGGCGTGCTGGACGTCCCCGACCACGCGAACATCGCGATGGACCCGCTGCTGCTGACCGACGTCGTCGGCGTCGCCGGGGATCCGCGCTGCCGTCAGCTCACCGTCGCGCCGGGCACCGACGTGCGCGCCCTCGTCGGGGCGTTCCGGGCCCGGTACGGCAAGAAGGCGTACGTGGCCAGCCGCGACGAGGCGATCGCGGCCGGCTGGTTCGGCGCGGTGACGGACGCCGTCGTCGAGCGCATCGGCGACGTGGTGGTCGTGGCCCGTGGCTCGTGGGCGTTCAACGACGATCGTGCCCTGCGTGCGGGGGAGGTCCCGAAGCGGATGATCGGCCAGCACGGCGCGATGACCGACGAGGAGACCCTCGTCCCGCTCCGGCTGGCCGGGGCCTTCGCGTAGGAGGACCCGAGGACGGCCCGTGGATCAGGCGGGGTCGTCGTCCGGACGGGTGCCGAAGACGATCTCGTCCCAGCTCGGCATCGACCGACGGTTGCGCTTCTTGCGCTCCGATCGACCGGCCTCGGGCTCCGGGCCCGACGCGGGGCGGGCGTCCTGCTGCGCGGAGCCGTCCGTGTCGTCGTCGAAGCCCTGCAGCGGGATGTCGACGACGCTGATCGACGTGCCCCGCGGCTCGTCCTGTTGCTCGCCGAACGCGGCGGCCTCGCGCTCCCCACGACGACGGCGGAGTGCCTCGAGCAGGTCGGCGGTCTCGTTGCCCGGCGCACGCTCCTCGACGGCGGCACCGATGCGGGGGAGCGGCGCACGCAGCGGGCGCTCCTGGACGTCGGGGTTCGTGACGTCCTCGTCGGGCTCGTCGACGCGGAACGCCCCGGAGTCGAAACGCGTGCCGTCGGTGTCGTGGTGGTCGGGCTCGACCGCGCGGAGCCGCGGCGCGATGCCCTCGTCCTCCGTGTGGGAGAGCCGGTGCGCGTCGCCGTTGTCCGGCACGAGCGTCGACGTCTTGGGGTCGAAGCGCCACTGGGCGTCGTGCTCGACCTCTGCGGCGGTGTAGTGCACGCGGACCTGCCACCCGCTCTCGACGTGCTTCCACGAGGCCCAGGCGACGTCGGTGGCCTCACCGGTCTCGAGCTTCGCGGTGATCGCCTCGCCGAAGGTGTCCGGCGCGTCGTCGTCGACAGGGGTCACGGGGACGCGGTGGGCGGCGTCGAGGATGAACGCGCGTTCGGCCAGGACCGGGCCCTCGAAGCGACGGACGTACTCGACGTCGACGTCGAGCGCCGCGGCGACCTCGGCGGCGTCGGCTCCGCCGCGGATGCGTGCCTGCACGTCCTTCGGCGAGACACGCTTCTGCGGACCGGCGTCGGGGTTCGCCTGCCGGACCTGGCCCGGCAGCGACGAGGTCACGGGCAGCCGGAACTCGGTGCCGCCGTCGGTGGCGAGCAGGAGCGCGCCGGATTCCACTCCGATGACTCTCACGTCTTGCATGGTTCCGCCTTCCGAGCGTCGCGTACGGTCGTGCGTCGTTCCCCAGGAGTATGCAGCCGAGGGGCACCGATCCAGCGGAGGCGCACGGGCGTGCCGCGGACTCCCGGAGGAGGTTTCCGGACACCGGGAATAGCCACGACGGGTGTCGGGTTGCAGCGCCAGAACGACCCGCCGGAGACTTCGGTTTGCGCTCTGGCGAGACGTGGTGCAAACTGTCGCCGCCGATCACCGGCGACGACCTCTCGATACGAGAAATGGATGGGCATGGCCACCGATTACGACGCCCCCCGGAAGACCGACGACAACTCCGACTCGGAGTCGATCGAGGCCCTCAAGGAGCGCGTTCCCGACAAGATGTCGGGGGTCGTCGACGATGATTCCGACAACCCCGGCAGCTTCGAGCTCGCCGGACAGGACCTCAGCGACGTCGACCTCGACGTCGTCGTGCTCCCGCCCCAGGTCGACGAGTTCACCTGCGTCGAGTGCTTCCTCGTGAAGCACCGCTCGCAGCTCGACCACGAGTCGAAGCTCGGCCCGGTCTGTGCGGAGTGCGCAGCACTCTGACGAGTACTGTCGCAGCGCTCTCGGGAACGCATGAACACGAACGGCCCGTTGCTCTCCGGAGCAGCGGGCCGTTCGTCATCCTCGGAGCAGGTGCTCCCAGTCGACCGCGCTGCGCATCACCGGCACCAGACGCTCGGCCATGGTGTTCGTCGTGTGGACGTAGTCGACTCGGACGAGCGTCCCGTCGACCACCGCCGGGCACGTTCGTCGCTCGGTGTCGCACAGCCACGTGCTCGCGTCGACGAAGGGGAACCCGCCGTGCTCCGACGCGGCTCGTTCCGCAGCGGTCTTGGCTGTCACGTCGGGCGTCGGCGTCGCCGCACAGCGGGTGAAGGCGGTCAGGCGGTCCGGACAACTCCGGACGTCCGGGCCGTACTGCAGGGCGCTCAGCACGACGACGGTGCGGCCGTCGTCACGCAGTGTGGACACGGTCTGTTCGACGGAACGCTGCCATGCCGTGCGTGCGGTCCCCTCGGGGAGGTCGCCGAGGTGGTCGCGGTACTCGCCGGCGACCGAACTGATCACGACGACGCGCGGGTCGAGCTCGGAGACGCGATCGTGCAGGGCGCGTTTCGTCGCCAGGCACTCGGCATCCCACTGCGGAGCGATCTGCGCGTCGGGGAGGACGGCGCTGCAGCTCGCGACCGTGACGACGGCGTGCGTCGTCCCGGACGGGAGCGCTCCGACGACTGTCGGTGACCAGGCGGCCGTGGTGGAGTCGCCGAGGAGCAGGACGTCGACGTCCGATGTCGACCCGCAGGTCCGGAGTGGGGCACCCACGCGGGTCAGACAGCCGCCGTCCCGCATCGCGGTCGGCAGTGCTGCGCGCCGAGCCGCGTCGGCGAGCTCGGCAGTCGACCCGCGCGTGCTGCTGCCCGCTCGGGCGGCCTCGTCGACGGCTCGTGCCAGGCTCCGCCGGTCGGGGAAGGGCATGGTGTTCCCGGCCGGCACCGGGTCGGTCGCGCTCACCGACGACCGGGCCAGCACACCGTCCGCCCCCAGGACCCTCGTGGTCGTCGACGGGTCGAACACCGTTGCCGTCGACGCGGAGACTGCCAGGACCGTCACCGGTACGACGAGGATGAATCGCCGCAACCGCCGGTGCCGGTGCCGGTGCCGGTGGCGGACGGGTGGCCGGAGGAACGGCCGCTCGACCCACCGGGTGGACGCGGCGGCGAGGCCCAGGCCGGCCAGTACGGCAACCGATGCACCCACGACACCGGGATGCACCGCCGCCGCTGCGACCAGCAGCGGCCAGTGCCAGAGGTACGCCGAGTACGAGACCGCTCCGAGTTCCGTCCACGGGCGTGTGACGACGGCGGACACCCGACCGCGACCCCGGAGGTCGCCCGCGACGAGGATCGCGGCGGTCCCGAACACCACCGGCACCGTGGGCATGCCGAGCACGTCGGCACCGATGATCCCGATCAGGAGGACCGCGGTGCCGACGGCACGGATCGACGCCGCCACGGGCGCGGACCACGCCGGAGTGCGGACCAGCGCGCAGAGAGCGCCGAGGAGCAGCTCCCACGCCCGGTTCCCGGTGCTGAAGTACGCGGGGCCGTCGAGGGGCCCGGCGACGAGCGCGACCCCGAGCGCACCGAGTGCGAGCAGCCCCACAGCCGTCGACCGACCGTGGCGGAGACGGCGCACGAACGGCATCGACAGGACGACGAGCACGATCGGCCAGACGGCGTAGAACTGCTCCTCGACCGACAACGACCAGAAGTGCTGGAGGGGCGACGCCGCCTCGTGCGCGAAGTAGTCGGTCCCGCCCCGCGCGAGGTGCCAGTTCATCGCGCCGAGCAGCGAGGCGAGCGCATCCCCGGTGATCTCGGTCGCGCGGGGTCGGTACCAGAACACCCAGGAGCACGCGGTCGTGACGGAGAGGACGACCACCGCGGCGGGGAGGAGCCGACGGACGCGACGGGCTGCGAACCCGACGAGGTCGATCCGGCCGCTCCGGTCGTGCTCCGCGACGAGGCTGCGGGTGATCACGAACCCGGAGACGACGAAGAAGACGTCGACGCCGAGCCAGCCACCCGCCGGGAGACCGTACGCGTGCGCGGCGATGACGAGCGCGACTGCGACGCCGCGGAGGACCTGCACGTCACGACGGTGGGCTGGGCGGTGCATCCGGCCAGGCTGTCAGACCGAACGGCAGAATGCCAGTATGTTGTGTTCCTGGCGGGTCTACCCGCGCAGCGCCTCGACGACCGCCGAGGGGTTCCGGGCGCTGACGAGCCAGTACGGCGTCGGGTCGGCGGCGTCCGCGACCTCCACGCGCACGACGCCTCGCACGTACCCGCGGAAGAGCGTCCACGCCCGTGCGTCGAGCTTCGGGCCGCGCTGCGTGGTGGCCTCGGCGCCCTCGTACCCCTCGACCTCGCCGACGAGCGCACGCGGCAGGTGTGCGCGTCCGGCGCGGAACTCGGTGTCCGTGACCTCGATCGTCGGCGCGAGCGCCCAGAGCAGCACGAGCACGCCGAGCTCCATCCCGATCGCGACCAGCACGCCGGCGAGCACGCTGATCGGCAGGAAGACGAGGAGGCTGGCGGGGATGACGAGCGCGGTCGCCAGGTAGAGGACGGGCGGGGCCCACAGTCGTTCGCGGTACACGGTCACGAGACCATTCGACCACGAGTCGGGCCAGGTCACGGAACGGTCACGGTCTGCACTACCCTCGACACGTGACCGAACCAGTCGACGTGCTCTGGACCGGGGAGAACGCTCCCGGATACGCCCACCCCGGTGACGCCGGTGCCGACCTCGTCTCGACCGAGGCCTTCGTGCTGCAGCCCGGCGAACGCCGTCTCGTGGGGACCGGCCTCCGGATCGCCCTACCCGAGGGGTACGCGGCGTTCGTCGTCCCGCGCAGTGGTCTGGCCGCGAAGCACGGCATCACGATCGTGAACGCGCCTGGAACGGTCGACGCCGGCTACCGGGGCGAGGTCAAGGTCGCCCTGCTCAACACCGACCAGTCCGCCGCGCACGAGGTGCAGGTCGGGGATCGGATCGCCCAGATGATCGTGATGCCGGTGCCGCGCGTGTCGTTCACCCGCGTCGAGGAGCTGCCCGACAGCGTCCGCGGCCAGGGTGGCTTCGGCTCGTCGGGCTACGGTGACCGGAGCGGTGCCGTCCGGGGCACCGCCGACGATGCTCAGGAAGGAACGCGCGCATGAAGTTCGGCCGACGCAAGCGTGACGAGGTCGAGGTGGCGGACGCCGTCGCCGACGGTGTCGAGATCGCGGACACGACCCCCGAGGTCGACATCGCGACCGACGC
Organism: Curtobacterium sp. SP.BCo; assembly: GCF_051903265.1. GTDB lineage: Bacteria > Actinomycetota > Actinomycetes > Actinomycetales > Microbacteriaceae > Curtobacterium. The sequence continues at coordinate 2,233,259 of NZ_CP194337.1, forward strand.
CGACGCGGACCTCGACGAGGTGGACGCGGTCGCGCCGACGGACAAGTCCGCACCGGACGACCGTGCCGACAACGGCCCGCACGACGAGACCGAGGCGAACCTGGTCCGCCCGTACGTCGACCTCGGCGGCGTGAAGGTCCTGCCGCGCGAGGGCCTGCACCTCCGGCTCGAGGTCGAGGAGGGCTCGCAGCGCGTCGTGGCGGTCGGGCTCGACTACGAGGAGTCCACGCTCCAGGTCCAGCCGTTCGCGGCGCCGCGCTCCACCGGCCTCTGGCACGAGATCCGGGCGCAGATCGCCGAGCAGATCGAGCGCCAGGGCGGTGTCGTGACCGAGGTCGACGGCCCGTTCGGCCCCGAGCTCCGGGCGCAGGTGCCCGTGGTGACGGACGGCTCCGGCGTCACCGAGGGTGTCCGCCCGGCACGCTTCATCGGCGTCGACGGCCCGCGTTGGTTCCTCCGCGGCGTGATCGCCGGGAAGGCCGCGGAGTCGCCGGACGACGCCGTCGAGATCGAGGAGCTGTTCCGCAGCGTCGTCGTGGTCCGCGGCAACACGCCGATGCCGCCGCGCGACCTCATCCCGCTGCACATGCCGAAGTCGACGCAGTCGGCGATCTGACCAACGACCTGCCTGGAGGCACGGTGCCGGACAACGACGACACCTCCCGTCCCGACGAGCGCGCGTCGGACGCGCTGCCCTCCTTCAACGACCAGTTCCGCGCGGCCGTCGCGAACACCGGGCTCGGCAAGGTCGCCCCGGGCGAGGCGCCCTCCGGACGGGCGCTCGTCGCGGCGGTGGGCGGCGTCCGGGGACTCGCCGAGTCGGTGCTGCCCGGGCTCGCGTTCCTCGTCGTCTACGCGATCACGAAGGAGCTCGTCCCGAGCGTCCTGATCCCGGTCGCGATCGGCGTGGTCTTCGTCGTCCTCCGCCTGCTGCAGCGGCAGTCGCTGGTGATGTCCCTGGCCGGGATCCTCGGCGTGGCGATCTCCGCAGGGCTCGCGCTCATCACCGGCCGGGCCGAGAGCAACTTCATCCCCGGCATCGTGATCAACGCCGTGTGGCTCGTCGGCCTGCTCGTGACGCTCGCGATCCGGCAGCCGCTCATCGGTGTCGTCGTCGGGTTCCTGCTGCCGCCGAACGAGGACGGCAGCCACCAGGACTGGCGGGCGGACCCGGCGAAGCGTCGCGTGCTGACCGTGGCGACGTGGCTGTGGGTCGGGCTCTTCGCGATCCGGCTGCTCATCGAGGTCCCGCTCTACCTGACGGCCCAGGTCGAACTGCTCGCCGGCATCAAGCTGATCACGGGTGTCCCGCTGTACGCGGCGCTGCTCTGGGTGACCTGGCTGCTCGTCCGCACGGTGTTCCGGCGCGAGGGCGGCGCCGCCGCGGTGTAGAGTTGTCTCGACATCGAGATAGTTCTCGTCGGTCCTCCCAGGGCTGACGGGTTTAGGTTTGCCTTGCTGGTGGGACGCCCTGCGCCCCGCTTGGATGGGGGCACACCGATCAACCAGGGAGGCGGCACAGTGGCTGCAGTCAACAGCTTCGGCTCGAAGGACACACTGTCGGTTGGGGGTGTCGACTACGCGATCCACCGGATCGACACGGTGCCCGGGCACGAGAAGCTCCCGTACAGCCTGAAGGTGCTGCTCGAGAACCTCCTCCGCACCGAGGACGGCAAGAACGTCACCGAGGGGCAGATCCGTGCCCTCGGGTCGTGGCAGCCCGACGCCGAGCCGGACACCGAGATCCAGTTCTCCCCGGCGCGCGTCGTCATGCAGGACTTCACCGGCGTGCCGTGCATCGTCGACCTCGCCACCATGCGCGAGGCGATGGCCGAGATCGGCGGCGACCCGAACAAGATCAACCCGCTGTCGCCGGCCGAGATGGTCATCGACCACTCCGTCATCGCCGACCTCTTCGGTCGCGAGGACGCACTCCAGCGCAACACCGACCTCGAGTACGAGCGCAACGGGGAGCGGTACCAGTTCCTCCGCTGGGGGCAGACCGCCTTCGAGGACTTCAAGGTCGTCCCGCCGGGAACCGGCATCGTGCACCAGGTCAACATCGAGTACCTGGCGAAGGTCACCTACACCCGCGACTTCGACGGCGAGACGTACGCCTACCCGGACACCCTCGTCGGCACCGACTCGCACACCACGATGGTGAACGGCCTCGGCGTGCTCGGCTGGGGCGTCGGCGGCATCGAGGCCGAGGCCGCCATGCTCGGCCAGCCCGTGTCGATGCTCATCCCGAAGGTCGTCGGCTTCAAGCTCTCCGGGTCGATCCCGGCCGGCGTGACCGCGACGGACGTGGTCCTCACCATCACGCAGGAGCTGCGCAAGCACGGCGTCGTCGGCAAGTTCGTCGAGTTCTACGGCGAGGGCGTCGGCGAGGTCCCGCTCGCGAACCGCGCGACCATCGGCAACATGTCACCGGAGTTCGGCTCCACCGCGGCGATGTTCCCGGTCGACGACGTCACGCTCGACTACCTGCGCCTGACCGGCCGTGACGACGCGCAGATCGCCCTGGTCGAGGCCTACGCCAAGACGCAGGGCCTCTGGCACGACCCGTCCGTCGAGCCGAACTACTCCGAGTACATGGAGCTCGACCTCTCCACGGTCGTCCCGTCGATCTCCGGTCCGAAGCGGCCGCAGGACCGCATCGAGCTCTCCAAGGCGAAGGACCAGTTCGAGCTCGACCTGAACAACTACACGACGCCGAGCGAGCAGACGGACCTCGACGACGCGGTGGAGGAGACCTTCCCGGCCTCCGACCCGATCGCCGCGGGCTCCACCAACGAGGACACCCACCTGCACGAGCACGTGTACGTGTCGAGCGCCCCGTCGACCGCGTCCCAGCCGACGAAGGTCGCGATGGACGGTGCCGACCCGTTCACGATCGACCACGGCGCCGTCGCCATCGCCGCGATCACCTCGTGCACGAACACGTCGAACCCGTCGGTCATGATGGCCGCGGGCATCCTCGCGCGGAACGCGGCGAAGAAGGGCCTCACGGCCAAGCCGTGGGTCAAGACGACGCTCGCCCCGGGGTCCAAGGTCGTCACCGACTACTACGAGAAGGCCGGTCTCACCACCTACCTCGAGCAGCTCGGCTTCTACACGGTCGGCTACGGCTGCACCACCTGCATCGGCAACTCGGGCCCGCTGCCCGAGGAGATCTCGCAGGCCGTGCAGGACAACGACCTCGCCGTCACCGCGGTGCTCTCCGGCAACCGCAACTTCGAGGGCCGCATCAACCCCGACGTGAAGATGAACTACCTGGCGTCCCCGCCGCTGGTCATCGCGTACGCCCTCGCCGGGTCGATGCACTTCGACTTCGACAAGGACGCGCTCGGACAGGACCAGGACGGCAAGGACGTCTTCCTGCAGGACATCTGGCCCGACGCGGTCGAGGTCCAGCAGGTCATCGACGCCTCCATCGACACCGAGATGTTCACCCACGAGTACGGCTCCGTGTTCGAGGGCGACGACCGCTGGAAGAACCTGCCGACCCCGACCGGCGACACCTTCGAGTGGGACACCGAGTCCACCTACGTCCGGAAGCCCCCGTACTTCGAGGGCATGACGATGCAGCCGGACGCGGTGTCGGACATCTCGGGCGCCCGGGTGCTCGCGAAGCTCGGCGACTCGGTCACCACGGACCACATCTCGCCGGCCGGCTCGATCAAGGCGGACAGCCCGGCGGGTCAGTACCTCGCCGAGCACGGCGTCGACCGCAAGGACTTCAACTCCTACGGCTCGCGTCGCGGCAACCACGAGGTCATGATCCGCGGCACGTTCGCGAACATCCGCCTCCGCAACCAGCTGCTGGACGGCGTGGAGGGCGGCTACACCCGCGACTTCACGACGGCTGACGGCGCGCAGTCGTTCATCTACGACGCGTCGCAGCACTACCAGGAGCAGGGCATCCCGCTCGTCATCTTCGGCGGCAAGGAGTACGGCTCGGGTTCGTCGCGCGACTGGGCGGCGAAGGGCACGAACCTCCTCGGCGTGAAGGCGGTCATCACCGAGAGCTTCGAGCGCATCCACCGTTCGAACCTCATCGGCATGGGCGTCGTCCCGCTGCAGTTCCCCGCCGGTGAGTCGATCGAGTCCCTCGGGCTCGACGGCAGCGAGGTCGTCTCGATCTCCGGCCTGACCGAACTCAACGAGGGTCGCACGCCGAAGACCGTGCACGTCACGGCCGAGCCGAGCGAGCACTCGCCGGCGGGCAAGCAGACGATCGAGTTCGACGCGGTGGTCCGGATCGACACCCCCGGCGAGGCGGACTACTACCGCAACGGCGGCATCCTGCAGTACGTGCTCCGGTCGCTCGTCTGACACGACCCGGACACCGGTCGCTGACGCGACCACCCAACGGTCGCTGACGCGACCACCTGACGGACTGGAGGCCCGTGGCGAACCCGCCACGGGCCTCCAGTCCGTCAGCGGGTCACGCGCATAGAGTGGGCCGACAGCCCCACGAAAGGAGCGCCCGTGAGTCTGCTGAGCAGCATCACCTCGCCGCGCGACCTGAAGCGTCTCTCCGACGCGCAGATGACCGACCTCGCAGCCGAGATCCGGCGGTTCCTCGTCGCCGAGGTCGCGAAGACCGGCGGACACCTGGGCCCGAACCTCGGGGTCGTCGAGCTGACGCTCGCGATGCACCGGGTGTTCGACTCGCCGCACGACCCGTTCGTCTTCGACACCGGACACCAGTCGTACGTGCACAAGCTCGTGACCGGGCGGCAGGACTTCTCGCGGCTCCGGGAGCGCGGCGGGCTCGCCGGGTACCCCCAGCGCAGTGAGTCGGAGCACGACATCGTCGAGTCCTCGCACGCGTCGTCGTCGCTGTCCTGGGCGGACGGCATCTCCCGCGCCTTCGTGCAGACCGGGCAGGGCGACCGCACGGTCGTCGCGGTCGTCGGGGACGGTGCCCTCACGGGTGGCATGACGTGGGAGGCGCTGAACAACATCTCGGACGGCAACGACCGTCGGCTCGTCATCGTCGTCAACGACAACGGGCGCTCCTACGCCCCGACCATCGGCGGCATGGCGCGCTTCCTCAGCTCCGTCCGGACCCGCCGTGAGTACCGCGCGCTGTACGAGAAGTCGCAGGCGGCGGCCGCACGCTTCGGAGCGCCGGGCCGTGCCCTGTACCGCGGGATGCGCGGCGGGCTGCACGGGTTCCTGTCGCGGTTCACGAACAACGAGGCGTTGTACTCGAACCTCGACATCAAGTACATCGGCCCCGTGAACGGGCACGACCAGCGGGCCGTCGAGGCAGCGCTCCGGCAGGCCAAGGAGTACGGCGCACCGACGATCGTGCACGCCATCACCGAGAAGGGCCACGGCTTCGAACCAGCGCTCCGGGACCAGGCGGACCAGTTCCACGCCGTCGGGCACATCGACCCCGAGACCGGTGAGTCGCTCGACGTCTCGTCGGGGCCGTCGTGGACCTCGGTGTTCGCGTCGACGCTGGCGGAGGTCGGCGCATCGGACGAGAAGATCGTGGCGATCACCGCGGCGATGCTGCGCCCCACCGGACTCCACCTCTTCCAGGAGCAGCACCCGACCCGCGTGATCGACGTCGGGATCGCGGAGCAGCACGCCGTGACGACCGCTGCGGGGCTTGCGTTCGGCGGCCTGCACCCCGTCGTCGCGCTCTACGCGACGTTCCTCAACCGGGCGTTCGACCAGGTCCTGATGGACGTGGCGCTGCACAAGGCCGGCGTCACGTTCGTGCTCGACCGCGCCGGCATCACCGGGCCCGACGGCCCGTCCCACCACGGCATGTGGGACCTCGCGCTGCTGCAGGTCGTCCCCGGCATCCGGATCGCCGCCCCGCGCGACGCCGCGACCCTCCGTGAGGAGTTCCGCGAGGCCGTGGCGGTCGACGACGCCCCCACCGTGCTGCGGTGGTCGAAGGGACAGGTCGGTCCGGACATCCCCGCCGAGCGACGTCTGCCCGACGGGGTCGACGTGCTGCGGTCCCCGTCCTCCGACCAGGAGCCCGACGTGCTGCTCGTCGCGGTCGGGTCGATGGTGCCGGTCGCCCTCGAAGCCGCCGAACTGCTCGAGGCGCAGGGGATCGGCGTGACCGTCGTGGACCCGCGGTGGGTCGTCCCGATCCCGGGGTCGCTCATCGACCTGTCCCGTGACCACCGGCTCGTCATCACGATCGAGGACGGTGTGCGGGTCGGGGGTGTCGGCACACGGCTCCGGCAGGACCTGCGGGCCGCAGGCGTGGACACCGGCGTGAACGAGCTCGGGCTGCCGGACGAGTTCATCGACCACGCCACCCGCTCGCAGATCCTGGCCGACGTCGGTCTGACGGCGCAGGCGATCGCCCGCGACGTCATCGACCAGGTGGTCGGCACGAAGCTGCCGCAGGCGAAGCCCGCGCGGTCGCGGTCCTCGGTCGACGGCTGACGGGTCCATGCCGCCCGGGGCATGTCCCTCGGGGTCGTCTGTCATGATCACCGCATGCGATGGGGGATCGGGACGACAGCGGCAGGGCTCCTGCTCGCCGTGGTGGCACTGACGACGGGCTGCTCCGCACTGGACGACGCCGAGGTCGCGCCGCAGCTCGAGGCCGAGGCGCGGGTCGAGGCCCGGCAGACGATGCACCGCGTGATCGACTGGGCGGGCACCGATGCCGTCCGGCGCGTCGACGCCACGTGGACGGATTCGTGCGGGAACGCGACCAACTCCGGGCTCTTCCAGCCCGCCACGGGCACGTCGTGCCAGATCGACGCCGGCGCGGTGTACACGATCGAGGGTGCGACCACGCCCGCCGATGCTGTGCGCGTCGCGGGCCCGGCGCTCCGCGAGGCCGGCCTGACGGACGAGGACCTCGTGGCGCGGACGATCCAGCCCGACGGCTCGGTGCCGTCCCTGGTCGAGGTCGGCGGACGGCAGTCGGTCGCGCTCGGCGACGACCTCGGGCAGGACCGCTTCGCGGTGGTCCGGGTGCAGGGGTGGGACGCCTCGCTCGGGCTCTGGTCGCCCGACGACGTCGTGGTGCACACCTCGCCGGGCCTCGGTGCGGAACGGCGTGACGAGGCCGTCCGGGCGAGCGGTGCCACCTACGTGCTCGTCGTCACGCACAGCGCGGGGTACTTCCGGTCGTACGACGACGAGCCGCCCGCACCGGCGGCACCGCGCCCGTCGGTGCCGCCCTGCTTCAGCGGGAGCAACGACTGCGTCGGCGGCTGACGCCGAGCGCCGACGCCGGTCGCGGTGAGGCGGCGTGGCGTGGCGTGGCGGCGTGGCGTGGCGGCGCACGAACGAAATCGCCCCGAACCGCGAGATTCGGCGGTTCGGGGCGATTTCGGTTGTGCGGAGCCGATCGGCGCCGGCGCTCCCGCGAGGCAGAGCCGGGCCCGCGCCCGGCTAGCGCGGAGCCGGTCCGCGCCCGGCTAGCGCGAAGCAGGGCCGACGATGAGCGGCTCGTGGAACGCACCGCCGAAGACCCGCTCCGAGGCTCCGGAGCGGTCGAGGTACGGGCTGATCCCACCGGCCTGGAACGGGTAGCCCGCGCCCAGGATCAGGCCGAGGTCGATCTCCTCGACGTGCTGGACGACACCGTCGGCGAGCATGCGGTGCAGCTCGTCGGCGAGGGCGTCCTCGAAGCGGCGCTGCATCTCGGCAGCGTCGACCGGTGCGGCGTCCTTCTTGGCCGGGGCGACGAGCTTCACGGCAGCGGGGTCGTACCCGGTCGCGGCGCCCTTCTTGTCGCGCGTCAGGATGTGTCCGTACTCGGCGATCCGCTTCAGTCCGTCACCGGGGTAGAAGCGCTCCGGCCAGGCGGCGTGGTGGGAGTCGAGGACGTGCGCCCCGACCGGCAGCCCGACGAGTTCGAGCAGCTCGAACGGCGACATCGGGAGGCCGAGCGGTGCGGCTCCCTGGGCCACGACGTCGAACGGGGTGCCCTCCTCGACCCCGCGCATCGCCTCACCGAGCACCCGGGCGAGCACCCGGTTGACGACGAAGCCCGGCTGGTCGGCCGTGACGATCGCGGTCTTCTTCAGGGTCTTCGCGACCGACAGCGCCGTGGCGACGGTCTCGTCGGAGGCCTGGTCCGTCCGCACGACCTCGAGCAACGGCATCACGGCGACGGGGTTGAAGAAGTGGAAGCCGACCAGGCGTGACGGGTCGGACAGCACCGAGCCCATCTCGGACACGGACAACGAGGACGTGTTCGTCGCGAGGACGGCATCGGGCGAGATGACCCGCTCGATGTTGCGGAAGACCTCCTGCTTGACGCTCATCTCCTCGAACACGGCCTCGATCACCCAGTCGGCGTCCGCGAACGCGTCGTAGGACACCGACCCGGACACGAGCGCCTTGATGCGGTTCGCGTCGTCGGGGGAGACCCGGCCCTTGTCGAGCAGCTTGTCGACCTCGCCGCGGATCCGCTCCACGCCGGCGTCGACGCGGCTCTGATCGACGTCGGTGATGACCACGGGGACACCGAGGCGACGGGCGAAGAGCAGCGCGAACTGGGACGCCATGAGCCCGGCGCCGAGCACACCGACCTTCGTGATCTTCTTCGGCTCGACGCCCTCGGGGGCGCCCACCGGACGCTTCGCACGCTTCTGCACGAGGTCGAACGCGTACATCGAGGCGGCGAACTGGTCGCCGGAGAGCAGGTCGGCGAGGGCGTCGTCCTCGTCGGCGAAGCGGTCGTCGAGCGACCCGGACTTCGCCGCGGCGACGAGGTCGAGCGCACGGAACGGCGATTTCGGGACCGTACCGATCTTCGACGCGACCTGGCCGCGGGCGACCTTGACGACCGTGCCCCACGCGGCCTTCTCGATCATGCCCGGCTCGTTCTTCCGGACCACCTTCGTCCGGCCCGACACCACACCGTCGGCCCAGGCCACCGCGGACGGCAGGAACGTGACCGAGGGGATCAGGGCGTCGCCGATCCCGAGCTCGACGGCGGCGGCTCCGTCCATCAGTCGGTTGTTCTTCAGCGGGTTCTCGACGATGACGCGGAGCGCCTTCTCGGGGCCGATCAGGCGGGGCAGCAACGTCGCGCCGCCCCATCCGGGGATGATCCCGAGGAAGACCTCGGGCAGCCCGATGCCCTGCGCCGCCGAGGAGAACACGCGGTAGGTGCAGTGCAACCCGATCTCCAGGCCGCCGCCCAGCGCGATCCCGTTGATGAACGCGAACGACGGGACCCCGAGGTCGGACAGCTTGCGGAGGGTCGCGTGTCCGAGCGCCGCCAGGTCGTGGGCGACGTCGCGCGACGGCACCGAGGCCGCCTGGGACAGGTCGGCGCCGGCGGCGAAGCAGTACTCCTTGCCGGTGATCGCCACGGCCTGGACCGTGCCGGCGGCCGCCTCGGTCTTCAGGGTGTCGAGGACGCCGGACAGCTCGTGCAGCGTGCGCGGACCGAGCGTCGAGGGGCGCTTGTAGTCCTTGCCGTTGTCGAGCGTGATGAGCCCGAGCGTGCCGCCCGAGGGCAGCGCGACGTGCTTGAGGTACGAGTGCGTGACGACCTCGTCCTCGCTGAGCGCCAGGAGTCGGTCGTTGTCGACGATGGTCATGCTCAGGCCGCCTTCCGTGCCGCGGACTTGCTGAAGTTCGGGTTCTCCCAGATCACGGTCCCGCCCTGCCCGAGGCCGATGCACATGGTGGTGATGCCGTACCGGACGTCGGGACGCTCGGCGAACTGCGCGGCGAGCTGGGTCATCAAGCGGACGCCGCTCGAGGCGAGCGGGTGCCCGACGGCGATCGCGCCGCCCCAGGCGTTCACGTTCGTGGAGTCCTGGGCGATGCCGTAGTTGTCGAGGAACGCGAGCACCTGCACGGCGAACGCCTCGTTGATCTCGAACAGCCCGATGTCGTCGATCGAGAGCCCGGCCTTGGCGAGGGCCTTGTCGGTCGCGGGGACCGGGCCGATGCCCATGACCTCCGGGTCGACGCCCGCGAAGGCGAACGAGACCATGCGCATCTTGGTCGGCAGCCCGTGCTCCTTCGCCGCGTCGGCCGACGCGAGCAGGCTCATCGTCGCGCCGTCGTTCAGGCCCGCGGCGTTGCCGGCGGTGATCCGCCCGTGCGGCCGGAACGGCGTCTTCAAGGCGGCCAGTGCCTCCAGGGTGGTGCCGGGCCGGGGCGGCTCGTCGCTGGAGACGATGTCCCAGCCCTCGCCGGTGTTGACCTCGACCGGGATCACGTCCGGCTGCAGCTTGCCGGCAGCCCACGCGGCGGCGTACCGCTGCTGGGACTGGACGGCGTAGGCGTCGGTGCGGTCCTTCGTGATCGCGGGGAAGCGGTCGTGCAGGCGTTCGGCGGTGGAGCCCATCACGAGCGCGTCGCTCGCGACCATGCGCTCCGCGACGAAGCGCGGGTTGACGTCGGCACCGAAGCCCATCGGGTGGCGCCCCATGTGCTCGACGCCACCGGCGATGGCGACGTCCGCCGCGCCGAAGGCGATGGCCCCGGCGAGCGTGGTGACGCTCGTCATCGCGCCGGCGCACATCCGGTCGATCGCGTACCCGGGGACGGTCTTCGGGAGGCCCGCGAGCATCCCCACGGTCCGGCCGAGGGTCAGGCCCTGGTCGCCCTGCTGCGTCGTGGCAGCCACGGCGACGTCGTCCACCGCGGCCCCGTCCAGCGAGGCGTTCCGGTCGAGCAGACCACGCATCGCGTGCACCGCGAGGTCGTCGGCGCGGGTCTTCCAGAACACCCCCTTCTCCCCGGCTCGTCCGAACGGTGTCCGAACGCCGTCAACGAAGACGACGTCTGCTGCCTTTGGCAATCTGGGCCTCCAGATCCTCATCGATCAGGTCGGGGCACGTTCCGCCCCGCCCGGCCGGGACGTACCCGGCGTGCACGGTCGACGCTATGCCCCGAGCCTGGGCGGACGCATGCCGGTTGGGGCGTTCCTACGACTCGGTGTTGCTCTCGGCAGCAGGCGCCTGTGCAGCAGCGACAAAGGCGTGCGCGATGATCGACGCGGTCTCCTCCACCTGCCACGGACGGGCGTCGTGCGCGGCGAGCACCGCACCGACGGTCTCGGTCGCGATCGGCTGCGGCGGTTCCCACGAGACGACGCGCAGGGTCTCCGGCGTGAGCAGGTTCTCGACGGGCAGGTCGAGCTCCTCGGCACGCGTGACGACGGCGGCGCGTGCTGCCTTGTAGCGGCGGTCGGCGGCGGGGTTGCGGTCGGCCCAGGCACGGGGCGGGGGGAGCGACGGCTCGCCGGACGCGCGGAGCTTCGGGAGGTCCTCGGTCGTGCGGCCCTCCTCGACGGCGGCCCACCAGCGGTCGAGTTCGGAGCGGCTGGCGCGACCGGTGAAGGCCTTCACGCCGCTCAGCTCGCCCTTCGACGCCGGGTTCGCCGCCGCGGCCGCGACGATCGCCGAGTCCGGGATGGTCCGGCCCGGCGCGATGTCCGTCTGCCGGGCGTAGGCGTCACGCGCGGTCCAGAGCGACCGGGCGATCGCCAGGGCCCGCGTGCCGCGCAGGGCGTGCATGCCGGACAGCCGTCGCCACGGTTCGGCCTTCGGCGGCTTCGGCGCCCGGGTCAGCACGGCGGCGAATTCTTCTTCGGCGATCCGGGCCTTGCCGGCCTCGTCGAGCGTCGCGGCGAGGGCGTCGCGGAGGTCGGGGAGCAGCTCGACGTCGAGGGAGGCGTACACCAGCCACGACTGGGGGAGCGGACGGGTCGACCAGTCGGCGGCCGAGTGCGCCTTCGCGAGCGTGATGCCGAGCAGCTGCTCGACGACGGCACCGAGGCCGACCCGCGGGAACCCGGCGATGCGGGCACCGAGCTCGGTGTCGAAGATGCGGGTCGGCACGAGCCCGACCTCCTGCAGGCAGGGGAGGTCCTGGGACGCGGCGTGGAACAGCCACTCCTCGTCGACGATGGCGTCGTTCAGCTCGGAGAAGTCACCGATCGGGATCGGGTCGAAGAGGAACGCGCCGGCGCCACGCCGGAAGACCTGGATGAGGTACGCCCGCTGCGAGTACCGGTAGCCGCTGGCACGCTCGGCGTCGACCGCGACGGGACCGTGGCCGGCGGCGATCGCCTTCACTGCCGCCAGGTACTCCTCTCGGGTCTCGATGACGTGCACGGCGTCGTGCGACGCCTCGAACGCCGGAGATCCAGGGTCAGTCACGTGCGAGCCTCCTCGGGGCCAACAGGGTCACGCCGTCCGACGCGGGCGGCAGACCCGCGAGCATCGCCACGATCTCCTCCCACGCCTCGACGTGTGCGGTGAGGTCCTCGTCGCGTGGGGTCCACGAGGCGCGCAGTTCGAGCTGCGCCCCGTCGCCCTGCGCCGCGAGGTCGCCGTAGCCGCGGGAGATGATCTTGGTCGCCGTGCCCGAGGCGTGGTCGTACGCCGCACCGTTCGCTGCCAGGGCGTCCAAGAGCCAGCTCCACGTCACGTCCGCGACGAACTCGTCGACGCCGATCTCCGGTTCGAGCGGCGCCTGGGCGAACGTCACGATCCGGAACGCGCCGCCCCATCCCTCGGGTTCGTCCGGGTCGTGCAGGGCGATGAACCGGCCCGTCCCCAGGTCGGAGTCGATGCCGTGCGCGGCCCCGGAGACGTCCGCCGCCAGGGCGATCGAGAACGGCGCGATGCGCGACGGCGAGGGGATCTCGGTGATCGTCGTCTCGGCGCGGGTGCCACCCGACGCCACGAACGCACGGAGCCGCGCGAACGCGTCGGGCTCTCGGGTTTCGGACACGAATGCAGACTAGGCTCCGGACCATGTCCCGATCCGCGCGACCCGCCGAGGACGTCGTCCAGGGAGCCGCGCGTTCGGCCGGGTTCATCGCGCTGGGTGCCGGCGTCGCCGCGGCCGCGGTCACCACGGCGGTGATCGGCGGCTTCGTGGCAGCGGTGGCCAGGGCGGTCGTCACGCCCGATCGGAAGCGCACCGAGCGCGTGCCGATCCACGCGGTCGACCCGGTCCGCGGGACCGTCACGATCGAACGGACCGCGGACACCGAACTGCAGGGTCGGTACAGCCTCTGGTTCGGCGGCGGCACCGGACACATGCGTGTCGGTGAGGTCCTCGGCAGCACGGACACCACCGTCACCCGACGCATCATCGCGATCGACGCCGGCGACCCCACGGCCGCGCGCAAGGGCCGGTGGGGCGGTTGGTTCTACCTCACCCCCGGCGAGCTCGACGTCCCGGTCGAGGACGTCGACATCTCGACCCCGAACGGCCCCTCGCCCGCCTGGGTGGTCCGTGCCGACGACCCGGACGCGCCGTGGGCCATCCTCGTGCACGGCCGTGGCGTGACCCGCGCCGAGACGATCCGTGCCGTGCCGGTGTTCCGGGCGGCCGGGTACTCCGTGGTGCTGGCGAGCTGGCGGAACGACGGGGTCGCACCCCGCAGCGTCGACGGCCGGTACGGCCTCGGCAGCACCGAGTGGGAGGACATCGACGCCGTCCTGCGCTGGGTCGACGGCCAGGGCGCCTCGAGCGTCGTCCTGATGGGGTGGTCGATGGGTGGCGCCGTCGTGCTGCAGACCCTGGTCCGCTCGGAGTTCGCCGACCTCGTCGACGGGGTGGTGCTCGAGTCGCCCGTGGTCGACTGGCACGCCGTCCTCAAGTCGCAGAGCCAGTTGCTCCGCCTGCCGCGACCCGTCCGGAAGGTCGCGCAGCGCCTGCTCCGCACCCCGGTCCTGCACCGATTGACCGGGCTGCGTCAGCCCGTCGACCTCCGGCAGCTCGACATGGTCGCCCGCGCAGACGAACTGCACGTCCCGATCCTGCTCATGCACAGCGACGACGACGGCTTCGTCCCGTCGTCCGCCTCGCACGCGCTGGCGGAGGCCCGGCCGGACCTCGTCCGGCTCGAGATCCAGACGACTGCTCGGCACACCAAGCTCTGGAACCACGACGCCGACTGGTTCGACGCGCGGATCCTCGCGTGGCTCACCGAGGTGGTCCAGCGCGACGGCGCGGCCAGCGCGCGGTAGACGCGACTGCAGGACGGACGGGAGGCGCGGTGCCAGCTGGCACCGCGCCTCCCGTCCGTCGTGGACCGGTCGCTCGCTTCGTGAGCAGAAGTTGTCGTGTCACCCGTCGCGCACCCGACCATTCCTGCTCACAAAACGACGGTGCGTCCACGGTGCTGTCTGCGACACTCGTGCCATGCGGCCATTGCGCAGGCGCCCCGAGCCGGCACCCTCGTTGCCGACGAACCCCGTGCTGCAGCAGATCGTGCAGCGGGGCGGAGACCTGTCTCAGCCGCGCGATTGGGTGCACTTCGTGTACTTCCCGGACGAGGGGTCCGCCAGGGCAGCCTCCGAGCGGATCGCCGCCGTCGGGTCAACCGTCGCGGTCAAACCGTCGGGTGCGGAGTGGTACGTCGCCGCTGATCAGCAGAACGTCCTCGTCGATGACGCCCGACTGGGCGAGGCCGTGCGAATCTTCGTGAGCATCATCGCCGAGACGCCCGGTGCGCAGTGGGACGGCTACGAAGCGAGTATTAAGTGCGCTCGCCTCTGGTCCGGTCGAGCTTCGCCGATGCGACGTAGGCGGGGTCATCTGAATGCTCGGTCTCGACAGCGCACGGAGAGAGGCCGCCGACGCGCACGACAGTGAGGACGTCGGTCACGCCGGGCCTGAACGCGGTGATCGCGACCGCGGTGTCAGCCGGAACCGTGCTTTCGTGGCACCCGGCCTTGTACGTCGCTTGCCATCGGCAATGTCGTCGCCGACGGAGCGGAATCATTTGTTGTGGAGGGTGGAAAGGCTCACCTTTTGTCAGTAGCTCATCGCTGGGTGATGAGTAACGGGAAGACCTTCGCGATCAGGATTCTGACCCACGTGTGGCCAATTCTACCTGAGGAGATCCGGTCCCTAGGAGGTTTATCAATTCGCTCGGTACTGAGATGATCTGTTCATCGATGATCACCGTCGCGATGGAGCTGTCGAAGAAATCGATGCGAACGATCGGTCTGACCACATCCACGGAATTTGCCATGGGGTGACCCAGGAACTCCCCATCGATCATTTGGTCACATGACCGAACTATCTTCAGCATCTCGCCATGTGAAACCCAAAGACCCCTCCCGTCGCTCTGAGTGACCTTATTCTCAAGCTGAAGGACATCCAATCCGGACTCCGGGATCGCCGTCATCCACAAGTCAGTTATCAACCATTGTAACGCTCGCAGATTGAGCGCATCAAAGACCTTTTGGAAGGTTATCATCCCAGCCGGTGCGGAATTGATTGAACGTTGGTACAGGATCATTGGAACTCCGGTACAGGCTCAGGGCCACCCCGCCGTGCGGTTCCGCCGGTCGGATTCGGTATTGCCCTGTGCTGGTGAGGGTTGGTGTGCGATTCGGGGCGATTGTGGTCCGTGAAGTCGATGGTCCGAACCACCTCACCATCATCGGCGAATTCTCTCGCTTGCGGGTAGGGGCCTTTGCTGCCCCTGCGGTACCCAAGCTGGGTGTGAGGAAATGCGGAATCAGGTAGGTCGTTGCCTGTGCTATCCCGCGGGAGGGGTCGCCGTGGGAAGCATCGGCCGTCGGGAACCGCCTTGACCTGAGGTGTTTCGTCTCCAAGCTTTTTCACCGCAGTGGGCAGATGGACCTTCGACAGTGTGCCACCGGATGCCGCAGACGTCACTGCACCTTCGGACGCACTCGCGAGCAGACCGGCAGGGGTGATCGGCCGCCCGCTGACCGCGTAGTTCGCAGCATTCTCGATCGCGCCCTCGGCTGCGTTCCCGAGCAGGTGCTTCCCGATCAGGGCACCGGCACCACCCCCGACGGCACCGAACGCCGCGCTCACAGCGACCTGCCCCCAGTTCACTTCGCCGGTCGTGGCCTTTCGGATGATGGTGTCGGCCCCAGCGCTGATGAGCACCATCCCGAGCGGTCCACCGACGCCGGTGGCGAGCAGGACACCGCCCGCGATGACCATCGCCCCGCCGGCCACGTACTCCCAGTTGTTCGCGAACCAGTCCCCGGTGGCGGCCGCGGCGCGGGTGAGGGGGCCCTGCTCGGCTGCCGCGTAGGCCTCCAGCTCGGCGTCGGTGATCGGCGCGAGGCCGAGCGGGTCGATGGCGTGCAGTGGATCGTTGCCGGCGAACGAGTACGGGTTGCCGGCCCAGGCTGCCCCAGCGGGCGCGGTGACCGGGTCGACGGACAGGAAGCCGCGCGACGACGAGTCGTAGGCACGGGCGCCCATCCACTCGAGGCTGGCGACCTGCAGCAAACCGTCGGAGCCGAGCGCGATGCCGCCAGGCAGAGCCGGGCCATCGAGGCTGGTGAGCGTCCGCCACGGATCGGCGTCGTCGGCTGCTCTCGTGCTGCGTCGACCGCTGGTGGTCCACTCGTCGTCCACCCCGGTGAGACCACCAGGCGCGCGGAATACCGGTGTGTCGCCGACAGCGAGGAGGGTCGGCGCGAACGCGGCGGTGTCCCAGTCGATCGCGACGCCGTCGACATCGGCGAGTTCCCCGAGTGCGTCGACGTGCAGGTCGATCGTGGTGCTGCCGGCCGCTGCAGTCTCCGTCACCCCGGTGAGGCGGCCCTGCGGGGTCCAGTCGTACGTGGTCGTCATCCCGGCTCGGACCGCCCGCACCCGTCGGCCAGCGCTGTCGTGGTCGTACGCCGCCTCGGGCGCTCCGTTCGCAGCGTCGACTCGGGTGAGCTGCCCCGCAGCGTCGTACACGAAGCGTCGGGCGGAGGAGCCCGAGCGTTCCTCGACCAGGCGTCCGGCATCGTCGTAGGCCCAGTCGATCCGTCGCCCGTCGTGCACGGCCGCGACGAGTTGCGCGGCGGCGTCATGCTCGTACGTCGTGCCTCCGCCGTGTCCGTCGACGCCGGTGATCCGGCCTTCCACGTCACGTGCGATCGTGCTGACCTGCGTGCCGTCAGCGTCGATGCGTGCGTGCCGGACGACGTGTCCGTTCGCGTAGTCCCAGGTCTGCAGCTGGTCGCCAACTCGGGCCTGCAGGAGCCGCCCTGCCGCGTCGTGCTCGTACCGGGCCTCGCCGAAGGCCGAGTGCTCGACGCGGACGACTCGTCCCGTGGCGTCGCGCTCGTACCGGATCGTCGCGCCGTCCGGCGCCTGGACCGAGGTGCGGAGCCCGTCGGCATCGTGGGTCCACCGCGTTTCGCGCGCGCCGGTGGTGCGTCGGACGAGTTGGCCCAGCCGGCCGAACTCGAGGACGTGGGTGGCGGGGGAGTCCGGACGGGTCCCGTCGGTGATCGTCACCGTGCGGGCACGCGCATCGCGGTCGATGTGGCCGATCAACCGGTCGTCGGAGTACTGCGCGGATTCGCGACCGGCTGCGTCGTACTCCCATCGCAGCACGGTGCCGTCCGGGTCGGTCTGGGTGAGCTGTCGTCCGGCGGCGTCGTAGGTCGCCGTCGTCGTGCGCCCGAGCTGATCCGTGGACGAGGCCACCTTGTCGAGCTGCGTGTACGTCCGGACGGTCACGCCGCCCAGAGGATCGACGGTGCGGACGAGTCGTCCACGCTGGTCGTACTCGTAGCGGGTCGTGCCGCCGAGCCCGTTCACGGCCGCGACGAGCTGCCCGGCGGCGTCGTAGCGGAAGGTCCGTTGACCGAACCGGGTGTCCCGCGCCGAGACCACGCGACCGACCCGGTCGTACCGGTACTGCGCAGTGCCCACCCCGGGCACGTCGGCATGGACCACCCGACCCCGACGGTCGTACACGGTCCGGGCGACCTCGCCGGTCGGCAGGGTGCGCGCGACGATCCGTGAGTCCGCGTCGTAGGTCAGCGTGGTGCGTGCGCCGGCGGGGTCGATCGCGCTGACCGGGCGTCCGCAGGCGTCGTACTCGTACCGAGTGGTGCGGCCTGCTGGGGTGGTGACGGCGACGACGCGTCCGGCCAGGTCACGGTCGATGCGGGTGAGGCCGCCGTCCGCGTCGACGAGCTCGATCGGTCGGCCGCAGGCGTCGTACGTCGTGAGCTCGGCGGACGCGTCCACGTGCTCGAGCCGTGTCGGACGCCCGAACTCGTCGGTGGTCACGGTCACCGCGTCGAAGGCGTCGCGGACCGTGTCGACCCCGTCCGCGCGCGAGCGGCGCACCTCGGTACGGACACCGGTCGGGTCGACCGTGGCACCGAGGGCTCCGACCGCGTCGTACTCCCGTCTCCAGGTGCCACCGGCCGGGTCGACGACGGCTTCGAGCCGGGAGAGCGCATCGTGGACGAACGCCCACTCGGCACCGTCGGGCAGGGTCATCCTCGACACGTTGCCGATCGCGTCGAAGTCCTTCGTGACGACGCGACCGACGGGATCCGTGGTCGACACGACCTCGCCGTGTGGACCGTGGGTGACTTCCGTGCGGGCACTCGTCGGGTCGATCGTCGCCGTCACCCGACCGCCGTTCCCGTGCTCGAACCGCCACAGCCCACCGTCCGGCTCCTCGCGCGCGATGAGCAGCCCGGCGGCGTCGTAGCGGTACCGAGTCCGGTTGCCGAGCGGCGTGACGGCCTCGACGATGCGGCCTCCGGCATCGCGGACGAACCGTGCGGTGTCCCCGACGGCGTTCTCGACGCCGACGAGCTCCCCGGACGCGTCGTGGCGGAACGTGACGACGACGCCGGTCGGATCGATGGCGCGGACGAGCAGGCCGTCCCGCCACTCCAGCACGGTTCGACCGCCGACGGGATCGGTGATGAGGGCGGGGTTCCGGTCGTCGCCCGTGTACACGTACGCGACGATCCCGCCGTTCTCGGTGACCACCGTGGTCAGGCGATCCTGCTCGTCGTACCCGAACGTCAGATCGGCGCCCTCCGGCGTCACGGTCCGGACCCGACGCCCGCGGTCGTCGTACCCGTGGACGGTCACCTGACCATCGCGATCGGTCACCGAGACGAGGTTGCCGTGCGGGTCGTAGGACATCGCCTGCCGCTGCCCATGGGCGTCGATGATGCCGACGACCCGGCCCTTCCGGTCGGCGATCCAGGTGTTGTCGTGGGCACCGTCGACGTCGGACACCGACGTGACCCGACCCGGCAGGTACGAGAACCGAATCCTCCGTCCGAAGGGTGTGCGCTGCTCCACGACTCGGCCGCGCTCGTCGTAGGTGTTCTTGCACTCCACGACCCCCGTCGCAGCGGTCACCTGATCGATCAACCCGTCGTCGTTCCAGCGGTACCGTCGACTGCCGACGGCGTCGGTTGCTCGAGTCGTAGTGGTACTCGACGCGGCGCCCGTCCGACGCCGTCACCGATGCCACCCGGTCGCCGCTGTACTGGACGTCGACGAAGCGACCGAACACGTGGGTGAGTCGGGTGATCCGGTCCCGATCGTCGCGGCGGACAGTCACCGCGGTCCCTGGTCCGCGGCTGCTGCTCAACCACAGCCCGGACGGGCTGAACGCCCACCGACCTCCCGCGTTGTCCTGGATGACGAGCGAGTCGCGCTCGGCTCGGAGCCACATGTCCTCGCCGATGGCACGGCCCCACCCATCGCGTTCACGCGGGAAGTCGAGCTGCCGACCGTCGTCCAGCACGACCGACGCGGCGTCGTCGCTGAGCTCGAGACGCATGTCGAGGATCGAGGACCACCCGAGGCCGAACACCCCGACGCGACTGTCGAGCGAGTTGTACATCCGCGTGAGCCGGAGCGACGATGCCTGCCCGGCGAACGACAGGTCGGTCTCGGGCTCGAGGAAATTGCCGGTCGCGGTGTTGACCGGGTCGTCCGCGAACCCGTTCGTCGGGGGCGTCCCCAGCGCCGAGAACGGCCCGATGGTGAAGTCCTCTCGGCTGACGTCGATCCCCGCAGTGGCCAGCGCCGCCGCGATCGCCGCGTCCGAGAGGGTCGCGGGGCCGGCCCCGCCACCGGCGGCCTCGAACTGCGCGGCGACGGTGCCCGCCCAGTCGGCGTCGTGCCCGTTGGCGGTGAGCCAGTCCCTGGCGGCGGTCAGGAGTGATTGGGCATCCAGCCTGCCCCAGCACGGGTTGCACTCGGCCTCGTAGTCGGCCAGGGCGTTCCGGAACGTGGAGACCGCACCCGACAAGTCGGAGTCGAGCGTCCGCGTGTTCGCCTCGAAGGAACGGAGGTCTGCAGGGACGGCGGACGAGGTCCCGCCTCTGGGCCCACCGCCTGCAGGGAACTCGCGTCCGTTCACGTTCACCGGCTCGGCTTGGAGCTGCGGTTCTGGTTCCGGCTCCGGCGGCTTGGGATCGTCCTCCCAGCCGAACCACGTGGAGATCTCGTGCCCCGCGGCCGCGAAGAAATTCTGCTCGCGCTCACGCTTGTCGGCAGTCCACTGCTTCGCCCTCTTGCGGCGGTCGTCCTCCTGCTCGGCGGCGTCGCGGAGCTCCTGCACGAAGACCGAGAGGCTCTGCAGCGACTCGACGAGTTTCGTGGCGCTGCGTGCACCGATGTCCGCGTTGTCCGCGAAGACCTCGGCGAAGTAGCCCCGGAACTGCGTGGTCGCGGTCGTCACCAAGGACGCACGGGTCCCGGTCTGGTCGCCGAGCGACGACGCGAGTGCCGTCGCTGCGGACTTCAGCGCATCAGCTGCGCTGTACGAATAGCCAGTCGGATCATTGCCGTGGATCTTCGCCATCGTCGATTTGCCCCCATCAGTATCGACGACAACACTGGCATGTGATGTTCTGCAATGCCAAACAGTGAAGTGCGTTCATCGTGACGGGAGGCGCGGTGCCAGCTGGCACCGCGCCTCCCGTCCGTCGTTCGGTGGCGTCTACGCGACCGCGGCCTGCACCTGCCGCTGCACCCGGCCGAGCATCCCCACCATCCCGCGGATCCGCAGCGGGCTGACCGCCTCGCTCAGCCCGATCGTCAGCGGGTAGTCCGCCGGGACGGCGAGCACCTGCTCGACGGTCAAGCCGGAGAGCCCCTGCGCCAGGATCGACGCGAAGCCCCGGGTGGTCGGTGCCTCCCGCGGCGCCGTGGCGTGCATCCGGACGATCCCGGGAGCGTCGCCGTCCTCGCCCACGGTGACCGTGATGAAGACGGGGGACTGGCACTCCTCGACGCGTTCGAGTTCGTCCTCGTGCCCCTGCAGGCGCTCGGGGAGGGCCGGGAGCTCGTTCGAGAACTCGAGCAGGAGCTGCAGGCGGTCCTGCTGGGACAGTTCGAGGAAGTCGTCGCGGATCTCGGCGAGGGCGGTGGGGAGGGCGTCGGTGCGGTCGGTCATCGGTTCGGGATCGTACCCGGCTCCGCGCCCTGCACGATCGGGACGCGGACGGCGCTGCCCCACTCGGTCCACGAGCCGTCGTAGTTGCGGACGCTCTCGTAGCCGAGCAGGTGCTGCAGGACGAACCAGGTGTGGCTCGACCGCTCGCCGATGCGGCAGTAGGCGATGACCTCGTCGGCGTCACCGATGCCGGCGCCGTCGCGGTAGACGGCGTCGAGCTCCTCGCGGGTCTTGAACGTCCCGTCGGCAGCGGCCGCGGTCGCCCAGGGGATGTTGACGGCGGTGGGGACGTGTCCGCCGCGGAGCGCGCCCTCCTCCGGGTAGTCGGGTGCTGTGGTGCGCTCACCGGAGTACTCCGGGGCGCTGCGGACGTCGATCAGGGGCTTGCCGAGGTGGGCGAGGACGTCGTCCTTGTACGCACGGATCTCGGTGTCGACGCGGTCGACGACGGGGTACTCGGTAGGCGTCACCTCGGGACGGTCGGTGGTGAGCGCGCGGTCCTCGGCGATCCACTTGGCGCGGCCGCCGTCGAGCAGGCGCACGTCCTCGTGCCCGAAGAGGGAGAAGACCCAGAGGGCGTACGCGGCCCACCAGTTGTTCTTGTCGCCGTAGATCACCACGGTGGTCTCGCGGCCGATGCCCTTGCTGCCGAGGAGCTCGGCGAACGCCTCGCCGTCGATGTAGTCGCGCTGCACCGGGTCGTTGAGGTCGGTGTGCCAGTCGATCTTGACGGCACCGGGGATGTGTCCCGTCTCGTAGAGCAAGACGTCCTCGTCGGACTCGACGACGACCAGGTCGGGGGTCCGGGCGTCGAGCTGTTCCTGCAGCCACTCGGTGGAGACGAGCCGTTCCGGGTGCGCGTAGGCGGTGAACTTCTCGGACGGGTCGACCGGTGCGGTCATCGGGGTACCTCCTGGGTGCTGGCGACGGATCGTCGAGACGGCACCGGACTAGGATCGGTCGTCGGTGCCTGCTGGCAACGGTACGCGGACGTACCGTCCGCCTCCTGCAACGTGACACCGCACGACATGCTTCCCGGAAGGCCACTCCTTGCCCGAACACCTCGTCGACCGCGACCCGCAGGTGACCCCGCAGCAGATGGCTGCGGCACTCGTCCCGCCGCCCCAGTTCACGGACGCGTCGTTCGAGTCGTACCGGCCGGACGCCGACTACCCGTCGCAGGCTGCCGTCCGGGACGCCGTGGCGGCCTTCGTCACGTCGGGCGGCGGGGGAGCGGCGCCGCGTCGCGGGCTGTTCGGGCGCCGGAAGCCCGCCACGGACCCGACCGCCAAGTCCGGCGTCTACCTCGACGGCGGCTTCGGCGTCGGCAAGACCCACCTGCTCGCCGCGGCGTACCACGCCGCGACCGGGCGCAAGACGTTCGGGACCTTCATCGAGTACACGGCGCTCGTCGGTGCGCTGGGGTTCCAGGGCACCGTCGACCTGCTGCGCGGCACGGCCCTCGTCTGCATCGACGAGTTCGAGCTCGACGACCCGGGCGACACGATGGTGATGACGCGCCTCATCAAGGAGCTCACCGAGACCGGCACCCGGTTCGCGGCGACGTCGAACACCCCGCCGGGCGCCCTCGGTGAGGGCCGGTTCGCCGCGCAGGACTTCCTGCGCGAGATCCAGGCGATGTCCGACCGGTTCGAGACGATGCGCATCGACGGGCTCGACTACCGCCGCCGCGCGGTCGACGAGTCCGCCGGAGTCGTCGCCGACGTCGAGGCGGAGCTGCCCGCCGGCACCGTCACGCTCGACGACTTCCGGGCCGTGGTCGGACACCTCGCGTCCGTGCACCCGTCGAAGTACGTCGCCATGGTCGAGGACCTCGACGCGGTCGGCCTCACCGACGTCCAGGCGTTCACCGACCAGACCGATGCCCTGCGCTGGGTCGCGCTCGTCGACCGGCTGTACGACGCCCAGGTCCGCATCGTCGCCTCGGGCACCCCGCTCGACCAGGTCTACCCCGACACGATGTTGAACGGCGGCTACCGCAAGAAGTACCTGCGCGCCGCGAGCCGCGTGGTCGCGCTGACCCGCGCAGCGGACTGAGCCATCCGCCGGGCCCGTGACGGCGCACCCGGGCCGCTCCACGCCTCCAGGCAGTGATGCGCGACGAGTGTCGGACACCGTCCGGACGGACTGCGGATCCTCGTGGCCCCCGTCCAGGGGACTGCCCGGATGACGAAACACGACGTTTACACAGCGCGCCGTCGCGTTACACCCGCGAAACACTTCGTGCCTCCTCGTGAAACGTCGCCTCGCCAGACTCGGTGACACCCGACGCGGTCCACGAGCCGCTGGTGCAATCGAGAGGTGAACAGATGCTTGATCAGGGCAACACGACATTCGTGTTGGTCATGGCGGCGCTGGTGTTGTTCATGACACCCGGCCTGGCCTTCTTCTACGGCGGTCTGGTGAAGGCCAAGTCCGTCATCAGCATGATGATGATGTCCTTCGGGGCGATCGCCCTGGTGAGCGTCCTCTGGGTGCTCTACGGCTACGCGATCGCCTTCGCCAACCACGGTTCCGGCACGGCGGTCTCCGGCATCGTCGGCTTCTTCAGCATCGACTGGAACCAGATCGGCCTCGGCCAGGCGTTCGAGGAGGCCAAGGCCTCGACGATCAACGCCGCGTACCCCTCGATGGCGTTCGTCGGCTTCCAGGCCACCTTCGCGATCATCACCGTCGCGCTCATCTCCGGTGCGATCGCCGACCGTGCCAAGTTCGGCGCGTGGATGGTCTTCGCCGGCGTCTGGGTCACGGTCGTCTACTTCCCGGTCGCCTCGTGGGTGTTCAACCTCACCTCCGGCTGGGCCGCCACCTGGGGCGTCATCGACTTCGCCGGTGGCACCGCGGTGCACATCAACGCCGGTGCGGCGGGTCTCGCCCTGGCGATCGTCCTCGGCAAGCGCGTCGGCTTCGCCAAGGGTGCGCACAAGCCGCACAACCCGCCCTTCGTCCTCCTCGGTGCCGCGATCCTCTGGTTCGGCTGGTTCGGCTTCAACGCCGGGTCCGAGGGTGCTGCTGACGGCATCGCCTCGATCGCCTGGGTGAACACGCTCGCCGCCCCGGCCGCCGCCATCCTCGGCTGGCTGCTCGTCGAGAAGCTCAAGGACGGCAAGGCCACCTCGATCGGTGCCGCATCGGGTGCCGTCACCGGTCTCGTCGCGATCACCCCGGCCTGCGCCGCGCTCACCCCGGGCTGGGGCATCCTGCTCGGCTTCATCGCCGGCATCATCTGCTGCTTCGCGATCGACTGGAAGTACCGCCTCGGCTTCGACGACTCGCTCGACGTCGTCGGCGTCCACCTGGTCGGCGGCATCGTCGGCACGCTCTACCTGGGCTTCTTCGCCAACGACACCGGCCTGATCTACTCGGGTTCGTTCGCCCAGCTCGGCAAGCAGGCCGCGGCAGCCGGTGCGGTCGGCGCCTACTCCTTCATCCTGGCGTTCATCATCGGCACGATCATCGAGAAGACGATGGGCTTCCGCGTCAAGACCGAGGACGAGGTCGCCGGCATCGACACCGCCGTGCACGGCGAAGAGGGCTACGTCCTCTACGAGGAGGCCGACCGCACCCCGGTCGACGTCCGCTAGCACCAGCTCCACCAGTCCGACGGGCCCCGCGCACACAGCAGGCGCGGGGCCCGTCGTCGTTCGCGGGCGGGCGGGCGGGCTGGTTGGTTGGGGAGCGCGCCTGGGTGGTGTTGCGGACTCGGAACGACACTTCCGATGTCGTACGACGTCGGAAGTGTCGTTCCGAGTCGGACGCGACGCCGCCGGTTCGATCCCCGCCGGGCTCGTGTCCGGCAGAGTGGACACCATGACGACGACGTCGAGCGCCCTGACCAACCTCCGCCCCGTCGGTGGTGCCGCCCTGCAGGCCGACCGCCCCCGCACCGTGTACCGCGCGAACACCGAGCCCGTCGGCCCCGGTGCGTACCCGGCCGGTCTGGCAGCGGTGATCGACCTCCGGCGCACCGACGAGACCGACGCCGTGCCGCACCCCCTCGCATCGACCGCGGCGTACCGCTCCGTGCCGCTGTTCGATCCGTCGTCCGAGGTCGAGTCGGCCGCGGACGCCGTCGCGCTCGAGGACCAGTACATCGACTGGCTCGACCGGCACCGCAGCGGGATCGCCGACGCACTGCGGGCCGTCGCGGCGACGGACGGCGACGTCCTCGTGTGCTGCTCGGCCGGCAAGGACCGCACCGGGATCGTCAGCGCCCTGCTCGCCCGGCACTGGGGCGACGGCATCGACGCGATCGGCGCCGACTACGCCGCGAGTGCAGCCGGGCTCGTCGACCGCTTCGCACGCGAGCGCGCCGCGAGCAACGACCCCGAGGGCACCGCTGCCGCGCAGCGGTGCGTCCCCGAGATCATGACGACCGTGATCGAACACGTCGAGCACCGCTGGGGGAGCGTCGACGAGTACCTGCGGGCCATCGGCCTTCGGGACGCGGAGATCGCGGCGCTCTGATCGCGACGCAGCTCCCGCTCTCGACGTGACCACGGACGGGAGGCGCGGTGCGGGGTCCGACCCGCACCGCGCCTCCAGTCAGATGGTCGCGTCAGCGACCCACTGGCCGCGTCACCGACGTCACCAGGCGTAGTCCTCCGGCGAGGTCTTGTGCCCCGGGAAGATCTCGTCGAGCCGGTCCAGCGCACGCTGGTCGAGGCGGATGTCCACGGCGCGGACCGCGGACTCCCACTGCTCCATGGTGCGCGGGCCGGTGATCGGCGCGGTGACGCCGGGCTGGTGCAGCAGCCAGGCGAGGGCGAGCTCGCCCGGGGTGTGGCCGAGCTCCTTGGCGAAGGACTCGTAGGCGGTGAGCTGGTCGCGGTGTCCCTCGACGTACTCGGCGCTGCGACCGGACAGTCGGCGCGAGCCGTTCTCGGTCTTCTCGATGACGCCGCCGAGCAGGCCGCCCTGCAGCGGCGACCACGGGATGACGCCGAGGCCGTACTCGCGGGCGGCCGGGAGGACCTCGCGCTCGACGTCGCGGACCACGAGGTTGTAGATCGACTGCTCGCTGACGAGGCCGAGGGTGTTCCGGCGCGCAGCGGCCTCCTGCGCCTGAGCGATGTGCCAGCCGGCGAAGTTCGACGAGCCGACGTAGAGCACCTTGCCCTGCTGCACGGCGACGTCGATGGCCTGCCAGATCTCGTCCCACGGCGTCGCGCGGTCGACGTGGTGGAACTGGTAGAGGTCGATGTGGTCCGTCTGGAGGCGCTGGAGGCTCGCGTCGAGGGCCTGGCGGATGTTGTACGCGCTGAGCTTCCCGCCGTTCGGCCAGTCGATCATGTCGCCGTAGACCTTCGTCGCGAGGACGGTCTTCTCGCGCCGCCCGCCGCCCGTGGCGAACCAGCGGCCGATGATCTCCTCGGTGGCGCCCTTGCCCACCGAGCCGCCGTAGCCGTTGGCCGTGTCGAAGAAGTTCACGCCGAGCTCGTGCGCCCGGTCCATGATCGCGTGCGAGTCGTCCTCGCTGGTCTCCGGTCCGAAGTTCATCGTGCCGAGCACTGCTCGCGAGACCGACAGCCCTGTCCGTCCGAGGTGTGTGTAGTCCATGCGTCCCGGTCTACGCGATCGAGTGGGGGTGTGACAGGCCCTGCGAGTACCGGCTTCGGACCCCGGAGCGGGGCTCCTCGGGTCGCCGTCGCATGCCGCGGCGCGCATGAGCCCGTCGGGCGGGGGAGTAGCGTGCCGTTTCGTGAACACCCCAGCACTCCGTGGCAGCCGGATCCTCGGGTTCGGCCACCACCAGCCCTCGCGCACCCTGACCAACGACGAACTCTCGACCATGGTCGACACGAACGACGAGTGGATCCGCACCCGGACCGGGATCGAGACCCGGCACATCGCGGGCCCCGACGACACCGTGACGTCGATGGCGATCGAGGCGGCCCGCAACGCCATCGCGGACGCCGGGGTCTCGCCGGCCGACGTCGGGCTGGTCATCGTCGCGTCCACCACCCACCGCGACCGCGCGCCGTACACCGCCGGGCGGGTCGCGGCGGCCCTCGGACTCTCGTCGTCCGCCGCCCCGATCGACATCAACACCGCGTGCAGTGGCTTCGAGTACGGGGTCGCGCTGGCCGACCAGGCGATCCGCGTCGGGTCGACCGACGTCGCCGTCGTCATCGGCTCGGAGATCCTCTCCGGGATCGTCGACTGGTCGGACCGGTCCACCTGCGTGCTCGTGGGCGACGGGGCCGGCGCTGCCGTGCTCGGCGTCTCCGACGAGGCGCAGATCGGCCCGGTGTCCTGGGGGAGCGTGCCGCACCTGCAGGAGGCCGTCCTCGTCTCCGGGGACCCCGAGCGCTTCACCCAGGAGGGACGCTCGATCTACCGCTGGGCCATCACCGAGGCCGCCGACCACGCCCGCGCCGCGGTCGCCGCTGCCGGGCTCACGCTGGACGACATCGGGGTGTTCGCGTTCCACCAGGCGAACCTGCGGATCATCGAACCGCTCGTGAGCGCACTGGGAGGCGAGTCGAAGTTCGTCGTGCGGGACGTCGTCGAGTCCGGGAACACCTCGGCCGCGAGCGTTCCCCTCGGGCTGTCGAAGGCATGGGCCCGAGGTGACCTGCCCGAGGGCGTGCCCGCCCTGCTGTTCGGGTTCGGCGGTGGGTTCGCGCACGCCGGCCAGGTGGTGACGACGCCCGTGCGGGCGCGGTGAGCCCGGTCTGACGGCCAGCGGACTGGAGGCGCGGTACCGGTCGGCGATGCGCCTCCGGTCCGTCAGACCGTCTTGTCGGTGTGGTCGGGCGTGTCCGCCCAGAGGTCCTCGCGACCCCTGCGCCGCTTCGGGGCCTTGAGCTGCTTGGGGGCCTTCTCCTGCTTGGGGGCCTTGGGTCGCTTCTGATCCGTGGACTCGAGCACGATCGGGAACTGTGCCGGCGGGAGGCCGAAGCCGGTCCGTGACGCCTGGATCACCTTGCGACCGAGCGCGTGGTTGCCCAGTCCACCGACCGCCGCACCGATGCCGAACGGGAGCGCCCGGCCGACGATCGTCGTGCCCTGACGTGCCGCGAACCGCTTGACGAACTGGTCGCGGACCTGGCCGCCGATGCCGTTCACGACCTGCTTCGGCAGCGAGGACGTCACCATCTCGCCCCAGAACGCGGTACGGACCTGGCCGCCGGCGATCTGGCCGGCGAGCTGGTTGATGAGCTGCGTACCCGGCGTGCCGAGGATCATCGCCATCACGAGCATCCGAGCGCGCTCCGGGTCGTCGAGGGCGATGCCGTGCACCTCGGTCACGGACTGGGCGAAGAGCGCCGTCGTCTCGAGGAACCCGACCGTCTCGGCGCCGCTCAGCCCGAGGGCCGCCGCCATGCCGACGCCGGGGATCACCGCGCTCGCCCCGACGGCTGCACCACCCGTCGTCACGGCTGCGAGGTACTGCCGTTCGAGGATCTGGATGATCTCCGCCGGGGTCGCCTCGGGGTGCCGACGCCGGAGCGCACGGACGTGTGCGACCACGACCGGACGCTGGACGCTCAGCACGCGGTCGAGCATCTTCACCCATCCTGCGGGCTGCTGCTGCTCGGCGGTACGGGCGTTCGGGTCGGTGGGGTTCGAGGCCACAGGCGCTGCCGGCAAGGGCACGATCGCCTGGTCCTTCTGCTCTCGGGCCATGGGGAGGACGGTACGCCGTCCGGTTGGGAGGACCGTCGAGCCGGCCGCGGTGGTGCGCGCTCATCGGCAGGGGATCCCGGCGCGACGGAGCCGGACACGGAGGCGTTCCGGATCCATCAGGTCGGCCCAGGTCACCCGGACGACCGTCCGGACCTCGGGGAACGACCGGACGAAGTCCTCGCGCAGCTTCTCCTGCCAGTGCGCGTCGGCCGTCGTCCGTCCGTCGAGCATCGCGGTGTCCTCGTACTTCGCCCGCCCGTCGACCTCGACCACGACACCCTGCTCGGGGAACCAGAAGTCGACCACGGCGGTGCGCTCACCGGGCCGGGCGAACACGTGCTGCTGCACCGCTTCGGGCACGCCGAGCTGCCGGAACCGCACCCGGCAGACCGACTCCGCCGGAGACCCCGACGCAGCCGACCCCATCCCGATCGCGGCCGCAGCACGCACGTGGCCCTTGGCGAGTCGTTCCACTTCTTCCGTGAGCTGCGCCAAGGTCGCCCGACCTTCGCGGAGGACGTGGTCGACGACCGGCAGCGAATGGAGGAGCAACCGCGACGATGCGACGTCGACCGCTGTCCGGGCGGGTGTGGTGACCCGGAAGCCCTCGACTCCGACGTCGCCCTCGGGCAGCCGGCTCGCCGATCCGTGGCGCACGAACCAGGCCGTGACCCGAGTGGCGCCGGTGGTGGGGTCGATCACGTGCACCTTCGACGGCCACGGTCCGACGAACGGAAGCCCCAGCACGGCGCAGGCCGACTCGTGCGACACCAGGTCGAGCGCGCGCAAGCGTGTTGCGGAAGCAAGGACCAAGATGCGGTGTCGTTCTTCGGGCCACAACCCGTCGAGCGCTCCGGCCTGGACCAGCACGCCGGGCCGGATGCGTTCGAGCACGCCCCGTCGAACCGCGCGTTCGAGCGCCCGGCGTTCCGCGCCCGGGAGCCCTGCGGTCCGGATGAGTCGTACGTCCGCTTTGCCCATGACTCCACGATGCGCGAGCGGCGCGATGGGGGCAGCCGCGGCGACCGATCGGTGGACAACCCGCTGCGTCGAGCAACTTGTGGAGGAACAAGCGGGCGTCTGCGTGTGCATCGTTCGACACCGCACCAGTCGATCGACCGGTGCCATGTCGGTCGATACACGTGCACAAGCTGCGCGTGCATCTATCGACATCGTGCGTGTCGAACGACGGGCGGAATGTCGAAAAACGCGTGCGGCGGAGCGCGCCCGCGCCCGCGTCAGCGCCGGGCGAGCTCCGCGCGCAGGGGCTGGTCCTGGTCCTCCAGGATGAGCTGGGCGCCGGCGGACGTGCGGGCGTTCACCACGATCGGTGCGAGCAGGTTCACGGTCGTGCCGGACTCGCCGGGGTTCGCGACGACGAGCAGCATCGCGTCGGCGGGGTCGGTCAGCTCGAGGCCGACCGCCTGCTCGTCCGTGAGCTCGGGCGCGTACGACGGCAGGTGCACCGCGGCGTCGAGCACGAACAGCCGGGCGTCGTCGCCGACGAGGGTGAACAGGCCCTCGGCGCCGTCCACCGGGGTCAGCGTGAAGACCGGTGCGGGGGAGAGCCCGAACGGCGGGACGGCGAAGGTCAGGTCGATGCTCATCGGAGGTAGTCCATCAGGGTCGGCTGCAGGACCTTCGCGGTGACGGCGAGGGCTGCCTGGTAGTTGGTCTGCTGCACCTGCAGGTCGAGGACGGCCTTCGCGAGGTCCTTGTCCTCGATGCCGGCGCGTCGGTTCTCCAGCGAGACGGTGGCGCTCTTCAGGGAGTCCTGGGCGGTGAGGGCCGCCGCGTGCCGGACGCCCACGTCGGACTGAGCGCTGCGCACGGTGCTGATCGCGGCGTCGACGTCGTTGATCCGGGGGTTCACGTTCACGCCGTTCTGCAGGTCGCCGACGATCGAGTCGATCATCGCGAACACGGACGAGCCGCCGGACCCGAAGACCGTGGTGCCCGGGGTGTCGACCCGGACGGTGGTCCCGTCGCCGATGCGTCGGGTGACGTCGGGGCCGGTCGGCGTCCAGCCGCTCGTCGGGTCGTACGCGCCCGGCGTCGTCGAGGACCCGGCGAACACCGAGCGGGTGCCGTACGTCGTGTTGGCCTTCGTCTCGAGCAGGGACTTGAGGGACTGGAACTGCGTGATGAACGCGTCGCGGTCGGTGTCGCTCATGGTGCCGGAGTTCGCCGCCTGCACGGTCAGGTCCCGGACGTTGTTCAACACCGAGTAGACGCTGGACAGCGTGCTGTCGGTCGTCGCGAGCCAGCCGACGGCGTCGTCCGCGTTCCGCGTGTACTGCGCGGCGGCGGCCTGCTCCTTGCGGACCTGCATGGACGATGCGGTGCCGACGGGGTCGTCCGACGGCCGCTGGATGTTCTTGAGCGTGGTCGCCTGCTCGGTCAGCTGCGCGACCTTCGCGGCGCCGGCCTGCAGGCGCGCCGACGCGGCCGCCATCGACATCTGGGTGGTCACCCGGGTGATCACGATCAGCCCCTCCCGACGAGTCCGACGCGGTTGATGATGGTGTCGAGCATCTCGTCGACGGCGGTCAGGACGCGTGCGGCGCCCTGGTACGCGTGCTGGTAGCTCAGCAGGTTCACGTTCTCCTCGTCGAGGTCGACACCGGCGCTCGACTGCTGCTGGGCGCGTGCGTTGGTCAGGGCGAGTCCGGTGAGCGTCGATTCCGACGTGGCGGTCCGGGAGGCGGTGCCCACCCCCGTCACGAAGGTCGCCCAGGCGCGGTCCGCGCCGTCGGACGCCGTGCCGAGTCGCGAGAGCGCGTCGGTGAAGGAGTCGTCGATCTGCCCCGCCGCGTTCCGCGTCGCCAGGCCGCTGCCGTCGGTCGGGACCACGCTGAGCCCCTGCGCCGCCGGCACGCCGGACGCGAGGGCGAAGAACGGTGCGCCGGTGCTGCCGGAGGGCGTGGTGCCGGTGGCGTGCACGGCGTTCACCGCGGTCGCGAGCTTCGTCGCCACGAGGTCGTACGACGCCGAGGCCTCGGCGAGGGCCCCGCCGGTGCCGTCGGCCGTCGCCGGGGCGAGCAGCGAGAGGTTGCCGCCGATCGAGCCGCCGGAGAGCGACACGGCGCCGGCGGTGCCGGTCGTCCAGGTGAGGGTGACCGCAGCGCCGTCGGCCAGTCGGGTGCCCCCGCCGAGGGCGACGGATCGAGCGTCGGTGCCCTGCACGATCGCGTTCCCGCCGATCAGGACGTCGACCGTGCCGTCGGCGTTGGAGCGGACCGTGCCGCCGGCGAGCGAGGCGATCTGCTGGGTCAGCTGGTCGCGCTGGTCCATGAGTTCGTTGGCGGATCCGCCGGAGGCCAGCGCCGTGCGGATGCGGCCGTTGAGGTCGGCGACCTGCGAGGCTGCGCCGTTCAACTGCTGGACCTGACCGGCGACGGTGCCACGGGTGCTCGACCACTGCGCGTCGACTGCCTTCGAGCCGCTGGCCAGGGTCGAGGCGAGGGTCTTCGCGGCGCCGATCACCGCGCTGGCCGCACCGGGGTCGTCGGGGTGCGAGGAGAGCTCGCTCCACGAGGACCAGAACGCGTCGAGCTTCGTCGCGAGGCCGTCGTCGCCCGGTTCGTTCAACCCGGTCTCGAGCGCGGAGAGCGCGGTGGCGCGGGCGTCGGCGTACGCGGAGGAACCGGAGGCGACACGCACGCCGGCGTCGAGCGTCAGGGAGGCGAGGCGGGCGATGCCGTCGACGGAGACACCCTGACCGGCGAGGGCGGCCGTGCCCCGCATGAAGCCGGTCTGCGCCGCGGGGATCGAGGACTGGGTGACGCGCTGTCGCGTGTACCCGGTCGTGCCGGCGTTCGCGATGTTCTGTCCGGTGACGTCGATGCCGGCGCGGGCGGCCGCGAGCCCGGAGTACGCGGTGGCGAGGGAGCCGAAGGTGCTGACCACGGTGTTACAGCGTCCCCTCGAAGAGCCGCGCGCCGTCGGCCCGGGAGTCCGGAGCGCCGGCGGCGTCGTACGTGGCCGTACCGGTCACGGCGCCGGCGAGCGTCTCCTCGGTCGCCTGGGCGGCGGTGCGGAGGAATCGGTCGTTCTCGTCACGGAGTGCGCCGATCTGGGTCGTGAGCTCGACCATCGCGGTGAGGTGCGCGGTGAGGATCTCCCCCCACGGACCGCTCGGGGCCGCTGCCACCACGTCGCGCAGGGGAGCGTCGGCGGGGACACCCCACTCCTCGGCGACCTCAGCGCTCGACGCAGCACGCTCGAGGCCGGTGCTGCGGAGCCGTTCGAGGACCTGCTCGACCTCGCGGCTGGCGTGCGACACCCAGCGGGATCGGCCCGCGGCCAGGAGCAGCTGCTCCTCCTCGAGCTTGAAGGTGAGCAGCTCGAGCAGTTCGCGTTCGCGCCAGAGCACGGCGGACAGGTCGTTCACGCTCATCAGCTCCTCCCGTTGGGTGTGAGTCGGTCATCCTGCGGACACCGGGACCTATCGGCCCGTGGTCGGGAGCCGTAAGCGACCCGTGGCCGAGCGCGTGCTGCGGACACGAGCCGCGCCTCCAGGACCGCACCCTCTCGGGGGACAAGAACGACCGTTCCCGACCCGGGGTCCCCCAAAATGACGACCGCGAAAACCCGCCCACACCCCCGCACTGGGGACGATTGAGGGCCTGTACAGGGCTTTGCCAGCCGATACATTCGAAGCGCACCGCGGGGGACGACCCGCACCGCGTCGCAGGGGCGCGGACGTGCACCACCCGGAGGGACCCGGGTGGTTCTTCGGCGTACACACCGGCCATCCGAGGCCGGTGTCCGCCGCGCCCACGGACGGGTCACCACGTCGGACGACCAGGGGATCAACATGGACCGGAACGCACGCAACGCGATGATCGTGGAGCACCTCCCGCTCGTGGGCTACATCGTCGCCGACGTCCGTGCCCGAGCCACCCACCTCGACCGCGACGACCTCGCCGCCGTCGGTTCGCTCGCGCTCGTGGCCGCAGCCGACGCCTTCGACCCCGACCTCGGCGTCCCCTTCGGTGCCTACGCCCGAACCCGGATCACCGGGGCGATCGCCGACGACATGCGCTCCGCCGACTGGGCGTCCCGGGGGACCCGGAAGCGCATCCGGGAGACCCTCGCCACCCAGGAGGCCCTGTCCGCGAAGCTCGGCCGGAGCGTCGGCGTGCAGGAGATCGCCGACGCGATGGGTGTGGACCGCCAGACGGCCGTCGACGCGATGAGCGACGCCGGACGCACCGTCAGCCCGATCGACGAGACCGTGCACGACACCCTCGCTGCCGACCTGCCCCTGCCCGGCGAGGACCTGCTCGAGGCCGAGAAGCGCCGCTACCTGCGCGCCGCCGTCGCCGCGCTGCCGGACCGGATGCGCCACGTCGTCGAGAACGTCTACTTCGGCGACCGCTCGGTGACCGAGGTCGCTGCGGAACTCGGCATCACGCACTCGGCCGTCTCGCAGCAGCGCTCCGAGGCGATGCGGCTGCTCCGCGACGGCCTCGCCGCGCACTACGGCGACGACGGAGTCGTCGCCGAGCCGGCCTCGCGCACCACCGCCGCGCGCCGGAGCGCCTACCTGGCGCGGGTCGCCGCGAACGCCGCAGCCGGCGTCGCGCGGGCCGTGCACGACGCCGCCACCCCCGCGGTGGCGGCCAGCTGAGACGTCGACGGGGCGATCGCACCAGAAAACCTCGTCGATTCCCTAACGGCTCCGGCCAACCGGTCGAGAGTCACCCGTGTCAGCCCACGGACGGGCAGACGCAAGACCCACATTTCACGGAGGAAACCACCATGGGTATGTCCATCAACACCAACCTCTCGGCACTCAACACGTACCGGAACCTCAACTCGACGCAGAACGACCTGTCGAAGTCCCTCGAGAAGCTCTCGTCGGGTCTCCGCATCAACCGTGCTGCCGACGACGCGGCCGGTCTGTCGATCTCCGAGGGGCTGAAGTCCCAGGTCGGTGGCCTCACGGTCGCCGCCCGCAACGCCCAGGACGGCATCTCGGTCGTGCAGACGGCGGAAGGCGGTCTCACCGAGACGCACGCCATCCTCCAGCGCGTCCGTGACCTCGCCGTCCAGGCCGGCAACGACTCGAACAACACGGACTCGCGCACCGCGATCCAGACCGAGGTCACGCAGCTCAGCGAGGAACTCGGCCGCATCGCGAAGTCGACCAACTTCAACGGCATCAACCTGCTCGACGGCACTGCCGGCAGCGCGGGCGACGGCAAGCTGAACTTCCAGGTCGGCGCGAACGGGGACACGGCCAGCCAGATCACCGTGGACCTGTCGGGTGCGAACGTGTCGACGGTCTCGACCGCTGTCGCGGCCCTGAAGTTCGACACCGCGGCCGACGCCCAGGCGTCGATCACGGCGATCGACGCACAGATCAAGGACGTGTCGACGGCTCGTTCGAACATCGGTGCGATCCAGAACCGCTTCGACCACGCCATCAACGTGACGAACGTGGCCAAGGAGAACCTCACCGCTGCCGGTTCGCGCATCACCGACGTCGACATGGCGGAGGAGATGGTCAAGTACACGCGCGACAACATCCTCAGCCAGGCCGGCACGTCGATGCTCGCGCAGGCGAACCAGAGCACGCAGGGCGTCCTCTCGCTCCTGCGCTAGCACGCCTGACGCCGCCGTCCGGGATCGTTCAGGGTCCCCGGGCGGCGGCGTCATCCGCACCCGACCACCACCTCCGACGGCAGGGAGCCATCGATGTCGTCCGTGTCATCGGCCAGCAGCCTCGCGATCGACGGGCTCGTCAGCGGCCTGAAGACGACCGACCTCATCAACTCGCTGATGAGCGTCGAGGGCGTCCCGCAGACGCTCCTCAAGAACAAGCTGACCAGCACCAACTCGTTCATCTCGTCACTGCAGACGATCAACGGGCTGGTGCAGACCCTCGCGACGAAGGCCAAGGACGCGTCCGCCGCCACGTCGCTCGACCTCTTCACCGCAACGAGCTCGTCGCCGAGTGTCACCGCGGTCACCGGGGCGAACGCCGCCGCCGGGTCACTCACCTTCACGGTCGGGTCGACGGCGGCCGCACAGGTCGGCGTGACCGCGGCGATGACCACGTGGTCGTCGGCCGCCGAGCCGCTCACCCTCGTCGCTGCCGACGGGACGACGACCACCGTCACGCCCTCGTCCGGCAGCCTCGACGACGCCGTCTCCGCGATCAACAAGTCGGGCGCGGGCG
The DNA here is from genome assembly GCF_051903265.1 of Curtobacterium sp. SP.BCo. GTDB lineage: Bacteria > Actinomycetota > Actinomycetes > Actinomycetales > Microbacteriaceae > Curtobacterium. The sequence goes on from NZ_CP194337.1 coordinate 2,269,252, forward strand.
TCACCGCCGCGAAGGTCGCCGCTGGCACCGACACCGACGGCACGAAGCTCTACCGACTCCAGTTGACGTCCACGAAGACCGGCGCGGCCGGAGCCTTCTCGGTGTACCGCGGGTCCGCCGACGAGGTCACGGCCGGCACCGCGACGAACGTCCTCACCGCGGTCGGCGCCGCCGTCGTCACGCAGGCGAAGGACGCCAGCGTGACGCTCTGGGCCGGCACCGCCGCCGAACAGACGGTCACCAGCGCCACGAACACCTTCACCGACCTCGTCCCCGGGCTGAGCGTGACGGTCGCCAAGGCGTCGACGGACCCCGTCACGCTCACGGTCGCGCAGGACGCGACGAAGGCCCAGGCGGTGGCGTCCGGCCTCGTCGACGCGATGAACGCGATCGCGACCTACTACGGCTCGAACACCGCCGTCACGAGCACCACGAGCCCGACGACCGGCACCACGTCCACCACCGCGGGCGTCCTGCAGGGCGACAGCACCACGCGTGACGTCGTGCAGCGCCTCTCGTCGACGATGTCCGCACCCGTGAACGGCAAGTCCCCGTCGTCGATCGGCATCGTGATCACGAAGGACGGCGACTTCACCTTCGACGCGGACGTCTTCCAGAAGGCCCTCGCGACGGACCCCGAGGGCACGCAGGCGATGCTCTCCGGCGTGGCCACGGCCGTCGGCGCCGTCGCCACCGCGGCGTCGGACAAGTACGACGGCTCGATCACCACGAGCATCACGGGGCAGCAGGCCGTTGCGAAGGACCTCAACACGCAGATCGACAGCTGGACCGACCGGCTGACCGCCCGTCGGGCCTCGCTGCAGACGCTGTACTCCTCGCTCGAGACCAGCCTCAGCAAACTCCAGTCCCAGTCCAGTTGGCTCGCCAGCCAGCTGGCGTCCACGTCGAGCTGACGGGAAGCACGATGACCGCCTTCGACCTCCAGTCCGCCGCCTTCCGGCAGGCCGCGCAGCCCCGCTCCGTCACCGACCAGCGCCGGGCCCAGTACACGAACGAGGCCGTGCTCTCCGCGACGCCGGCGCAGCTCGTGACGATGCTGTACGACCGGCTGCTGCTCGACCTGCACCGCGCCGAGGCCGCCCAGACGTCCGCCGACTGGGACGCCGCCCGCGAGCAGCTCCTGCACGCCCAGGCCATCGTCGGCGAACTGTCGTCGACGCTGAAGATCGACGCGTGGGACGGCGGCGAGGGACTGCTCGCGATCTACAACTACGCGTCCACCTCGCTTATCACCGCCAACGTGCACCGGGACGTCCAGGCGACGCGGGACTGCATCCGCATCCTCGAACCGTTGCGGCAGTCCTGGCACGAGGCCGCCGCCTCCCTGCCGGCCGCGTCGGTGGGCCAGCACCCCACGGGCGGAGCCCTCGGTGTCGCGTGACGCGTGGGAGACGGTGCTCGACACCCTGGAACTGGACCTGACCCGCGCGACGGGCACCGGGTGGTCGGCGCCGACCGGGCTGGGACCGGTGCCGCGCGACCTGGTGGGGCGTGCCTCCCGGCTGCTCGCCGCGCAGCGGGACCGCATCGCGGCCCTGGAGGCCGAGCGCCGCGCGACGACCGAGCACCTCGGGGCGCTGCGGGCGGTGGACGCGACGCGGGAGCCGCGCGGGTCCGTGTACCTCGACGCCTCGGCCTGACGCCTGGGGTCGGTTCGGGCGGGGCGGGTCGGGGCCGGTCGGGGCCGACCCCGAACGACAGATCCGATGTCGTACGACGTCGGTGTCGTCGCCACCCCGCGGGCGCAACTGTCCGCGGTCGCAACCAGCGACACAACCGATGTCGTACGACGTCGGTGTTGTCGCAACGAGTCCGCACGTTCCGCCCGCCCGCCCGCGCGCCGGCCCCCGCACCCCCGCCCCCCGTTCGGGGCGACGCCTAACGCGCCCCACGGCCCGGCCGACAGCGCCACCTGAGCACGGATCGCTCACCAGTTCGGCCACGGATCGGCCACCGCCAATCGGCGTCGTCACCAGGGGGTGACGCGCAGATCGAGGGGACGGGTCCACCGTGTTCGATTCCGTGACGTCGGCAGCGCTGCAGAGCGCGCTCGACGGCCTGTCGATGCGCCAGCGGGTGATCGCGAACAACATCGCGAACATCAACACGCCGAACTACCACGCCGAGAAGGTCCAGTTCGAGGACGCCCTCGCGAAGTCGATCGTCGACGGCAGTGGCAGCACCACGCCGACCGTCGCGCGGAGCCTCGAGCCGACGAACACGAACGGCAACAACGTCAACCTCGACGAGGAGACGCTCTCCAACGTCGACACCGTGCTCCGGTACCAGTTCGCCACGCAGGCGATGAACTCCGAGCTCACCAGTGTCCGTGCGGCGATGCGGACGAACTCGTGACGACCTTCGACGCGATCGGCATCGCGAGCACCGGCATGACCGTGCACCGCAAGTGGCTCGACGCGGTGTCCGACAACATCGCCAACGTCAACACGGTGAAGTCGATGGACGACACCGCGTTCCAGGCCCGCTACGTCGAGGTGCAGGAGGGCAACGGCGTGTCCGGCGCCTACGTGAAGGGCGCCGCGTTCGGCAGCGCCGCCGGTCGGGTCACCTACGACCCCGACAACCCGCTCGCGAACGCGGAGGGCTACGTCCGCATGCCGGACATCGACCTCGGCACGCAGATGGCGGACCTCATCATGGCCCAGCGCGGCTACCAGGCGAACGCCGCCGTGGTCGACCGTGCCAAGACCGCCTACGAGGCGGCACTGCAGATCGGGAAGAACTGATGCCCATCGACGCCGTCAACGGTGTGACCACGAACGCGATGACCCGGGCGTTCGCCGGGGCGACCGACGCCGCGACCGGCGCCGGTGCCGTGACGGGGACGTCCGCGACCACCGACGCGGGCGGCGCCGGCTTCGCCGCGTCCCTCGGCAACGCCGTCGACGGGCTCCAGCAGCTGCAGAGCGACTCGAAGACCCTCGCGCTCAAGGCCGTCACCGGCAACCTCGACGACATCCACGACGCGACCATCGCCGCCACCCGCGCGCAGGTCACCCTCGAACTCGTCTCCGCCGTCCGGAACAAGGGCGTCGACGCGTTCAACGAGATCATGAGGATGCAGGCCTGATGCCCGTCGCCGTCAAGAACGTCTTCGGACGTCTCGCCGCCTACGTCAAGGGCTTCAGCGCCGCCCAGCGGACCATCGCGATCCTCGTCATCGCCGCGCTCCTGCTCGGCGGCTTCGCACTCGCGAGCTGGCTCGGCAAGGCCTCGTACGCGCCGCTGTTCACCGGTCTGGCCGCGACCGACGCGGCGAGCGTCACCGACCAGCTCCAGACCGACGGGGTGCCGTACCAGCTCACCGACGGCGGCGCGACGATCCTCGTGCCGCAGGGCTCGGTGTACTCGGAGCGCCTCAAGGCCGCGTCGAACGGGCTGCCGTCGTCGAACGAGGGCGGCTACTCGCTGCTCGACAAGATGGGCGTGACGAGCTCGGAGTTCCAGCAGGACGTCACGTACAAGCGGGCGATGGAGGGCGAGCTCGCCAAGACCATCGGCGCGATGGACGGCGTGCAGACCGCCACCGTGCAGCTCGCGATCCCGGAGAAGACCGTCTTCGTGTCCGAGGAGAAGGACCCGACGGCGTCCGTCTTCATCGCGACGAAGAACGGCACCGAGCTCACCACCGACCAGGTCCAGGCGATCGTGCACCTCACGAGCGCGGCGGTCGAGGGCATGCAGCCCACCGACGTGTCCGTCGTCGACGCGAAGGGGCAGACCCTCTCGGCCGTCGGCACCGGGGCGACCGGCAGCGGCACCGACCAGGCGGCCGACTACGACGCGTCGACGAGCAAGAAGATCCAGGACCTGCTCGACACCACGCTCGGTCCGGGCAACGCGACCGTGGTGGTCTCGGCGACGATGAACCAGAACACCGGCACCCGCACGTCCGAGTCGTACACGACCCCGACGACCGGCCCGGTGGCCCTGAACGAGTCGAGCACGACCGAGCAGTACGGCTCCGGGTCCGGTGCCGCCGGCAGCGGCGCGACGGGTGTGCTCGGGCCGGACAACATCGCCGTCCCGAACGGCACCGCCTCGAGCGGCACGACGTCCGGGGACAACGGGTACACGAACGAGTCCGCGACGAAGAACAACGCCGTCGACCACACCTCCGAGACGACCCAGATCCCGGCCGGTGCGCTGCAGAACCAGTCGGTGTCCGTCGCCCTGAACGCCAAGGCCGACACCGTCAAGAACGCGAACCTGCAGAGCATCAACGACCTGGTGTCCCGTGCGGCGAACCTCGACACCGCCCGGGGCGACAAGGTCGCCGTCGCGGTGATGGACTTCGACACCAGCGCCGCGGACACCGCGAAGCGGGCGCTCGAGGAGCAGCAGAAGGCGGACCAGCAGGAGTCGCTGTGGTCGGCGATCCGCACCGCGGGCATCGTGGTCGGCAGCCTGCTCGCGCTCATCGCGATCATGGTCGTCCTCGCCCGCCGCAGCCGGAAGCAGGAGCGGGAGGCGGTCGACCTCGGTGAGCTCGACGCCTTCGGCGGGGACACCTTCCAGCTGCCGCTCGCCGTCGACGGCGCCGCGGACCGCAGCACGCTGCAGGCCGGCGACGCACCGACCGTGGCCCTGCCGACGATGCCGCACGACGACGCGCCGACCGAGATCCTCACCACCGAGGAGATCACCGCGGAGCGTCGCCGTCAGGACATCTCTGCCCTGGCCGAGCGTGACCCGAAGCGCACCGCCGACCTCCTCCGCGGGCTCCTCGACGACCGGACGTCGGTGTGAGCGCCCTCGTCCCGAGCGCCGGCGGTCCCGGTGCGGCGGGCAGCGGGGACCGTGCGCTGACCGGCGCCCAGAAGGTCGCGCTCATCCTCATGCAGATGGAGACCGAGCGGGCTGCCGAGGTGATGAAGCAGTTCACCGAGCTCGAGGCGGAGGAGATCTCCGCCGAGATCGTCCGGATGCGCCGTGTCGAGGACACGGTCGTCGACAAGACCCTCACCGAGTTCCACCGGATGACCCTGAGCGGCCGCACGCAGAAGCGCGGCGGCAAGGAGACCGCGCTCGGGCTGCTCGAGGCGTCGTTCGGCGCGGAACGGGCCGCGGGCGTGATGGACCGGTTGGCCTCGAACCTCGCCGGGCAGTCGTTCGAGTTCCTCGACGACGCCGAGCCCGGGCAGGTCGTCACACTGCTCGAGGGGGAACTCCCGCAGACCATCGCGCTCGTGCTCGCACACCTCAAGCCGGCGCAGGCGAGCGCCGTGCTGGCCGGCGTGGACGAGCGCGTCCGCACCGACGTCGCGCAGGCGTTCGCCACGATGGGCTCGGCGACGCCCGAGGCCGTGGGGATCGTCGCCGGGGTGCTCCGGCAGCGCGCGGGCGCCGTCGTGTCCCCGCGGGAGAGCGTCGAGGTCGTCGGTGGCATCGCGCCCCTGGTCGACATCATCAACCGGTCCGACGTCGCCACCGAGAAGGCCGTGCTCGACGGGCTCGAGGCGCGTGACCCGGAGCTGGCGGAGGACATCCGCTCGCGGATGCTCACCTTCGAGGACATCGTGAAGCTCGAGTCGCGGGACATCCAGCAGGTGCTCCGCGGGATCGACTCGAAGATCCTCGCGACCGCCATGAAGGGTGCCGCCGCGCCGGTCGTCGAGACCATCCGCGCGAACGTCTCCGAGCGCAACCGCGAACTCCTCGACGACGAGCTGCAGGCCATGGGCCCGGTCCGGGTGTCCCAGGTCGAGGAGGCCCGCGCCGAGGTCGTCCGCTCCGTGCGCGAACTCGAGGCGCAGGGCGTCATCACCGTCCACCGCGCCGAGGAGGACGAGCTCGTTGACTGACACCACGCTCTCCGACATCGCCGTGCAGCGCGTCGCGTTCCCGGTGATCGCCGACCCCGCCGGTCGCGCCCGCGCGGTCAGCGCCGACGTCCGCGGACACGCCGCCGGCTACGCCGCGGGCCTCCGGCAGGCGCAGGCCGAGACGGATGCGCTCCGGGCCCGGCTCGAGGCCGAGCACGTCGCCGCGGTCGCCGCGGTGCGCGCCGACACCGCGCGCCGGATCGCCGTGCTCGACGCGGCCACGAACGCGATGCTCGCGCAGGTGGCGCCCGTCCTGGACGCCGCGGAACAGTCCGTCGCGGCCGCCGCCCTCGACCTGGCCGAGGCCGTCGTCGGGTACGCGATCCGTGCCTCCCGGCAGGAGGCCGACGGTCCGGCGGACGCGTCCGGTGTCGGCCTGGAGGCGCGGCGTGCGTCCGGCGCGGAGGCGACCGTCCGTCGCGCCCTCGCCACCATCGACCGCACCGTCGCCGTCGCGGTGCGGCTGAGCGTCGCCGACGCGGCGCGGGTCGCCGGACTCGACCTGCCGGTACCGGTCGTCGCCGATCCGGGCCTGCGCGACGGCGACGCCGTCGTCGACCTGCCGGACGGTCTGCTCGACGCCCGGATCGCCACCGCGCTCGACCGAGCACGCACCGCACTGGGGGTCGCGTCGTGACCGCCACGCTGCTGCGTCCCCGCGGGTTCGACGAGGCGCTCCGCCAGGCTGCTCCGCAGCGGGCCGGGGTGGTGACGAGCGCCGTCGGCCTCGGACTCACGATCGCCGGGCTCGACGCCCGCGTCGGCGAGGTCGTCACCGTCGGTCACGAGGACGGCCCGCAGACCGTCGTCGAGGTCGTCGCCACCGACGTCACCGGCGTCCGCTGCATGCCGCTCGGTCGCCTCACCGGCATCACCGCCGGCACCCCGGCACGTCCCACCGGGCGGCCCGTGCTCGTGCCGACCGGGACGGGGCTGTTCGGCCGGGTGCTCGACGGGCTCGGGCGGCCGATCGACGACCGCGGTCCGCTGGCTGCCGACTCCTGGGTGCCGCTCGACCACGCGACGCCGAACGCGATGGCACGGACCCGCATCGACACACCGATGCAGCTCGGGGTGCGCGTGCTCGACACCCTGACCACGGTCGGCCGCGGGCAGCGCATGGGCCTGTTCGCCGGGTCCGGCGTGGGCAAGTCCTCGCTGCTGTCGATGATCGCGCGGGGGAGCGACGCCGCCGTCAACGTGATCGCCCTGGTCGGCGAGCGTGGTCGCGAGGTCCGGGAGTTCCTGGAGGACGACCTCGGGCCCGAGGGACTCGCGCGGTCCATCGTCGTCGTGTCGACCTCCGACGAGCCCGCGTTGATGCGGCTCCGGGCGGCGTTCGTCGCGACCCGGATCGCCGAGTCGTTCCGCGACGCCGGCCAGGACGTCGTGCTCATGATGGACTCGCTCACCCGCGTCGCGATGGCGCAGCGGGAGATCGGCCTGTCCGTGGGCGAGCCGCCGGCCACCCGGGGGTACCCGCCGTCGACGTTCTCGGTGCTCGCCGGTCTGCTCGAGCGTGCCGGCACCGACCGGGTCGGCAGCATCACGGGCCTCTACACGGTGCTCGTGGACGGCGACGACCACAACGAGCCGATCGCCGACGCCGCCCGCAGCATCCTGGACGGCCACGTGGTGCTCGACCGCAAGCTCGCGATCACCGGGCACTTCCCGTCGGTGGACGCCCTCGGCTCGGTGTCGCGCGTCGCCTCCAAGGTCACCTCGCCGGAGCAGCGCGCCGCCGCGACGACCCTCCGGACGGTGATGGCCGCCCGGAAGTCGGCGCAGGACCTGCTCGACGTCGGCGCGTACCAGCGGGGGACCAACCCGCTGGTGGACGCCGCGGTCGACCACCAGGACGCGATCGACCGCTTCCTCCGGCAGGGAATGGACGAGCGCGCGACCGCCGACGGCTCGTGGCAGCGACTCGGCGCCCTCGTGCAGCAGCTGGAGGTCTCCTGATGGCCCGTCGCTTCCCGCTCGCCGGGCTCCTCCGACTCCGGCACGCCGAACAGGACCGCGCCGCCGCGGCCCTCGCCACCGCCAACGAGCGGGTCCGCGACGCCGCCGACGCGCGGATCGCCGCACGCCGCAGCCTCGCCGACGCCGAGGGCGCGCAGCCGATCCAGGACGCCGCGACGCTCAGTGCCGTGGCAGCCGCCCGTGCGGCGACCCGGGGGATGCTCGAGGAGCTCGACGCCGTCGTCCGCTCCCGCCGCGCCGACGCCGACCGGGCGCAGGACGACTACAACGGCGCCCGTCGTTCCGCCCTCGGGCTGGAGAAGCTCGAGGCGCAGCACACGGAGCAGCAGACCGCCGAGGAGCTCCGTACCGAACAGAACGCCCTCGACGAGATCGCGGCCCGACGCCGCGCGGAAGGTGGTGCCCGATGAGCGTGGACGCCGTGCTCACGCGGATCTCCGAGATCCGGACCCAGATCGACGCCCTGCGCTCCGGGACGACCGGCACGGCGACGACCACGTCGTCGAGCAGCGCGAACTCGTCGGCGTTCGCGGACGCTCTGGCGACCGCGACCGGGACGAGCACCGCCACCCCGTCGGCGGCAACGTCGGGGGTGTCCCCAGCGACGTCCGTCGACGCCGGAGCAGGCACCGTCGCCACCGGCAGCGGCGCGACCGGGGCCGACGTCGTCGCGGACGCGAAGAAGTACCTCGGGGTTCCGTACGTCTTCGGCGGCACGACCACGAGCGGCATGGACTGCTCCGGACTCGTGCAGACGGTCTTCAAGGACCTCGGTGTCACCATGCCCCGGGTCGTCCCCGACCAGGCGAAGATGGGCGTCGAGGTCGGCTCGCTGCAGGACGCCCAGCCCGGCGACCTCATCATCCCGAAGGGCGAGCAGCACATCGTCATCTACGTCGGTGACGGCAAGGTCCTGCACGCGCCGCGGCCCGGCAAGGACGTCCGGATCGTCGACAACTGGTACAAGGACTCGGACATCGCGACGATCCGGCGCATCGTCCCGGCGCAGGCTCCGGCGACGCCCGCCGTCACGGGGGCGTCCGCTGCGTCCGGCGCCACCGACCTGCAGACCGCGGCACTCCTGTCGCTCATGAAGTCGGGGAGCGCAGCATGAGCATGACGATCGCCACGCCGGTGCCCGGGCCCGCGCCCGCCGCACCGACGAAGTCCGCCGCGGGTGCAGCCCGGGGGAGCGCCGGTTCGTTCGGCGCCGCCATGGCCGCTGCCGGGACGCCCGACGACACCGCGGGCACGGCGGGTACCTCCGGTGCCGCGGGTGCCGCGGGTGCCGCGGGTGCTGCGGGTGCTGCGGGCGCCCGCGAGATCGCGATCGGAGGCCGAACCGGGCACGCTCGCGCCGCCGGAGTGCGATCTCGCGAAGACGGCGACGCGGCGGCGGACGCGGCGGCGGACGCCGCGGACGCGGGAGCGAGCGCGGGAGCGATCGGGAACGCGGGTGGCGCGGCTGCACCGGCGAACCCGTTCGTCGTGACGACGCTGCCGTCGGTGGGTGCGCCGGTCGCCGGTGCGTCCGCGGCAACGGAGGACGTGGCGACCGCGGTCACCGAGCCCGCGACCGGCGTCACGGCACTGACGAACACACCGACGAACGCACTGACGAACGCACTGACGACCGGCACGTCGACCGCGACGAGCGGTCCGGCGGCGCTGCGCGCGACGGAGCCGGCAGCCGAGGCCGTCACCCCGCCCGCACCGACCGCCGCGGCACCGACCGCTGCGGCACCGGCACCGGGCGCCCCCGCACCGACCCCCGTCCCGGCCGCCGCTCCCGGCCCGGTCGCTCCGTCCGCCGGCACGACCCCGACCCCGGCCGCGATCGCGCCCGGCGGCACCACTGCGTCCGCGGCGACCACCACCGCGACGGCGACGGCACCCGGCACCACCGCGCCTGCGCCCGCAGCGGCTCCGGCGACGGTGCCCGGCGCCACCGCACCCGGGGACGCGACGGCAACGGCAGCTCCGGCAACCCTCGCCGCGACGCCCGCAGCGCCGACGGCACCCCCGGCCGGCCCCCGCGCCGACACCGCGACGCCCGTCGTCACCACCGCCGTCGCCGCCGCGACCGCGCCCACGGTCGACACGTCGGGCAGCACCGCCCAGACCGGACACGGGACGGACCGCGGCCCGTCGGGGCAGGGTGATCCGGGCCTCCAGGCCGTGACCGCCCCGCACGGCGGCGAGACGGCGTTCGCCGTCCCGACCACGTCGCCGACGGCCGCGCCCGCACCGACGTCCGGGGCGGCCATCGCGAACGCGCCCGCGCCCCTCGCCCAGCAGCTGAGCCGACCGGTGTTCACCCTCGCGCAGGCCGGGCCCGGCGAGCACGTGGTGACCGTCCAGGTGACGCCCGACACGCTCGGCCCGGTCACCGTGCGGGCGCACGTGACCGCGCACGGCATGCACGTCGAGCTGTTCGCCGCCTCGGACGCGGGTCGCGACGCGGTGCGGCAGGTCCTGCCGGACCTCCGCCGCGACGCGGCCGGCACCGGCCTGTCGACGACCATGGACCTCTCCTCGCAGAACCACCCGGGCGACGCGCCGGGCCGCGAGCAGCGACCGCCGACCGGGACACCCCGTCCCGACGTCGGCGACCCCGGCCTGGAGGCGCGGCGCACCCCGCGCGGACCCGGCACCGCCCACACGCCCACCGTCCGCACCGCCGGACTCGACGTCCTCGCCTGAGCGACGACCGCCCGCACAGGCAGAACCGAAGGGAACGACCATGCCGATCGACGGCATCACCGGCAGCGTGGACCAGGCCGCACAGGCCGCGGCCCTCGCCGCGAACGCATCCTCGAAGAAGTCGCAGACGATGGACTCCGAGGTGTTCATGAAGCTGCTCGTCACGCAGCTGCAGAACCAGGACCCGTCTTCGCCGATGGACACCAACCAGATGATCAGCCAGCAGACGCAGCTCGCGATGATGGAGCAGATCACGAACCAGACCACGACGGCGAACGAGAACTTCTCGCTGCAGATGCGCATCGCGGCCGCGAACCTCGTCGGCAAGCAGGTCAGCTACACCGACGTCGCCACGGGCGCCGCCGTCACCGGGACCGCCACAGCCGTCTCGTACGCGAACAGCGTGCCCACCGTCACCGTGAACGGGAAGGAGGTCAACCTCGACGTGATCTCCGGCATCAAGAACCCCGCCTCCGTCTGACCGTTCCTCCCACACCTCCTTCTCCCTCGGTACCTCCACGAAAGGACGCACCATGCTCCGCTCGCTCTACTCCGGGATCTCCGGCCTCCGTTCGCACCAGCAGATGCTGGACGTCACGGGCAACAACATCGCCAACGTCAACACGGTCGGCTTCAAGTCGTCGTCGACGGTCTTCCAGGACACCCTGTCGCAGATGACCCAGGGTGCCGGCGGACCGCAGACCGGCATCGGCGGCACCAACCCCGCCCAGATCGGCCTCGGGGTGCAGGTCGCCGGTGTCTCCACGAACTTCGCCCAGGGCTCCGCGCAGGCGACCGGCAAGGCCACCGACCTGATGATCTCGGGCGACGGCTTCTTCGTCACGCGGCTCGGCAACGACACCGTCTACACCCGTGCGGGCGCCTTCGACTTCGACGCGAACGGCCGCCTGGTGTCGTCCGACGGCAAGATCGTGCAGGGCTACTCGGCCACGAACGGCGTCGTCAACGACGGCGGCCAGCTCACAGACATCACACTGCCCCTCGACGCCGCAGCACCCGCGACCGCCACCACCTCGGCGACGGTCAGCGGCAACCTGCCGTCCGACACCGCCGTCGGCGACACGCTGAACCGCGACGCCACCGTCTACGACCAGTACGGCACGAAGCACACCATGTCGCTCGCGTACACCCGGACCACCACGGGCTGGAACGTGGCGGCGTCGAACGGGCAGGGGACCTCCGCCAGCGGCACGATCACCTTCGCGGCGAACGGTTCGATCGCCTCGGGCGCCACCCTGACCGTCGGCGGCATCACCGTCGACATGACGCAGCTGTCCGGCTTCGCATCGCTCAACACGGCGTCGATCTCGTCACAGAACGGGCACGAGGCCGGCTCGCTGCAGGGCTACTCCATCTCGAAGGACGGCACCGTCACGGGGAACTTCTCGAACGGTGCGTCGCTCGCCCTCGGCCGCATCGTGCTGGCGACGTTCGCGAACCCGTCCGGCCTCGAGAAGACCGGTGCCTCGGGGTACCGGGCCACGGCGAACTCGGGCATCGCGTCGGTCGGGACCCCCGGGTCGGCCGGCGTCGGCTCGCTGGCATCGGGCACGCTCGAGATGTCGAACGTGGACCTGTCGCAGGAGTTCACCAACCTGATCGTGGCGCAGCGCGGGTTCCAGGCGAACGCGCGCATCATCACGACGTCGGACGAGGTGCTGCAGGAGCTGACGAACCTGAAGCGCTAGCGATCCGGGGCACGAGTCGCATCCCGGGGGAGTCACGGCGAGGGTGTTCCGCCTGCGACGGCGGACGCCGTCCGCCGGGCGCCCGTCCGGCGGCGCTGGTGGAGCGTCGGCGTCGGGCGTGCACCCGGGTCAGCCCTCCCCGAGCACCTTCCGCCACGCCAGCGTCAACGTGGCGTACTCGTCGTCCGTCACGAGGTCCCGCACCCCGGCGGCGAGCACCGCGGACCGGACCGCTTCCTCGGCCCCGGCACGGTCCCGCAGGTGCGCCTCCGAGTGCCGCACCGCGCGTCCGGCCTGCTGCGCCGCTTCGATCTCCTCGACCCGACCCGCAGCACCGGCGGCGTCGAGCGCGTGCTGCCAGGCTGCGACCAGGTCGGCGTTCGTGACCATCCGCCCGTCCGCGCCGCCCTGGATGGCGAGCGACGCACTCGGTTCCGGCAGCACGATGCCCTCGTCGGCCTTCCAGGTGGTGTCGAGCGACTCTGCCTCGTCGGCGGTGATCCGCCCTGCGCGGTCGATCATCGCCTGCAGTTCGGGGCTGGTGGTCTCGTCGGGCACGGTGTCCTCTCCGACCGACGCGCTCGCGTGGTCCGGTCCATCCTGCCGACCGCCCACCAGGCCGTGCCCAGGAGGCACACAACTGCGTGCGGTCCCGGTGACCGCCTGGAGGCCCGGTGCCGGTCCGACGGGCCGGCACCGGGCCTCCAGGCGGTTGCGTCCGCACCATGCGTGCGCGGAACCCGCGCACCATGCGGCACGATGTGCGTGGGAAGGAACGGCGCATGGCGGAGATCCTGGTGGTCGAGGACGACCCGGAGATGGGTGCGCTCGTGGAGCGCGGTCTCCGCGGCGAAGGGCACGAGGTCACCTTCGTCGGCGACGGGGTCGCGGCGCTCGTGGCCGCGCGGTCGACGGCGTTCGACGCGGCCGCCATCGACGTCATGCTGCCCGAGATGACCGGGTTCGAGGTCTGCCGTCGACTCCGGGAGATGGGCGAGGACTTCCCGGTCGTGCTCGTGACGGCGCGCGACGCGGGCGCGACCGGGTGTTCGGGCTCGACTCCGGCGCCGACGACTACCTGACGAAGCCGTTCGCGATCGCCGAGCTGAACGCCCGGATCCGTGCCCACCTGCGGCGACGGGCGGCGGGTTCCGCGACGGTGGTCGTGGCCGGGACGGTCCGGCTGGACACGGTCACCGTCCGGGCCTCGGTGCGTGGCCGCGACCTGCCCCTGAGCGTCAAGGAGTTCTCGCTCCTGCGGTTCCTCATCCAGGGGTCTCCGGCGCCACGCTCCCGCACCGAGGTGCTCGAGGAGGTCTGGGGCAGCGCCGAGCACTTCGACCCGACGATCGTCGACCAGTACGTGAGCTACGTCCGGAAGAAGCTGCAGGCAGCCGACGCCGACCTGGTGATCCGGACGGTCCGCGGCGTCGGCTACGCACTCGAGGTCGTGTCGGCGCCGTGAGGTTCCTGCGACGCCTGTCCATCAGCGCCCGCATCACGCTCGGCAGCCTCGTCGTGGGTGCCGTGGTGCTCACCGGGATCGCGATCGTGCTGCACGACCAGATCGAGCGCGCGACCGCCGCCACCGACGAGTCCCTCGCTGCCGGGGACGCTGCGCCGTTCGTCTCCGACCTCCGGCACAACCCCGACGAACCGCCGGACCGGCCGGCCGAGGACGTCCTGGTCGGGATCCGGTCCGCGGCGGGACGGTGGGTGGTCGACTCGTTGCCGCGCGACGTGCGGGCCGCGGTGCCGGACGGTGTCCCGGACGACGACGTCACGCTCCGACTCCACACCGGGCAGCGGCTCGTCACGGTCGTCGGGCAACCGGTCACGAACGACTCCGGGTCGTACGTCGTCTGGGCGGCGCACGACGGCCGTGCGGGGCAGGAGACGCTCGCCCGGGTCGACCGGTCGCTCGTCGTCGGGACCCTCCTCGCGCTCGTCGCGTTCGGCGCGACCGCCTGGTTGCTCTCGACGCTGGCGCTCCGGCCGGTGGGCCGGATGCGTCGGACCGCCGAGGCGCTGAGTGCGGGCGACACCGACGGGCACCTGCCCGTCGGACCGTCGGACGACGAGCTCGCCGCGCTCGCCCGCACCCTGAACGCGTTCATCGACCGGCAGCGCGGGAATGCGGAGCGCGAGCGACGGATGGTGTCGGACGCCAGCCACGAGCTCCGGACACCGCTCGCCGCCCTGACCGCTCGGCTCGAGCTGGCGCACCGGTCGTCCGGCGATGCCGAAGCGCTCGAACACGAGTTGCGGGGCGCCGAGGGCGACGCCGCCCGGCTCGTCGCGCTCGCGAACACGCTGCTCGAGCTGAGTCGACTCGACGAGGCCGGTCCTGCGCCGACGACGTCGGCGGCGGAACTCGTGACCGAACTGATGGGCGCCGTCGACCGCGCCCGTGCGCTCGGCGGTGCGGTCCACCGGGACATCGACTTCGCCGTCGCGGTCGCGGCTCCGGACGCGCGGTACGGGCTGGACGCGGGCGCCTTCGCACGGGTCGTCGACAACCTGGTCGCGAACGCCGTGGCGGCCGGGGACGACGGGGGAGCGATCCGCGTCGACCTCGAGCAGGACGTGTCGCACGCGCTGGCGCTGCGGGTCGTCGACGACGGTCGCGGTGTGCCCGAGGAGTTCCTGCCGCAGGCGTTCGAACGGTTCGCCCGGGCAGACCCCGCACGGCGCGCAGGACTCGGGGGCAGCGGGTTGGGACTCGCACTCGTGCGCGGGATCGCCGAGCGAGCCGGTGGGACGGCATCGCTCCGGAACGGTGCGGACGGCGGGGCGGTCGCGTCGGTGGTCCTGCCGCGGCGGTGATCGTTCGAGATCTCGAACGAAGCCCACGTCCCGTTCCGGGTTCCTCCACAGGGCCGGTCCTGATGCTGTGAGTCACCCGATCACACGCTGGAGAGGAACGCGACGATGACCGACACCGCTCGCCCCACGCACCGCACCGGATCCAGCCGCCTCGACCCCGGTCGACCGCACGCCGACGTCCCGCCGTCCGAGTCCTTCGACGACGCGGTCCGACGACGCGGACGTGCCGGACGGCGACGCCGTGCGACGACCGACCTCCTCGCGGTGGTCGCGTGGGCGTCCGCCGCCTTCGCGGTCGCGCTCTGGCTCGCCTCGCCCGGCTCGCACACGGTGACGGGCACCGGCGGCTGGCTCACCGACGCCGGGATCGTCGCCGGACTCGTCGCGACCGACCTCGTGCTCGTCATGCTCGTGCTCGCGGCGCGGGTGCCGCTCATCGACCGGACGTTCGGGCAGGACAACGCCATCGCCGTCCACCGGTCCCTCGGCAAGCCGGTGCTGTACCTGCTGCTCGCACACGGGCTCCTGCTGACCCTCGGCTACGGCGCCTCGGCCGGGACCGGACCGATCGCGGAGACGATCGCGCTGTTCTCCACGCCCGACATGCCCCTCGCCTACCTCGGCCTCGCGCTCTTCGTCGCCGTGGTCGTGTCGTCGCTCGTCGCGGTGCGTCGTCGGCTGCCGTACGAGGCGTGGCACGTCATCCACCTGCTCAGCTACGCGGCGGTGCTCGTGGCCCTGCCGCACATGCTCAGCGTCGGCAGCGTGCTGGCCCACGGCACCTGGCAGCGGGTCTACTGGATCGCCGCGTACGTCGTCGCGCTCGGCCTCGTCGCCCTGTACCGGTTCGTGCTGCCGCTGGTGGTGACCTTCCGGCACCGCATCCGCGTCGTCGGCGTCGAGCCGATCGCCCCGGGCGTCGTGTCGATCCACCTTGCCGGGCGCGACCTCGACCGCCTCGGTGCCCGGGGCGGGCAGTACGGGGTCTGGCGGTTCTGGACGGCCAGGACGTGGTGGCACGCACACCCGGTGTCGTTCTCGGCGGTCCCCGACCGGGACCGGGCACGGATCACGGTGCGCGACCTCGGCGCCGGCTCCGCTCGACTCGGCCGGATCACCCCCGGCGCGTTCGTCTCGCTCGAGGGTCCCTACGGCCTGTTCACCAGTCGGGCGAGGACCGCCCCGTACCTCGCGCTCGTCGCGTCCGGGATCGGGATCACCCCCGTGCGGTCGCTGCTCGAGGACACCGACCTGCGTCCGGGCGAGGCCACCGTGCTGCTGCGCGGGACGGACGCCGAGCAGCAGTACCTCTGGCGCGAGACGGCCGACCTCGCCGCAGCGACCGGCAGCCGCCTCTTCGCCATGGTCGGACACCGTGCACGCTCCGTCGACAGTTGGATGACCGAGGACGACGTCCGGCGTGGTGTCACGCTGCGTTCCGTGTTCCCGCGACTGCTCGAGTCCGACCTGTACGTGTGCGGGCCGCGGGCGTGGTCCGACCTGGTCGTGCGCGAAGCACGGTCCGCGGGTGTCCCGGAGCACCAGATCCACCAGGAGAGGTTCGAGTCGTGAGAGCACGCGTCATCGCCGGCGGGATCGTCTCGTCGGTCGCCGTCCTCGTCGTCGGGTGGCAGCTCGGCGCGCAACCAGCGGTCACGGCGTCGACCCAGCAGAGCGCGGCGTCGGAGGGGAGCGTCGCCGGCAGCAGTGGGACCGGCAGCAGCACGAGCGGGAGCACGAGCTCCGGCGGTGGCGCCTCCGGGTCCACCGTGTCCGGCACCTTCACGGGGGAGACCGCACAGACCCGGTACGGGCCCGTGCAGGTGCAGATCACGGTGGCCGACGGGAAGATCACCGACGTGACGGCGCTCCAGCTCACGAACAGCGACGGCCGCTCGGTGCAGATCAGCCAGCAGGCGGCCCCGATCCTCCGCCAGGAGGCCCTGCAGGCACAGTCCGCACAGATCCAGGCGGTCAGCGGCGCGACCTTCACGAGCACCGGCTACACGACGTCGCTGCAGTCCGCGATCGACCAGGCCGGCCTGTGACCGTCGCCACCTTCGAGACCATGGGCACGGTCGTGAGCCTCCGGGGTGCCGCCCCGGAGACCGTGGCAGCGGTGCGCGCGGTGTTCGCCGGCTACGACCGCCGGTACAGCCTGTACGACCCTGCCTCGGTGCTCAGCCGCATCGCCGCCGGTTCGCTGCGGCTCGCGGACGCGCCGGAGCAGGTGCGCGACGTGTACGCGCTCGCGCTGGACTGGCGGGAGCGGACCGGGGGCGCCTTCACCCCGCACCGGCCGGACGGCGTCATCGACCTGTCCGGGGTCGTGAAGGCGCTCGCGATCCGCGATGCCGGTGCCGTCCTCGACACCGTCGCGGCGGACTGGATGGTGAGCGCCGGTGGGGACGTGCTCGTCCGCGGACACCACCGCGGAGCACAGGCGTGGAGCGTGGGCGTCGTCGACCCGGCCCGTCGGGACCGGGTCGTCGGGATCGTGCGGCTCGACGCACCCCGGCGTGCGGTGGCGACCTCGGGGACGGCGGAGCGCGGCGACCACATCTGGCGACGAACCGTGCCGACGTTCGTGCAGGCGACCGTGGTCGCCGACGACATCGTGACGGCGGACGTGCTCGCCACCGCGGTCGTCGCCGGAGACGAGGAGGACCTCCGCCGCCTGACGTCGGACGGCGGGGTGGACGTCGTCGCGTTCGGTGCGGACGGCCGGGTCTGGGCCACGCCCGGCGCGGCGGAGAGCCTGTCGGACACGGCTCAGGTCACGGAACGGTAACAGCCCGAACTGCTTCCAAACCGTTCTGGTGGGGGTGCCGAATCAGTTGCAACAACCGGGAAACACCCGGAGCGCTCACCAGCCGCACCACGCTGGTTCTCCACCCTCGCACAGGGTGTGTTCGGCGTACACGCAGCAATTCGCGCCGAGCGCGACGACAGCAAAGGGAACACGATCATGCGCAAGAGCCTCAAGACCTCCATCACCCTCGCCACCACCGGCGCCCTGGTGCTCGGCGGTGCCGCGTTCGGCATCTCCTCCGCCCAGGCCTCGACCCCGGCGATCCACACGGTGTCCTCGTCCTCGTCGAAGATCCCCGCCCCCGTGGCATCGGTGCCCGAGGTCCTCGGCGGCAACACCGCCGTCGCGCTCGACTCCGGCTTCACCGACGCCCTCACCGCGCTGAAGCTGACCCCGGGCGTGTCCGGCAACGCCAAGCTCGCCGACGGGTCCGTGTCGTTCCCGATCACCGCCGGGTCGGTCACGTACTGGTCGCCGGACGGCAACTACCGCCCCTACGTGCAGGGCCTGCTCAACCACGACGACTCCGGCCTGACGCTGACCGCGGGCGAGACCACGGTCACGCTGGAGAACTTCGTCGTGAACCCGGGCTCGTCCAAGCTCTACGGTGACGTCCTGGTCAACGGCAAGGTCGCCGTCGCGAACGCGTACCTGTTCTCCCTGCACGGCGGCACCCTCAAGCCGCTCCAGCTCGAGGGCGACAACGCGATCCTGACCGGCACCACGGTGCACGTCTCCGCCGACGCCGCGAAGCTGCTCAACAGCACCTTCAAGACCGACGCCGTCAAGAGCGGCCTCCTCGTCGGCACCGCCACCATCACCGCCAAGATCAAGTAACACACAGCACCACACACCGACGACCGCGGCACCACGCACCACGCGTGGGGCCGCGGTCGTCCGTGCGTGCGGGGCAGCCCTCAGGGGAAGTGGACCAGCGCAGCGATCGCGATGAGCACGAGGAGCAGGAGCACGCCCGGGACGAAGCCCGCGGCGCTCGCCCGCCGCCAGCCCTGCACGGCTCCGACGAGGGACGCAGCGAGCCCGACGGCGATCGTGGTCCAGTACCAGACCCGCCCGTGCGGCGTCATGCCGCCCCCGCCGATGAAGTCCGAACCCGTCGCCACCACGAGCGGCAGCACCAGCAGTGCCCCCAGGCCGACCAGTACGGCCACCACCTGCACGCGTCGGCCGTCCACTCCGTCGTCCCCACCCATGCCGACACGGTAGCGGGGCGGCACGGACCACGCCAGCGCAGCGGTCAGCCGGCCAGCCCGACCACCACGTCGTGCGCGACCCGAGCGGCACGCGCGGACGCGTCGTCGAGGTGCTCGCGGAACTCGTCGCCGTCGGGCGCGCACAGGTCGCTGATGCACCGGATCGAGACGAACGGCATGTCGTGCACGTGTGCGAACTGCGCGATCGCCGCGGTCTCCATGTCGACGGCGGCGACCGTGGGGAACGCTGCCCGGAACGTGCGGGCGCGGTCCTCGGTGACGAAGACCTCGCTGGAACCGATCGTCCCGGCGCGCACCCGGTCGCCGGTGTCCGCACCGAGCGCCAGTTCGACGAGCCGCTCGTCCGGTGCGTACCCGGTCGGCATGCCCGGCACCTGGCCGAGGGCGTACCCGAACGCGGTCGCGTCGGCGTTGAGGTTCACGGCGCGGTCCCCGACGACGACGTCCCCGATCGCGATGCCGTGCATCAGGCCGCCGGCGGTCCCGACGTTGACCACGGGGGTTCCGGGGCCGAAGTCGTGGAACGCGTGGGCGACCGTCGCCGTCGCGTTCGTGAAGCCGATGCCGCTGCGCTGGACGGCGACCACGGCGCCGCCGACGTCGAGCAGGTGGTGCCCGTCGTGGCCGCCGACCGGGCCGTCGAGGATCGACGAGTCGCCGAACAGGTCGGCGAACGCGGCGACCTCCTCGCTCATGGCGGCGATGACGACCGCGACGGGACGCTGGTGGGGGAGCACCGCACGATCCTCGCACGAGACACCGTGACCCGCCGACACGGTGCCGTGGACACGGCGGCACCGACACGGCTGCGCCGACACGGCGGCGTAGATGCGGCGGCGCCGATCCCTCACGCCTGCGTCGCCCCGCTCAGCCGTGCCTCCTCGGCGTCGTACCCGGAGCGCACCTGCCGCAGCACGAGGTCGTCGATCTCGTCGGCGTCCCGGAGTCGCAGGAGCGTCGCGGCCTTGTGCTGGACGAGGGCGAGCTCGAGGGCGACCGCGGTGTCGTGTCGCTGCAGGGCGGGGTGGTCGTCGTCCGATTCCTCCCGGGCCTGGATGACGTCGAGGTGCGCCTCGTAGTCCTTCCGGACCCGCTCGACGGTCGCTCGGTCCGCGCCGGTGGCGCGGGCGAGCCGGGGGAGCGCGTCGAGGGCCTCCTCGATCGCGGTGCGTTCGGCGTAGCGGCGTTCCTCGCCGACGGACTCGTCCTCCGGCAGGGCGGCCCGGCGGAGGACCACCGGCAGGACGAGTGCCTGCCCGACGATCGTCACGACGACGACACCGGCGGTGACGAACACGATGAGGTCCCGGTCGGGGAACGCCGCGCCCGACTCGAGCATGCGCGGGACGCCGACGGCCATGGCGAGCGACACCGCGCCGCGGAACCCGGCGAAGCCGCTGACCAGCCGGTCCCGGTGTCCCTCGCGCGGCGATCCACCCGTCGTCCGGGTGACGAGCCAGACGGCTCCGCCCGCGGTGTTGAGGAAGGCGAAGCGCACCACGACGAGGGCGACTGCGACGGCGCCGATGATGCCGGCGGCGCGCAGGAGCTCCGCCGGCTCGAGTGCCCGTGCGGCGACCATGGCCTCGATGCCGACCAGGACGAACAGTGCGCCGTTGAGCAGGAACGTCAGGAACGACCAGAACGACCGGACCTGCTGGCGGGTCTCGGCACGGTCGAGCTTCGGGCCGACCTGGCTGACGACGATCCCGGCGGCGACCACGGCGAGGACCCCGGAGGCCCCGATCGCCTCGGCGCCGAGGAACGCGACGAACGGCACGAGCAGGGTGACGAGGTTCTCCAGCACGACGGTGTCGACCCGCCGGAGGACGAGCGCACCGACCCAGGCGGCGAGCAGCCCGGCCGCGACCCCGCCGAGGTACGACAGCGCGAGCATCCCGGAGACGCCCCAGAACGTGAGCTGCTGCGTGCCGACGGTGACGGCGACGGCGATGCCGTAGACGACGAGGGTGGTGCCGTCGTTCACCAGGCTCTCGGCTCGGAGGACCGTGACGTTCCGGCGGGGGAGCATCTTCGTCAGGACCCCGACGGCGGTGGCGTCGGTCGGCGCGACCGCGGCGCCGAGCACCCAGGCGGGGCCCCACGGCATGCCGAGCAGGTGGAGCAGGACCGCGACCGCGCCGGCCGTCACGACGACGAGCAGGGTGCCCATGAGCACGATGCCGCGCAGGTTCTTCCGGATCTCCCGCAGCGACGTGGTGAGGCTCTCCCAGTAGAGCAGGGCGGGCAGGAACAGCAGGAGGACGGCGTCCGCGGGCAGCTCGACGTGGGCGAACTGCGGGACGAACGCCAGGCCGGCGCCGATGACGAGCAGCAGGACGGGTGGTGCGATCCTGATCCGGTCGGCGACACCCGCGGTGATCGCGATGGCGAGGCCGAGCACGACCACCAGTTCAGGTCCCAGCACGTGCACTCCTCGTTCGACCGACACCCCAGTCAACGCGACCCGGCCTGACCGCGCTCACGCGCGGGCCCGGCGCCCGCGGACCGGCGGGCCCAGGCGAGCCCGGCGGCCCGCCAGGCACACGCGAGCCCGGCGGCACGCGCTACCCGGCGTCGCCGGTGTGCCGTTCGAGGGCAGGGTCCGAGCGACCACCCGGAGTTCGCGGAGCACCTGCGCGCCCGCGGCATCTCGTCGATGTCGCTCAACCCGGACTCGGTGGTGCGCACCTGGCAGCGGCTCGCCGCGTCGCGCTGACGCGACCACCGTCGGACGGGAGGCGCGGGGCGGGCCCGCCCCGCGCCTCCAGGCCGGTCCGTGGCCGCGTCCGGCTCGTCACGGATCCACGGGCCGACCGGTCGGCACACCGAGGCGGCGCGACAGGGCGGCCGCGGTGCGGACGACCCCGTCGAGGACGCCCGGCGGCGGAGCGCCGTCCGGCCCCGGGACGTAGGTCGACCCGACGCTCGCGACCGGCCACCCGGTGGTGTCGAGCACCGCGACCGCGACGGACGAGAGCCCCGGGGAGACCGCACCCTCCTCGGTCGCGTACCCGGCGGCACGGACGTCGTCGAGCTCGGCACGGAGGGTCCGGAGGTCGGCCGGCCCGGTCTCGGTGCGTCGCACGAAGGCGGTCCCGGGCGGGTAGAGCGCACGGAGCTGCGCTGCGGGGGTCGCCGCGAGCATGGACTTGCCGGTCGCGGTGAGGTGCGCCGGCAGTCGGACCCCCACGTCGGTGACGAGTGCGGGCCGGTGCCGGGCGCGTTCCTCGGCGACGTAGACGACCTCGATGCCGTGCAGGACCGCGAGGTGCGCGCTCTCGTCGGTGCGGTCGACGAGTCCGGCGAGGAGCGGGGCGCCGAGCAGCGTGAGCGGTTGCTGGCGGGTGAACCCCGACCCGAGCTCGAACGCCGCCAGGCCGAGCCCGTACTTCCGCGCCTCGACGAGGTGCAGCACGAACCCGTGTTCGGTAAGCGTGGTCAGCAGCTGGTAGACGGTCGAGCGGGGGAGGTCCAGGCGAGTGGCGATCGTGCTCGCGGCCATCGGACCACGCTGCGTGGCGAGGAGGCCGAGGACGCGCAGGGCCGCGTCGAGCGCGGGGACCTTCGGCGAGGTGCTGGCCATGGCGCTCCCGATGTCGGCGTCGTTTCGTGTCCGGTATCCCGGACACTATCTGCCGTGACGGTCCCCGCGCACCCCGGGTCCTCGTGTCAGATGGACGGGACCAGCCCGGGCTCGACGCCAGCCGCTGCCCCGGACGGCCCGCACACCGACGAAGGAGTCACCGTGACCGAGACAGCAGCAGACCACGCCGTATCCACCACGGACGACGATGGCCCGCGCACGGTGCGTGCCGCCCGCGGCTCCCAGCTCAGCGCGAAGAGCTGGCAGACCGAGGCCCCGCTCCGGATGCTCATGAACAACCTCGACCCCGAGGTCGCCGAGCGCCCCGAGGACCTCGTCGTCTACGGCGGGACCGGCAAGGCGGCGCGCAACTGGCGGGCGTTCGACGCGATCGTGCACGCGCTGCGCGACCTCGAGTCCGACGAGACCCTGCTGGTGCAGTCCGGCAAGCCGGTCGGGGTGTTCCGCACCCACGAGTGGGCACCGCGCGTGCTCATCGCCAACTCGAACCTCGTCGGGGACTGGGCGACCTGGCCGGAGTTCCGGAAGCTCGAGGCCGAGGGGCTGACCATGTACGGCCAGATGACCGCCGGCTCGTGGATCTACATCGGTACCCAGGGCATCCTGCAGGGCACCTACGAGACCTTCGCCGCGGTCGCCGCCGAGCTCGCGGCGAAGCGTGGCGACGACCCGGAGATGGCCTCCCTCGCCGGCACGATCACGCTCACCGGCGGCTGCGGCGGCATGGGCGGCGCGCAGCCGCTCGCGGTCACGCTGAACGGCGGCGCCGTGATCGTCGTGGACGTCGACCGCGCACGGCTCCGGCGTCGCGTCGACCACCGCTACCTGGACGAACTCGCCGACGACCTCGACGACGCGGTCGCCCGGGTCACGGCCGCCCGCGACGCGCGCCGACCGCTGTCCGTCGGGCTCGTCGGCAACGCGGCGACCGTCTTCGCGGAACTGCTGCGCCGCGGGGCGCCGATCGACGTCGTCACCGACCAGACCAGCGCGCACGACCCGCTGAGCTACCTGCCCGAGGGCTACTCCGTCGACGAGTGGGCCGCACGTGCCGAAGCCGATCCGGAGACCTTCACCGCCGACGCCCGCCGTGCCATGGCGAAGCAGGTCGATGCGATGGTCGGGTTCCAGGACGCCGGCGCCGAGGTCTTCGACTACGGCAACTCGATCCGCCGTGAGGCCGAGCTCGGCGGTTCCGAGCGGGCGTTCGCGTTCCCCGGCTTCGTGCCGGCCTACATCCGGCCGCTCTTCGCCGAGGGCAAGGGCCCGTTCCGCTGGGCCGCCCTCTCCGGCGACCCCGCCGACATCGCCGCGACCGACCGTGCGATCCTCGAACTGTTCCCGGAGGACGAGAAACTCCGCCGATGGATCACCGCCGCGGGCGAGAAGATCCAGTTCGAGGGCCTGCCCGCGCGCATCTGCTGGCTCGGCTACCAGGAGCGGCACCTCGCTGGCCTGAGGCTCAACGAGATGGTCGCCTCGGGCGAGCTCAGCGCCCCGATCGCGATCGGCCGCGACCACCTCGACTCCGGATCGGTGGCGTCCCCCTACCGCGAGACCGAGGCGATGGCGGACGGCTCCGACGCCATCGCCGACTGGCCGCTGCTGAACGCCCTGCTCAACACCGCGTCCGGGGCCACCTGGGTCTCGATCCACCACGGGGGCGGGGTCGGCATCGGCCGGTCCATCCACGCCGGCCAGGTCATCGTGGCCGACGGCACGGAGCTCGCCGGCGAGAAGATCGCGCGCGTCCTGGTGAACGACCCCGGCACCGGCGTCATGCGGCACGTCGACGCGGGCTACGAGCGCGCCGAGGAGGTCGCTCGGGAGCGCGGTCTGCGCGTCCCGATGTGGGAGGTCTGACCGTGGCGGACTCCGGCGCGACCGTGCTGCCCGGGCTGGCGGAGATCGCCGAGGTCGGGCGCGACCGGACCCGCGGCGGCTACACCCGACACCTGCTCGACGACGCCGAGCGCACCCTCCGCGACTGGTTCGTCGAGCGCGCCACCCGGCTGGGCCTCGACGTCGAACAGGACCGCAACGGCAACACCTGGGCGTGGTGGGGCGCTCCCGGACCGGACGCCTTCGTCACCGGTTCGCACCTCGACTCGGTGCCCGGCGGCGGCGCGTTCGACGGCCCGCTCGGGATCGTGTCCGCTCTCGACGCGGTCGCCCGACTGCAGGCGGCGGGCCACCGGCCGTCGCGACCGACCGCGATCGCGGTCTTCGCCGAGGAGGAGGGTTCGCGCTTCGGCGTCGCC
Source organism: Curtobacterium sp. SP.BCo (assembly GCF_051903265.1). Classification (GTDB taxonomy): domain Bacteria; phylum Actinomycetota; class Actinomycetes; order Actinomycetales; family Microbacteriaceae; genus Curtobacterium. Next base: position 2,294,255 of record NZ_CP194337.1, read on the forward strand.
TGCCTCGGGTCGCGCCTGCTGAGCGGCGCGATCAGCCCGGAACGCGCACTCGCGCTGACGGACGCGGACGGCACCAGCCTGCGGGACGTGCTCGCCTCCGCGGGCATCGACCCGTCCGGCGTCGGTCCGGACCCGGAGCGCCTCGCCGGCATCGGCACGTTCGTCGAGCTGCACGTCGAGCAGGGCCGCGGACTGGTGGACCTCGGCGCGCCGGTCGCACTGGCGTCGAGCATCCTCGGGCACGGTCGGTGGCGCTTCCGGTTCACCGGGCAGGGCAACCACGCCGGGGCGACGCTGATGGCGGACCGCCGGGACCCGATGGTCGCCGCGGCCGCGGTGGTCGCCGGCATCCCGGCGCTGGCCCGCATCCGCGGCGATGCCCGTGCCACCGTCGGCCGGCTCCGCTCGGTACCGGGCGGCACGAACGTCATCGCCTCGGCCGTCGAGTTCTGGCTCGATGCCCGCGCGGGCGACGACGCGGTCACGCAGGCCCTCGTCGCCGACGTCGCCGGGACCGCCCGTGCCGCGGCCGCGGCGAACGGGTGCGCCGTCGCGGTGACCGAGGAGTCCTGGTCCGCCCGCGCGGACTTCCCGGAGGGACCGCGGTCGGCGATCGACCGCGTGCTGCGCGGTGACGCGGGTCCTGTGCCCGTGCTGCCGACCGGCGCCGGGCACGACGCCGGCGTCCTGTCCGCGCACGTGCCCTCGGCGATGCTGTTCGTCCGGAACCCGACCGGGGTGTCGCACGCCCCCGAGGAGTGGTCCGACGCGGAGGACTGCGCCGCCGGGGTCGACGCCCTGACCGCCGTGATGCGGGCACTGACGTGACCGCGGTGCACTGCGCGACCGCGCTGGTCGACGGCGTGCCGGTCGACGACGTCCGGATCGGCGTCGGTCCCGACGGCCGTGTCACGACCGTCGACCAGGGCGTCCCTGCGCACCCGGGGGACCTGCGTCTGGGCACTGTGCTCGCCGGCTCGGGGAACGCGCACTCGCACGCGTTCCACCGGGTCCTCCGCGGACGGACCCACGGCGACGGCGGGGACTTCTGGCAGTGGCGCACCGCGATGTACCGGGCCGCCGGGGCCCTCGACCCGGACTCCTACCGGGCGCTCGCGGTCGGGGTGTTCGGGGAGATGCTCGCGGCCGGCTGGACCGCCGTGGGGGAGTTCCACTACGTGCACCACCGACCGGACGGCACGCCGTACGACGACCCGAACGCGATCGGGCTCGCGCTGGCGTCGGCGGCCCGCGAGGTCGGCATCCGCCTCACGCTCCTCGACACCTGCTACCTGACCGGCGCTCCGGGACGACCGCTCGCCCCGGAGCAGGAGCGGTTCGGGGACGGCACCGCTGCCGCGTGGCTCGACCGCTGGACGGCACTCCGGCAGGCGCTCGGTGGCGACCCGCTCGTGACGGTCGGCGCGGCGGTGCACTCCGTCCGCGCGGTCAGCCCCGAGGACGTCGCCGTCATCGCCCGGGAGCTACCGGAGCACGTGCCGCTGCACGTGCACCTGTCCGAGCAGCCCGCCGAGAACGCGCAGAGCCTCGCGGCCTGGGGTGCTCGTCCGACCCGCGTGCTCGCCGACGCCGGCGCGCTGTCCACTCGCCTCAGTGTCGTGCACGCGACACACCTCGACGACGACGAGATCGGGCTCCTCGGCGGCGCCGAAGTCACCGCGGTGCTCTGCCCGACGACCGAGGCCGACCTCGGGGACGGCATCGGACCGGCCCGACGGCTCGCGGACGCGGGGGCGACTATCGCGCTCGGATCCGACCAGAACGCCGTCGTCGACCCGTTCCTGGAGGTCCGGGGGCTGGAAGCGGGCGAACGACTGGGCGCACGACGTCGGGGCGTGTTCACGCCCGCCGAGCTCGACGCCGCACGCAGCACGGCGGGCTACCGGTCGCTCGGGCTGCCCGGCGGCATCGCGGTCGGAGCGCCCTGTGACCTGGTCGAGGTCGACGCGTCGAGCGTCCGGACGACGGGCTCCGCCCTGTCGCAGCTCGTCCTCACCGCCACCGCGTCGGACGTCCGGCGCGTCGTGGTCGGCGGGGTCGTCCGCGCCACGGGCAGCAGACTGGTCGACGGTCGCGCGCCCGCGGACCTGCTGACGACCTGGACGGAGGCCCACCGGTGACCAGTGAACTCATCACCGACGTCGGGGAACTGCGCACCGTCGACCCGCGGGACGCGGACGGGACGGGCGACGCCGCGGCCGCCGCGGTCGTCCGCACCGACCAGGCGCTCGTGGTCGAGGACGGCCGCGTGGTCTGGATCGGCGCCCGTGCGGACGCCCCGGCGGCGGACGTCCGCACCAGCGTCGGCGGGCGGACGGTCCTGCCCGGCTGGGTGGACTCGCACACGCACCTCGTGTTCGCCGGCGACCGCTCGACGGAGTTCGTCGACCGGATGGCCGGCCGACCGTACGCCGCGGGCGGGATCCTGACGACCGTCCGGGCGACCCGTGCGGCGAGCACGCCGGACCTGTTGGCCCGGGCCCGGTCGATCGTCGACGGCGCCGTCGCGCAGGGCACCACGACGATCGAGGCGAAGACGGGGTACGGGCTGGCCGTCGCCGCCGAGGAACGCCTCGCCCGGATCGCCGCCGAGGTCGCCGACGTCGTCACCTTCCTCGGCGCGCACGTCGTGCCCGACGGCGTCGACCGTGCCGCGTACCTCGACCAGGTGACCGGCCCGATGCTCGCCGCCGTTGCGCCGTACGCGCAGTTCGTCGACGTGTTCTGCGAGGACGGGGCCTTCAGCCCAGAGGAGTCCCGCCGCGTCCTCCTCGCCGGACGCCGGGCCGGCCTCGGGCTCCGCGTGCACGGGAACCAGCTCGGCGAGAGCGGCGGGGTGGCCCTCGCGGTGGAGCTCGGCGCCGCGAGCGTCGACCACTGCAACCACCTGTCGGACGCCGACGTCGATGCCCTCGCGGGGTCGTCGACCGTCGCCACGCTGCTGCCCGCGTGCGACCTGTCCACTCGGGCGCCGTTCGCGCCGGCGCGGCGGCTGGTCGACGCGGGCGTCCGGATCGCCCTGGCGACGAACTGCAACCCGGGGACCTCGTTCACGTCCTCGGTGCAGTTCCAGGTCGCCACGTCCGTGCTGCAGCAGCAGCTCACGCTCGAGGAGGCCCTCGGCGCGGCCACCCTCGGCGGAGCAGCTGCCCTCGGACGCGACCGCGGCGACGACGCCGTCGGCAGCCTGCGGGTCGGCGGACCGGCCGACCTGCAGGTGCTCGACGCCCCCACCGCCGCGCACATCGCCTACCGCCCGGGGACGCCCCTGACGGTCGCGACCTGGCGCCGCGGCGTCCGCGCCGCCGTGCCCGTCACGCCCGTGCCCGTCACCCCCGAGCGGTCCGGGCCCGGCCGGTGAGCCCGCGCCGGGCCCGCCGCCACCACGCCCGCCACGGCAGGGACGTCGCCAGTGCCAGGCCGATCACGACGCTGCCGAACCAGCCGACGACCACACCGGGGATCGGTAGGAGCAGGCTCGTCCAGAGCAGCACCGACAGGACACCGAGCACGTAGGCCGCGCCGGCCTTGAGGTAGCGGAGCCGCCGCAGACCCGCAGCCTCGTCGAGTCGCGAGGTCAACCGCGCCAGGAACACCGCGCCGACCCCGATCGCCGCCACCGCCACGGCCGCCTGCTCGACCGCGCCGAGCCCGTCGGTTCCGGACACGCCGGAGCCGGACAGGCTGTACACGCCGTCGAGGATCTCGAACAGCATGAAGACGACGAGCCCGCGTTCGAAGACGACCGTCGATGCGTGGACGTGGATCCGCCAGGCCCCGCGACCGACCCCGATCGACGCGGTGTCGGTCCCGGTCCGACCGTGCAGCGACCACGCCGCGAGCTGCTTCGACCCGAGGTACGCGCCGATGCCGACCGCGCCGCCGAGCACCACCGGCAGGACCCCACCCGGCGCCCACCCGCGGTCCGCGCCCACCAGCGTCGCGGTCAGCGCGACCCCCGCGCCGGCGGTGACCAGCGACCAGACGCGAGGACGCGCGACTCGGGCGAGCCGTGCCTCCAGGCGGCCCAACCAGGACCGTCGGGACGTACGGTCTGTGTTGAAGAGGTACTCCGCGAACACGAGCCAGATGAACGCGGCGCCGAAGGCGGCGAGTCCCGGGCGCACCTCGGCCAGGTGCGCCGAGAACGACCCGGGCTCGAAGACGGCCTCGCCCACCGAGCTCGCCGGGTCGGTCGCGTCCCCCACCGCCACGGCGGCCGGCGGCAGCAGCAGCCGCATCGCCAGCACGCCCGCGACGATGCCGAGCGAGAGGAACAGCCGACGGGCCGGCGAGTGCAGCCGGCCCGCGATGCCGGCCATCGGCACCGACGAGTCCGCCGCCATCGCGATCTCGAGGAGCGCGAGCGCGACGAACGCGAGCGCCGCCGCCGGGCCGAGCACGGACCACGCGACGGCGGCCGCGGCGACGGTGGTGAGGAGCGGGACGGTCAGGAGCGATCTCGTGGCCATCAGCCCATGCAGCACCCGCGGCCTGGGCGGCGGGTGGAGCGCTCCTGGGCATCGGCCTGGAGGCACCGGTCGGTTCCCGTGGACGGGTGACGGCCCGTCCCCACTTGCGGGGACGGGCCGTCGGTGCGCGTCGTGCGCGTGTCGCCGGGTGGGGCGGCCTCAGTCGTGGAAGGTCTCGATGGAGGCACCGAGGGAGTTGAGCCGCTCCTGGAGCTGCTCGTAACCACGGGCGATGATGCCGACGTTGCGGAGGACGCTCTCGCCCTTCGCCGCGAGCATCGCCAACAGGATGACCACGGCGGGCCGCAGTGCGGGCGGGCAGCTCACCTCGGCACCGGAGAAGTGCGTCGGTCCGGTGACGTCCAGTCGGTGCGGGTCGCGCAGGGTGACGCTCGCGCCGAGGCGGGTCAGGTCGAGCAGGTGGATCGCCCGGCCCTCGTAGACCCAGTCGTGCACGAGCGTGGTGCCCTCGGCCATCGCCGCGATGACGACGAAGAACGGCAGGTTGTCGATGTTGAGGCCCGGGAACGGCATCGCGTGGATCTTGTCGATCGGGGCGTGCAGGTCGGACGGGTGCACCGTGATGTCGACCAGCCGGGTGCGACCGTTCGCGGCGGCGTACTCCGCCGAGACGTCGAAGCGCAGCCCCATCTCGGCCAGGGTCGCGAGCTCGATCTCCAGGAACTCGATCGGCGCCCGGGTGACCGTGAGGGTCGAGGACGTCACGATGCCCGCGGTCAGCAGGCTCATCGCCTCGACCGGGTCCTCGCTCGGCCAGTAGTCGACGACCTCGTCGATGCGGCTCTTGCCGGTGATGCGGAGCGTGGTGGTGCCGATGCCCTCGACCTGCACGCCGAGCAGCTCGAGGAAGAAGCACAGGTCCTGCACCATGTAGTTCGGGCTGGCGTTCCGGATGACGGTCTCGCCGTCGCGGGCGGCGGCGGCGAGGATCGCGTTCTCGGTCACGGTGTCGCCGCGCTCGGTGAGGACGATCGACTTCGTCGGGACCTCGGTGTTCGCCACGTCGACCTCGTACCAGCCCGAGGTGGCCTCGACGTCGACGCCGAAGGGTCGGAGGGCGATGAGGTGCGGTTCGACCGTCCGGGTACCGAGGTCGCAACCGCCGGCGTACGGCAGGCGGAACTGCTCGTAGCGCCCGCTCAGCGGGCCGAGGAACATCAGGACGCTGCGGGTGCGGCGGGCGGCGTCGGCGTCGATGGCGTCGAGCTTCAGGTCCGCCGGCGCGACGATCTCCAGCGTCTCGCCGTCCTCCGACCACGTGACGGTCGCGCCGAGGCTGCGGAGGACGTCGATGATGCGGTCGACCTCGACGATCCGCGCGACCTTGTGCAGTCGGGTGACGCCCCGGTTGAGGAGCGAGGCGCACAGCAGGGCGACCGCGGCGTTCTTGCTGGAGTTCACCGCGATGGAGCCGCTGAGCTTCCTGCCGCCCTGCACCCGAAGGTGCGCGCGCTGCGGGGCGCCGCCGATCGAGACGATCTGCTGGTCGAGGGCGTCGCTGATGCGGGTGAGCATCTCGAGGGACAGGTTCTGGCCGCCCTGCTCGATGCGGTTGATCGCGCTCTGGCTGGTGCCGACGCGTTCGGCGAGCTGGGCCTGCGTCATGCTGCGGCCCTTGCGGGCGCCCCGGATCAGGGCGCCGACCTCGCGGAGCGGTGCCGGCGTGGCCGTGGCGGCCGGCGTGGCGACGGTGGTGGTGTCGGACATGGCGCCAACGTAACACGCTCATGAGATAAAATCCGGGGAGCAACGCCCAGGATTCTCCCCGTCGCAGCGGGAATACACCGTCTGTGAGACTTTACGCGGCGGTTGTTGCCGAGGCACCGACTCTGCGAGCGACCGGCCTAACGCCCCGCGCCGGTCCGCCGATAGTCCTCGGTGCAGCCCACGGACGGGCCGCATCCCGCCCCACGGACGGCGGCGGGACGATCGAGAACCAGGACGGGCCATGATCGTCGTCACACGACTCAACGGCAGCGCATTCGCTGTCAACCCCGATCTCGTGGAGCGCATCCAGGAGACGCCGGACACGACGCTCATCATGGTCGACGGCGCCAAGTACATCGTGCGCGAGTCCCTGGCCGACGTCATCGACCTGATCGCCGCGTACCGGGCCCGCATCGTCGGCATGGCCTACGGCACGGACGCGGGCGCCCGGGACGCCACCGGCCCGCAGCCGACCCTGGCGCCCGTCGCCCCGATCCACGCCGTCCCCACCGACCCGGCACCCCGCACGCAGGACGGGGGACGCTGACGTGGACATCGCAACGATCATCGGCATCCTCGTCGCCTTCGGTGCCCTGTTCGGCATGGTCGAGATGGAGCACGTCGAGCTCGGGGGACTGTTCCTGCCCGCGCCGATGCTCCTCGTGTTCGGCGCCACCATCGGCTGCGGCATCGCGAGCACCACCCTGAAGGACGCCATCGCGAGCTTCAAGGCGGTCCCCAAGGCCTTCACCGGCAAGGTCACCCCGCCGCAGTCGGTCATCGACGACGTCGTGGGCCTCGCCGAGACCGCACGGGCGAACGGTCTGCTCGCGCTCGAGCAGGAGGCCGACAAGCACGACGACCCGTTCATGAAGAAGGCGCTGCAGAACATCGCCGACGGCACCGACGGCGACGAACTGCGGATCCTGCTCGAGGACGAGATCGAGTCGAACGCCGCCCCGGTCCGGAGCGCGAGCGCGTTCTTCATGGGCCTCGGCGGCTTCGCGCCCACCGTCGGCATCATCGGCACGGTCGTGTCGCTGACGCACGTCCTGGCGAACCTCGGCAAGCCCGACGAGCTCGGCCCCCTCATCGCGAGCGCCTTCGTGGCGACGCTCTGGGGTCTCCTCACCGCGAACTTCCTCTGGCTCCCGATCGGCGGCAAGCTCCGCAAGCTCGCGCAGCTCGAGGCCGACCGGCAGACCCTGCTCATGGAGGGGCTGCTCGCGGTACAGGCCGGCAGCCAGCCCAGACTGCTCGGCGAACGGCTCACCGCGATGGTGCCGCCGGCGTTCCGCGGTGACACCAAGGGCCGCAAGGCCAAGGCCGGCAAGGGCGGCGACGCGGACGTCGACGACCAGCAGCTGGCGGCCTGACGATGAGCGCGAACCCCCGGGGACGCGGCCGCGGCCGGTCGAAGAAGTCCCACGACGAGGCCGAGCACCCCGACGAGCGGTGGATGGCGTCCTACATGGACATGATCACGGTGCTGATGTGCATGTTCCTCGTGCTGTTCGCCATGTCGACGGTCGACCAGCAGAAGTACATCGCCCTGAAGAACTCGCTCGCCACCGGCTTCGGCGAGGTCAAGTCGCAGAAGGTCGACACGGCGTCCGGCACCGTCGTCACGAAGGACGAGGTCGAGGACGGCTCCGGCTACTCCGTCGACAAGTCGCACGCCGACCACTCCACGGCGTCGTCGGGCACCAAGGACACGAACGTCGACCCGGCGTCGACGGTGGTGCCGACGACCGCGACGAAGGCCGACCTGGCGGCGGCACAGCAGGAGCTCGACGACCTCACGGCCATCGAGGCGGCGATCAAGGGCAACCTCGCGAAGGCCGGGCAGACCGCCAACGTGCAGTTCACGGTCGACGCCCGCGGCCTGACCGTCCGACTCGTCGGCAGCGAGACGTACTTCACGACGAACAGCGCCGACCTGTCCGACCAGGCGAAGCGCATCATGGACGCGATCGCGCCGGTGCTGAGGACGAGCAGCCACGACGTCAGCGTCGAGGGACACGCCGACCAGCGGAACTCGACCGCCCCCTACGCGACGAACTGGGAGCTCAGCGCGGCGCGCGCGACCGGGGTGCTGCGGGACCTCGTCGAGCGGGGCGGCATGCCGGCGGACCACGTCCAGAGCGTCGGGTTCGGGTCGAGTCGGCCGCTCGCGAAGGGCGGGACCGACGCCGACCTCACCCTGAACCGTCGGGTCGACATCGTGGTGCTGTCGAACCAGGACCAGGACGTCAGTGCGCTGATGCCGGCACTCGCGAAGGCGCAGGACGGAGCGCGCCAGGGCTGACGCCCGATCACGACGACACGACGACCGCCCCAGAAGAGGGGCCAGCACTGACGGGTGCGCACCGGCGGACCGATAGACGCACCCGTGACCGAGACCCTGCCAGCGCCCGAGGTGTACGACTTCGCGCGCCCGTCGACGCTCGCCCGCGAGCACGCCCGGGTCCTCGAGCTCGCCTTCGAGACGTTCGCGCGCCAGTGGGGCACGCAGCTCACCGCGAAGGTCCGCGCCGTCAGCCAGGTCACCTGCGAGCAGGTCCAGATGACGACGTACGACGAGTACGCCGCCTCGCTGCCCGCGCTGACGGGCATGGTGCTGCTGCCGATCGCCGACGTCACCCCGAAGGGCGTGCTGCAGGTCCCGCTCGACGCCGCCCTGACCTGGGTCTCGCACGCGCTCGGTGCGTCGAAGCCGTTGCCGACGCCGGACCGCACGTTCACCCCGATCGAGCAGGCCCTCGTGCGGAAGATCGTCGAGGACGCCCTCGACGACCTCCGGTACTCGTTCGGTGGCCTGCTCGCGCACGACGTCGCCGCCGGCGGCTTCCAGTTCAACTCGCAGTTCGCCCAGGCCGCCCAGAAGGGCGACCTGATGATCGTCGCGTCGTTCACGATCCGCGTCGGTGACCGCGTCGCCCCCGGCACGCTGGCGCTGCCTGCCGAGGCCGTCCTCCCGCAGCTCGGCGAGGCCGCCACCCAGGTGTCGTCCGCCGACGCCCGGGTCCTGGTGGACGCGCAGCTCGCCGGCGTCCCGGTCGGCGTGAGCCTCCGCTTCGCGCCCGCGACGGTGCTGCCGTCGCAGGTGCTCCGGTTGGCCGTCGGCGACGTCCTGCCGCTGCCGCACCCGCAGCACCGCCCCCTCACCATCGCGGTCGACGGCGAGCCCGTCGGCACCGCCGCCGTCGGCGCGAACGGCTCGCGCCTCGCCGGCATCGTCGTCACCACCACATCGGAGCCCAGCGCATGACCGTCACGACCACCCTCCACACGCAGGCGGCCGAGGCCCTCGCCGCGCAGCTCCCGACGGCGGTCCCGCTGGCAGCGGTGGCCCAGCCTGGAGGCGCGACCCCCGTCGCCCTCGAAGCAGCCGGCGACGCGGTGGTCGCGTCGTTCGTCGGCGGCCTGTCGGCCGACCTCGTGCTCGTGCTCACCGACCTCGAGTCCGTCGCGGCCGCCGGCAGCACCGAGCACGGGATCGTCGACGTCACCGACGTGCTGCGTCCGTCGCTCGAGGCCGCGGCCGGCGTGCTCGGCGTCGGCGTGCTCGGGGACGCCCGGCGGGAGTCGGCCTCGGCCCTCCTGGCCGACCCGGACACCGTGGTGTTCGAACTCACCGGCGGCGGGCTCCCCGGGGGCTGGTTCGCCCTCCGGGTCCGCAAGAACGGCACCGTCTCGGCCGCCGCGTCGGCCGTGCCGTCCGTGCCGGCCGGCAACCTCGGCCGGATCAACAACGTCGAGATGACCCTGACGGTCGAGATCGGCCGCACCCGGATGTCGGTCCGCGACGTGCTCGGCATGGAGCCGGGCGCGGTCGTCGAACTCGACCGCAGTGCGGGTGCCCCCGCCGACGTCCTGCTGAACGGTCGGCTCATCGCGCACGGCGAGGTCGTCGTCGTGGACCAGGACTACGCGGTCCGCATCACGAAGATCCTCGACGTCGCCGAGAGCGTCTGAGCCCGGCCGTGGACACGCTCGTCATCACCCTCCGCGTCGCGCTCTCGCTCGGCGTCGTGCTCGCCCTGATGTGGGTGCTGCACCGACGCATGGCGAAGAGCGGCTTCGGCGCGGGCCGGACCAAGGGCCGTCGTTCGGCCTCGGTCGAGGTCGTCGCCCGGCAGGGCATCGGCGGGAAGGCGAGCGTGGTCGTGGTCGACGTGGAGGGGGAGCGGCTCGTGCTCGGGGTCTCCGAGCACGGCGTGAACCTCCTCACGAGCGGGCAGGCGCCGGCACCCGAGCTGACCATCGTCACCGGACCGGTGCAGCTGCCCGTGCGTCCGACGCCGTCGGCCGACGCGTTCCGTCAGGAACTGGCGCAGCAGACGGCGGCCGCGCCGTTCCTCCCGTCCGACGCGGCGGAGCCGCTCCCGATGCGTCCCCGGAACCGCGACCGGCGCGCCGTCCAGACGTCCGCGCAGCTGCAGGGCTCGATCCTGTCCGCCGACACCTGGCGGCAGGCCGCCGCCGCGCTCCGGAACCGGCGGGCCGGGTGACCGCGGCGCGGACCGGACGCCTCATCGCCCTCCTGCTGCTGGGGGTGACGGTCGTGGCCGGCTTCCTCATGCTCACCGCGACCGGTGCGCACGCCGCGGGCGTCGTGCAGCCCACCGCTCCCGCCACCCCGACCCCGCCGTCGACCGGTGACTTCAGCGTCAGCGTGAACGGCCCGGACGGGACCCCGTCGTCCGCCGTGGTCACGCTCATCGGCATCACGCTGCTCAGCGTCGCCCCGGCGCTCATGCTCATGATGACGTCGTTCACGAAGATCTTCGTCGTCCTCGCGATGACCCGGAACGCGCTCGCGCTGCAGTCGATCCCGCCGAACCAGGTGCTCGCCGGCCTGGCCCTGTTCCTGTCGCTGTTCGTGATGGCGCCGGTGCTCGGGCACATCAACGACGACGCGCTGCAGCCCTACCTGGCCGGACACCTCGACTTCAACCAGGCCGTCGAGATCGGCACGAAGCCGCTGCGGACCTTCATGCTGCACCAGACCCGCGAGGAGGACGTGGCGCTCATCACCCGCGCCGCCGGTCAGGACAACCCGAAGTCGATGGCCGACGTGCCGATGACCACGGTGATCCCGGCGTTCGTGATCTCGGAGTTGCGGAGCGCGTTCATCATCGGGTTCGTCATCTTCATCCCGTTCCTCGTCATCGACCTCGTCGTCTCCGCGGCCCTCATGTCGATGGGCATGATGATGCTCCCGCCGGTGATGATCTCGCTCCCGTTCAAGATCCTGCTGTTCGTCCTGGTGGACGGCTGGGGGCTCATCATCAAGTCGCTCATCGAGAGCTACCACGTTGTCTAAGGGGCAGGCATGAACCAGCAGGCCGTCATCGACCTCACGCTGCAGGCGCTCCTGGTGTCCGCGAAGCTCGCCGCGCCGGTCCTCGTGACCTCGCTCGTCGTCGGCTTCGCGATCTCGCTGTTCCAGTCGGTCACCCAGATCCAGGAGGTCACGCTCTCCTTCGTGCCGAAGGCCGTCGCGGTCGCCATCGCCCTGGTCGTCTGCGGCAACTGGATGATCTCCGAGATGGTGGCGTTCACGCACGTGGCCTTCGACATGATCCCGAAGCTCCTGGGGACCGCCTGATGGAGCTGACGATCGACGGTGACCGCCTCGAGGCGACGATGCTCGCCGGGGTCCGGCTCGTGGCGTTCTTCGTCATCGCGCCGCCGTTCTCGTACCGGGCGTTCCCCGCGACCGTGAAGGTCATCCTCGGACTCGGTCTGGCGATCGGCGTCGCGCCGCGCGTCGCCGAGGGGTACCACTCGCTCGACACCGGGCCGTTCCTGCTCGCGCTCCTCACGCAGCTCGTCGTCGGGCTCGCCCTCGGGTTCCTGGTGTTCCTGGTGTTCGCCGCGGTGCAGTCGGCCGGTGCGCTCATCGACCTGTTCGGCGGGTTCACCCTGGCGCAGGCGTACGACCCGCAGTCGCAGGTCAACGGCGCGCAGTTCACCCGGCTGTTCCAGATGGCGTCGCTCGCGCTCCTGTTCGCGTCCGGCGGCTACCAGCTCATCGTCGCGGGACTCGTGCGGTCGTTCGACGCGGTGCCGCTGACCGGGACCTTCGAGCTGGGCGGACTCGCCTCGGTGCTCGTCACCGCGCTGTCGCGGATGTTCCTGTCGTCGCTGCAGATCGCCGGACCGCTCGTCGTCGTGCTCTTCCTCGCCGACGTCGGCCTCGGGCTGCTCACCCGTGTCGCCCCGGCGCTCAACGCGTTCCAGATGGGCTTCCCGATCAAGATCGGTCTGACCGTCGTCTTCGCCGGTGCCCTCTTCATGGCGCTGCCGTCCGTGGTGTCCTCGCTCACCGGCGACGCCGTGGCCGCGATCACGGGACGGGGGTGACCGACGTGTCCGACAGCGGAGAACGCTCCGAACAGGCAACCCAGAAGCGGATGCGCGAGGTCCACCAGAAGGGCCAGATCGGTCGGTCGCAGGACCTCGGCGCGTGGATCGGCATCGCCGCGGCCGCGCTGATGATGCCCGCGGCGATCGGCTCCGCGGCAGCCTCCGGGTCCGACCAGCTGCGTGCGGTCCAGCGGGTGATCGCGGACCCGTCGATCGGCACCATGAACGGCGTCTTCCACGACGCCCTCGGCTCGATCGCCGGCACCCTCGGCCCGATGCTCGGTGTCGTGCTCGTCGCCGTGGTCGCCGCCGCGGTGGCACAGGGCGGCGTGCACTTCCGGAAGATGACGCCGCAGCCGGAGCACTTCGACCCGGTGGCGGGACTCAAGCGGGTGTTCGGGACGCAGGCGCTCTGGAACGGCGTGAAGGCGTTGCTCAAGACCGCCGTCGTCGGCCTGGTGCTCTGGTTCGCCGTGCAGGCCCTCGTTCCCGTCCTCATGACGAGCGGTTCGCTGCCGCTGTCCGCGGTGCTCGACGCCGCCGGCGAGGGCGCGGGGACGCTGCTGCGCGCCGCGATCGCCGCCGGCCTGGTCCTCGCCGCACTCGACGTCTTCGTGGTGGTCCGCCGGAACCGGAAGCGCACCATGATGACCAAGCGCGAGGTCAAGGACGAGAACAAGCACAGCGAGGGCGACCCGCTCGTGAAGTCGCAGCGGCGCTCCCGCCAGCTGGCGATGAGCCGGAACCGGATGGTGCAGGCGATCGGGACGGCGGACGTCGTGATGACGAACCCGACGCACTACGCGGTGGCGCTCAAGTACGAGCCCGGCAAGTCCGCGCCGCGCGTCGTGGCGAAGGGCGCCGGCCCGGTCGCCGCCGTCATCAAGGACAAGGCGGTCGAGGCCCGGGTGCCGATCGTCCAGGACGTCCCGCTCACCCGAGCGCTGCACGCCGCCTGCGAGCTCGGGCAGGAGGTCCCGGTCGACCTCTACACGCCCGTCGCCCGCGTGCTGTCCTTCGTGATGGCGCTCAGGGCCCGCGGTGCCGCCGCCGGGACGCACGCCGCTCCACGACCCACCACGCCGGACGAGGTGTCCACGGTCCTCGACCCGACCACCCTCACCGGGGACCTCCGTCCCCGCCGGCTCCGCAAGAACAGCCCACTCGAAGAGGTGCCCGCATGAACCGCAAGGACCTGCCGAAGCTCGCCGTCCCGGTCTTCATCGTCGGCATTATCCTGCTGCTGATCCTGCCGGTGCCGTCGTTCCTGCTGGACTTCCTGATCATCTGCAACATCCTGCTGGCGCTGGTGATCCTGCTCACGACGCTGTTCGTCAAGAAACCGCTCGACTTCTCGGTGTTCCCGTCGCTGCTGCTCGTCGCCACGCTGTTCCGCCTCGGCCTCAACGTCGCGTCGACCCGGCTCGTCCTCGGCGAGGGCTTCGCCGGCGACGTCATCCAGGCGTTCGGCCACGTCGCCGTCTCCGGCTCGATCATCATCGGCGCGGTCATCTTCCTGATCCTCGTCGTCATCCAGTTCGTCGTCGTGACGAAGGGCGCCGAGCGAGTCGCCGAGGTCGGGGCCCGGTTCACCCTCGACGCGATGCCCGGCAAGCAGATGGCGATCGACGCCGACCTGAACGCCGGACTCATCACCGACGCCCAGGCGAAGGAACGCCGGGCGGCCGTGTCCGCCGAGGCCGACTTCTACGGCGCGATGGACGGTGCGTCGAAGTTCGTGAAGGGCGACGCGATCGCCGGCATCCTCATCATCGTCATCAACCTCGTCGGCGGCATCGCGATCGGCATGCTGCAGAACGGGCTCTCGGTCACCGACGCCCTGGCGAAGTACGGCATCCTGACGATCGGCGACGGGCTCGTCACGCAGATCCCGGCGCTCCTGATGGCGGTGTCGACGGGCATGATCGTCACCCGCTCCGGCGCCGAGACCGAGATCGGTGCCTCGGCCACCACCCAGCTGACCCAGTCGCGGAACGCGCTCGGGATCGCCGGTGTCGCCGCGATCGCGATGGGGTTCATCCCCGGCATGCCGATCGTCCCGTTCCTGCTCATCGGGGCGACGCTGCTGTTCGTCGCCTGGCGACTCGGCCAGCAGGCCAAGCGTGCGGAGCAGGACGCCGCGCAGCAGCAGGCCCTGGAGGCCGCCGCGCCGAACGCGGACACCCCCGAGGACCTCATCGAGCAGATGCGCGTGCACGCCCTGGAGATCCTGCTCGCCCCCGACCTCGTCGACATGGTCTCCGGCGCATCCGACGACCTGCTCGGCCGGGTCCGCGCGCTCCGCCGCAAGATCGCCGTCGACATGGGCGTCGTCGTGCCGCCCGTCCGCACGCGCGACAGCATCGAGCTGCCGCCCTCCACCTACGCCATCCGGATCGCCGGCGTCGAGGCCGGCCGGGGGACCGCACCGTCGCGGAGCGTCCTCGCCCTCGGCGACCACCTCGACGGGCTCCCCGGGGAGACCACCGTCGAGCCGGTCTTCGGCCTCGCCGGCAAGTGGATCCCCGCGGAGCTCCGGCACGCCGCCGAGATGACCGGCGCCACCGTGATCGACCGGGTCTCCGTGCTCGTCACCCACCTGCAGGCCGTCATCGGCGACAACGCCGCACGGCTGCTCACCCGCGAGGACGTGAAGGTGCTCACCGAGGGCGTCAAGCAGGTCAACCCGGCCGCCGTCGAGGAACTCGTCCCCGGCATGCTCTCCCTCGCCGAGCTCCAGCGCGTGCTGCAGGGACTTCTGGCCGAACGGGTGCCGATCAACGACCTCGGCCGGATCTGCGAGGCGCTCACGCTCCGGGCGAAGGTCTCCACCGAGCCCGAGGGACTCGTCGAGGCCGCCCGCGCCGCCCTCGGGCCCGCGCTCCCCGCGCGCCACCTCGACGCCGGGGTGCTCCGCGTCATCATGATCGACCCGCTGCTCGAGCAGTCGATGCTCGAGGGACTCCGACCGTCCGAGCAGGGCACCCAGATCGTGCTCGACGCACACCGGATCGAACAGGTCCTCGGGTCCCTCCGCGACGCCGTCCGCGCCGTCGAGGACCAGGGGATCTCCGCGGTCCTCGTCTGCGCCCCGCAGCTCCGCCCGGCCGTGCACCGCATGGTCTCCGCCCAGTCCGACGGCCTGCCCGTGCTCTCCTACCAGGAGGCGACGGCCGCGGGCTCCACCATCGAGACCGTGGGAGTGGTCCGTGCCGCCGACCCGATTGCAGCGTAACGGCGCGACGCTCGACGAGGTCCGCGACGCCGTCCGGGCCGAGTTCGGCGCGGGCGCCCGGATCGTCGCCGCCGAACGCGTCACCACGCCCGGCCTCGGCGGCCTGTTCCGTCGGGCGCACGTCGAGGCCACGGTCGAGGTCCCCGCACCCGACGAGGTGCCCACCGCCCGGGTCGCGATCTCCGACGGCCCGACGAAGCGGGTCGGCATCGCCGCGCTCCTCGCCGACGCCGAGGAGGCCGAGGCCCGGATCGCCGGCGGCGACGGCACCGCGTCGACGCGGGCCGACGCGTTCGCGTCGGTCCTCGACGGGTTCGTGGCGGACGGGATCACGCGGAGCGCGCCGCGCCCGGCCCCGGCACTCCCGGAACCGGCGCCGGTGGACGGGGGCGGGTCGCGCCTCCAGGCCGTCGATGCGCTGCTCGCGGATCCCGTCGTGGGCCTGACTGGAGGGACGGACCGGCCCGTGCCCGCCGCGGTGCGTTCGGCGGACGGCGACCTGGTGCTCCTGGTGGGCCGCCCGAACGACGTCGACGCGGCCGCCGGCATCTTCGCGACCCGGTACGCGCTGCGCGCGACCGACGCGTCGGACCGGCGGAGCGGCATCCTGGCGCGAGCCGAGGGCGTGCGCGACGGCCACGCGCTGCTCGGCGTCGCGGCGTGGGACGACGCGGCGACGGTCGACGGACTCGCGCCGGACCAGGTGTGGGTCGTCGTGGACGTCGGCCGGAAGCCGGCGGACGCAGCGGCGATGCTCACCGCGGTCGCCGGCCGGGTGCACGTCGCCGGCGTCGTCGCCATCGGCGCGGGGGAGACCGCCACGCCGGAATCGGTCCACCTGCTGGGGGTGCCCGTCCTGTCGCTAGGCTGAGCGGGTGCTGGTACTCACGCGGAAGGTCGGCGAGCGGATCCTCGTCGGTGACGACATCGTCATCACGGTGCTCGACAGCCGCGGGGACGGCGTCCGGATCGGGATCGACGCCCCGCGCGGCGTGAAGATCCAGCGCGAAGAGGTCGTGCGCGCGGTCACCGAGGCGAACGAGTCGGCGTCGGCCACCGCCGCTGACGAGGCGGCCGAGGCACGGTTGCGCCGGGCGCTCGGAGACCTCGGCGGGTCCACGCCCGAGGCCTGACGCGCGGTCGGTCGCGCCGCCGCGGTCGTGCGCGTTGCCGCCGTCGGCTGCTCGTGTCGTCGTGCGGCGCCGTGTGGGTCGTGCGGGTCCGCGATCGCATCGCGCCCCGTATCGAACACCGCGCCCCGTCGTTGCGGGGCGCGGTGTTCATCTGCGGGCGCGGGTCTTCGGGCGCGGTCCGCGGGAGCCCGGAGCGCGACCGAGGTATCGGGGGCCGGGGTGCCGCTACGGGCGAGGCTTCTTCTCCTGCTCCGGCAGTCGTCCGGCCGCTGCCTCGGCCGCGAACCACTCACGGGCCTCGTCCTGGCGCGCCTGCTCCTCGCCGAGGGCGATCGGCGCGCGCACGTGGCCGGGCTCGTAGCCGAACGAGTCGAGCAGCTGCGGGATGACCGGCCGCACGCGGGCGACGAGTCGGTCGGTGTACGCCGACACCGCCCGGGCACGCTGTGCCGTGATGCGCCCGTGCATGAGGTACCAGTCCAGGTGCTGCTCGAGGAGCCCGAGCGCGAAGAGGTCGCGGAGCCAGACCAGCACGCGTCGGGTGTCGCCCTCGGGGACCTCGTCGATCGCCTCGGTGAAGGCCTCCCACTGCATGAGCTCGGCGTGTGCCTTCGCGGCCTCGATGAGCTCGTGCTGCGACCGGTTCAGCAGCACGGCCCCGCGGGCGCGGTCCTTGCCCGCCGAGGCGAGCCGCAGACCGATCTCGGTGACCATGGTGTCCACCCGGCCCGCCAGCAGCTCTCGCTGCGTCCTGGCGTCCTGCAGGTCCGTGACGGACGCCGCCAGGGAACCGCGGTCGGCGACGGTCTGGCCGATGCGCCGGAGACCGGTCGCGTCGGCGAGCCTCGTGGCCGCCTGGGCCGCGACGAACTTCGCCGTCGACGCCGGGTCCTTCGGCGCCCGCGCGCGGAAGTCGGTGAGCAGTCGCTTGCCGACGAGCTGGAGCAGGACGGTGTTGTCGCCCTCGAACGTGACGTAGACGTCGAGGTCGGCGCGGAGGCCGGTGAGCCGGTTCTCGGCGAGGAAGCCCGCACCGCCGCAGGCCTCGCGGCACTCCTGCAGCGTGTCGAGCGCGGACCACGTCGACATCGACTTGAAGGCCGCCGCCTGGGTCTCCAGGTCCTCCCGGCGCTGCGGGGTGTCCTCGCGCCCGCTGAACACGTCGTCGAACGTGCGGAGGAGCTTCTCGTGCGCGAACGACTGGGCGAACACGGTGGCCAGGCGCGGGATGAGGCGCCGCTGGTGCCGGCCGTAGTCGAGCAGCACGCCCTCGGTGCCGTCCCCGGTCGGGAACTGCCGGCGCTGTGCGGCGTAGGTCAGTGCGATCTGCAACCCGATCTTCTGCGCCACCACCGCGGCGCCGTCGAGCGAGACACGGCCCTGCACGAGGGTGCCGAGCATCGTGAAGAACCGTCGCCCGGGTGAAGCGATCGGCGACGAGTACGTGCCGTCCTCGGCGACGTCGCCGTACCGGTTCAGCAGGTTCGTGCGGGGGACCCGGACGTGGTCGAAGTGCAGGCGGCCGTTGTCGATGCCGTTGAGGCCGCCCTTGTAGCCGTCGTCCTCACCGCCGACACCGGGCAGGAAGGCGCCCTCGGCGTCGCGGAGCGGCACGTAGAACGCGTGCACCCCGTGGTCGACGCCCTGTGTCACGAGCTTCGCGAACACGACGGCTGCCTTGCCGTGCAGGGCCGCATTGCCGATGTAGTCCTTCCACGCCCCGCGGAACGGCGTGTGGATCTCGAACTCCTGCGTCGCCGGGTCGTACGTGGCTCGGGTGGCGATGCTCTGGACGTCCGAACCGTGTCCGGTCTCCGTCATCGCGAAGCAGCCGGGGACCTCGAACGAGACGATGCCGGGCAGGAACTCGCGGTGGTTGCGTTCGGTGCCGAGGTGGTGGACGGCGGACCCGAACAAGCCCCACTGCACACCCGCCTTGATCTGCATCGACGGGTCGGCGGTGGTGAGCTCCTCGAACGCCGCGAGGTTGCCGCCGTGGTTGCTCTGCCCACCGAACTCCTCCGGGTAGGGACGCTGGATCGCCCCGGCGTCGACGAGGACACGGAGCTGGTCGAGCGTCCGGGCGCGGGCGTCGGCGTAGGGCATGCCCTCGATCTTGTGCATCGCTGGGTCGAGCGCCAGACGGCGGGAGGTGCGGCGGTCGTCGGCCCAGCGGCCGAGCAGGTGCTGCCCGAGCAGGTCCACGTCGATGCGGACGTCGGTGTCCGTCCCGCCGGTCGGGGTGCCCGCGGCGGGGTCGCCGGCGGCGTCGGCCTTCGGGGTGTCGGTGCTGTGGACGGGTGCGGTGTCGACCATGGTCGGGAGCCCTCCTGAACTGCTCTGTCCGGTGTTGCAGAGACCACGCTATTGATCGGACCCGCGAGTCGCGTGAACGCCGTCCGGGCGGCACAACGGGTGGGCTGCCCGGGCCGGGCGCGGTCGTGGGAACCCTCCAAACCCGGCGCAACCGAATAGATGAGCAGGGCTAGACGATTGTGCGTGCCACCATCCTGCGGGGCAGACTGTCGCGCATGTCAGGTACCACCGCGCCAGAACGCAAGCGCACATTCTTCGGCCAGCCGTTCGAGCTGTCCACGCCCTTCGCGGTCGAACTCTGGGAGCGGTTCTCGTTCTACGGGATGCAGGGCATCGTCCTCATCTACATGTACTACACGGTCACCCAGGGCGGCCTCGGGATCGACAAGGGGATCGCCAGCGGCATCATGGGTGCCTACGGCGGTGCCGTGTACCTCTTCACGATCATCGGCGCGTGGATCGCCGACCGGCTCCTCGGTGCCGACCGCACGCTGTTCGGCAGCGCCGTCGTCGTGATGCTCGGCCACATCGGTCTCGCGCTCATCCCCGGTGTGACCGGCGTCGGTGTCGGACTCGTGCTCATCGCCCTGGGCTCCGGCGGGCTCAAGGCCACCGCGACGACCATCGTCGGCGGGCTCTACAGCCGCGACGACCCGCGCCGTGACGCCGGGTTCTCGCTGTACTACCTCGGCGTGAACCTCGGCGCCTTCTTCGGCCCGCTGCTCACGGGGCTGCTGCAGAGCTCCCTCGGCTTCCACTACGGCTTCGGCCTCGCCGCCGTCGGCATGGCGGCCGGACTCGTGCAGTACGCGATCCGTCGCCGGAAGCTGCCGGAGTCGGTGCGCCACGTCGCGAACCCCGTCGACCGACGCCGGCTGCCGCTCATCGGCGTCGGGGTCGTCGTCGCCCTCGTGGCCATCGTCGTCGCCGTCTTCACCGGACTCCTCACCGTCGGCAACCTGCCGACCGTGGTCGTCGCGATCGTCGTGCTCGCCACCATCGGCTACTTCGTGGTCATCCTGACGAGCGGCATCACCGCCCAGGAGCGCTCCCGGGTGCTCGCCTTCATCCCGCTGTTCATCGGCAGCGCGGTCTTCTGGTCGCTCTACCAGCAGCAGTTCACCGTCGTGACCGTCTACTCCGACGAGCGGCTGAACCGGTCCCTGTTCGGCTGGGAGATGCCGGTCTCGTGGGTCCAGTCGATCAACCCGGTGTTCATCATCGTGCTGTCCGGCGTGTTCGCGGCGATCTGGACGAAGCTCGGCGACCGGCAGCCCTCCACCCCGACGAAGTTCGCCCTCGGCACCGGGATCATGGGCGTCGCCTTCCTGCTGTTCCTGCCGTTCGTCGGCACCGGTCAGAACGGCACGCCGCTGCTCGCCCTCGTCGGCATCCTGCTCGTCTTCACCATCGCCGAGCTCCTGCTCTCACCCGTCGGCCAGTCGGTCGCCACGAAGCTCGCCCCGCCGAAGTTCCAGACGCAGATGGTCGCCCTGTTCTTCCTGTCGGTGTCGCTCGGCACCGCCGTCACGGGCGTGCTGTCGCAGTACTACGACCCCGCGAACGAGGCGCCGTACTTCGCCGTCCTCGGGCTCGTCGCGGTCGCGGTCGGCGTCGTGCTGCTCGTCCTCGCCAAGCCGATCCTCAAGCTCATGCGCGGTATCCGCTAGCCTGGACGCAGCCACACCGGCCCCGGAACCAAGGAGTCACCAATGCTCGAACTCATCGCAGGCGTCATCATCGGCATCGGCGTGCTCGGCGGCGTGGGGTGCTGCATGGCCGTCGCCGCCATGATGAAGAGCGGTTCCGAGGAGTACTAGCCCTCGGACCCCGGCGTCGGTTCGACCGGCACCAGCTGACGACTCAGGACGGTCGCGCGCTCGAACGGGCCGCGGCCGTCCTCCGTGTACACGGGCTCGTCGAAGGCGACCGTCCACGTGCGCTGCGTCCCGCCGAGCTGACTCCCGCCGGGAGCGACGATGACGCCGATCGGTTCGCCGGCCCACTGCTCGCCGCGGTCGGCGTCGACGACCTGCACGAGGGCGCCGATCCCGAGGCCCGGGCGGTCGTCGGGGTGGGGGCTGGGGGAGCGGCGGCGTCCGAACACGTGCCCACCGTAGCGCGCCGAGATCGCACGTTCGCGGTGCGGACCGTACGCGCGGTCGCGCCGAGATCGCAGTTTCGCGAAGATCCGTCCCGGGGACGCCCGCCGGAGTGCGATCTCGCCGCCGGATACTTCTCCTGTCGCGCCCGCTCCGGCTGGTGCGGTCGCGCGGTCGCGCGGTCGCGCGGTCGGGCCGAGATCGCACGTTCGCGGGGATCCGCCCCGGGGACGCCCGCCGAAGTGCGATCTCGCGGGCTGCAGGACCGCCGCGCCGGACGGGACCGCCGGGCCGGACGGGAGGCGCGTGGCGGTCGGGTGCCGTGCCTCCCGTCCGGCCCGTTGGTCGCGGGACGTGCCGTGCGCGGGTCGTGTTGGTCGCACGACGTGCCGTCGGGTGCGCGCCGGGGCGACACCTTCTGCGACCAACCGCAGACAAGACGCGCGACGGGCCGGACGGGAGGCGCGTGGCGGTCGGGTGCCGTGCCTCCCGTCCGGCCCGTTGGTCGCGGGACGTGCCGTGCGCGGGTCGTGTTGGTCGCAGAACGTGCCGTCGGGTGCGCGCCGGGGCGACACGTTCTGCGACCAACCGCCCGCCGGACGGGTGCCGCCGCAGACCAGACGCCCGCCGGACACATGCCGCCCGCCGGGCCGGACGCGCCCGCGCCCGCGCCCTACGCGCCGGCGGGCACGACGCGGGCGATCTCGGTGATCGACGAGTGGCCGGTGTCCGGGTGCTTCCGCATCGACAGCAGCCGCTCCATCGACGGCTCGAGCGCGGTCACCTTGTCGAGCGGGGCACTCACCACGAGCTGGAACCCGAGCCGGAGCCACGCCGTCACGGCACGCCCGGCGAACTCCGAGTCCGCCTTGATGAACGCCTCGTCGAGGAACACCGGCGCGAACCGGGGCCGGGGCCGGGTCTCGTCGCCGAGCTGGTAGCGGAGCGCCGCACCGACGATGAACGCCACGAGCTCCTGGGTCTCACCGCCGGACTTGTCGCCGAGCGACGAGTACACACCCAGGTCCGCGCCGGACGTGTCGTACCGCACGGCCGTGATCTCCATGTGTCGCCGGACGTCGAGCACGGCGTCGCGCTGGCTGGTCCGGCCGCCGCGCGGGACCGAGGGGTCGGGGCGGATGACGGCCATGAAGCGCCGCAGCCGGCGGAACCGGGTCTCGAGCACGTCGTCGGTCAGTTCGGTGTCGACCGAGGCGGACAGGGCGCGCAGCTCCTTCCGGAACGAGACGACCTCCTCGCGCGTGACGCGGCGGATCTGGATCTTCAGGCGGTCCCGGTTCGCGCCGAACGGCAACTCGCGCAGGATCTCGTTGACCGGCTCGAGGCGTTCCTCGATCTCGACGACGGCCCGGTCGAACGCGCCTGCGAGCGGCACGAGGTCCTCGCCGCTCCACTGCGACAGCCGTCGGCGCCACTCGGTGCGTCGCGCGTGCAGGCCGGTGGCGACGATCTGGTCGAGGATGGCGTGGTAGTCCGGGTACGAGGCGACGCCGGTGCCGAGGTTCGGGTCCGGCCAGGCGTCCTGGTACCGCTGGAAGGTCAGGGTGAGGGCGTTCGACGCCGATGCGGCGCCGTCCAGCGCCTGCGTGAGCCGCTCGTCGAGGCGGCGGCGCAACCGTCGGGTCGCGTCGTCGAAGCCGTCGACGCCGTCCGGGGCACCGACCTCCTCGAAGGTCTCCGCGAGCAGGCGCTCCTGGGCGTCGTCCGGCACGCTGTCCGGCACGGACTCGAAGCGTGCCAGGATCTCGGCGGCGGCGTCCTGCCCGTCGACGAGCACGGCGTGGCGCTCGTCGAGGCGGGTGACCGACAGTCGGGCGGCGCTCCGGCGGTCGGACGCCTCGTCGAGCCCCTTCCGGAGCCGCGCGACCGACGCGCGCAGGGTGCGGAGTCCGTCGTCGGCGGCGAGCAGCGCCTGGCGTTCCTCGTCGAGGCGGGCGAGCGAGGCCTCGACCCCCCGGACGTCGAGGGCGTCCCACGTGACGTCGACGGCGTGCTGGTGTGCGGCACGCAGCGTGTCGAGCGCCGCGATGTCCTGAGCGACGTCGGTGCGCCGGGCCTCGAGCGTCGTGAGGTCCCGCGCGATCGCGGCGAGTTCCTCCTCGACGGCGGCGACACGGGCCTCGTTCGTGAACCCGATGACGTTCGACTGCCGGCGGTCCCCGTGTGCCCCGCGGCGTCCGTCCCGGAGCTGGCCGGACTCGGTGACCCGTCGACCACCGCCGTCGAGCTCGGCCGCCGACTCGACGCAGCGGGCGTCGGTGCGGTCGGACTCGATGCGCTCCCGCACCCAGGTGCTGAACGGGGACGACTTGATCACGAGCTTGCCGGAGACCATCGCCGGGTCGCCCTCGAGGTCCAGGTGCGGCCCGGTCGGCACGCCCTCGAACTGGATCCGGACGGGCAGACGGAGGGCGTCGATCGCCGCACTGAACGAGGACAGCCGGTCCTGGTCGACCAGCAGCGTGCGGGCGACGGGCGCCAGGACGGACTCGATCGCGGTCCGCCACCGCTCCTCGCCGGGCAGGACGTCGAGGAGTTCCGCGACGAACGGGAGCGAGTCGGGGTCGATCCCGGCGGCGCGGGCCATCGCGAGCCGTGCCTCGTGCATCGGCAGCGGCATGGCGCCCTGGCGGTGCTCGAGGGACTGCCGCTCCTGCCGGAGGGACCGCTCACGGTCGAGGAGCGGGTACTCCTCGCGCGTCAGGGCGTCCCGTCGGTCGTCCAGGTCGGAACGCGACGTCGCGTAGGTGCCGAGGAACTCGTGTGCGGCGCGCTGGACGTCGGCGAACGACTGCTCCGACGTCACGGTCGCCCCGAGGACGGCGGTGCGCTCGTCGAAGGTGGCGCGGGTGCGCTGCACGGCGTCGCGTTCCCGGGTGCGTCGCTCGATGCGGTCCTCGAGCTGCGCCAGCGCGTTGCCGCCCTGGTCGCGGAGCCGCGCCTCGGCGTCGCGCAGCTCGACCTCGACGGCGGCGTGCCGGGCCTCGGCCGCGGCGACCTCCGCTCGTGCGGCGGTGCGCTCGCGCCCGTTGCGGTCGACCTCGGCGTCGAGGAGCTCGCGCTTGCGGGAGGCGGTCCAGTGCGCGAACGGGGACACCTCGGCACCCGTGGCGATGCCGTCGAGCGCGGCCGCGGCGGCGGAGGCCCGGGAGATCTCGTCGTGCAGCTCGGTGATGGGGGAGAGGATGCAGACCTTGCGCTCCTCGGTGTCCATCGCCTCGTACGCCTCGTCGAGGGCGGAGAAGTGCGCGAGCGCGCGGTCGGCGGCCTCGTACGTGCCCGGGGTCTCGAGCACGAGCGACTTGTACAGCGCGTCGACGGTCGGCAGGTGCTGGCCGGCCTGGATGCGGGCGAGCAGGCGCATCGCCCGGTTCCCGCCGCCGGAGTCGCCGATCCCCAGCCGCGTCTGCAGCGTGTAGGCGAGCTCCTGGTAGGTGTCGCGGATCACGAGTCCGGGGACGCGGCCGGTCAGCTCCAGGTGGTGGAAGCGCGTCGGCACGAACTCCTCGAGCCGGCGCAGGTCGAACGTGTCGTCGACGGTCGCCATCGTCATCTGGATGTCGCCGACGCCGCGTGCCCGCTTCGGCACGATGTACGCCCGGAGCACGGTGAACCGGCGCTCGTCGTCGTTCCGGAACGTCACCGCGACGGCACCCCAGGTGGTCTGGTCGTCGCCGCGCAGGTTGACGTCGCGCAGGCTCCCGGACTCGGGGTCGCGTCGGGTGTCGACCTTGCCGCGCAGGTACGTCAGCAGGTTGCGCTGGTCGGCGCTCCGCGCTCGCCCCGTGGTCGCGTCGTTCGATGCGCCGTTGAACGGCACGTCGGACGGCATCACCACGGCGAGGTAGGCGTCCATCAGGGTGGACTTGCCGGTGCCGGACGCGCCCGAGATGAGGGTGGCGGTGCCGGACAGCTCCACCTGGCGGTGGCCGTGGAAGCCGCCCCAGTTCACGACCTGCATCGACTCGGCGCGCCACTGCGCCACCGTGTCGAAGAGCGCCGGGATGCCGGTGGAGTCGGTCGCGGTGGTCGTCATGCTTCCGTCTCGCCTTCGTCGTCGGTGTCGGGGTCGTCCTGGAGGCGCGGGTCGTCCCCGTCGGTCGGCTCGCCTCCCGGCGTGGCCGGGTCGGTCTGCGCGGTGGTCGTCCGCAACCAGGCGTCGAGTTCGAGCAGGCGCTCGAGCGGGAGCAGCACCTCGACGACGCTCGCCACGCGGAAGCGGTCCGGGTCGGTCGTCTTGATGAGGATGCGCGCGGTGACCAGGCGCTCGATCGCCTTCGCGACGCGGCCCTCGTCGCGCGTCCGGTCGGTCGCGGTCGCCGGTCGGAAGCCGGCCACGTGCCCGAGGATCTCGGCGCGGTCCACGACGACCTGGTCCGGGCCTGGTCGGGTGTCCGCCCGGAGGCGCATCCGCAGGTAGACGAGGACGATGGTCTCCTCGCGCGTGTACGGCACGTCGCGCAGCAGGGTCGGGAACCCGCGGCGCTGGCTCTCCGAGCGGGCCTGCCGCTTCCAGGCGACCTCGCGGTCGCGGTCGACGTGCAGCTCGAGGAAGACGTCGTTCAGACGGGACCGGAGCTGGTGCTCGGCGTCCAGCACGGCACGCCACTCATCGGCGTGGGTGCGGGCGCTCACGTACGGGTTCCGGAGCAGCGCGACGAGTGCGCGGCGCTGCCGGTCGTCGAGGCGACCCTCGTCGCCCTCGAAGAGGGCGAAGCTCGTGTCGTCGCGGTCGTCGTCCTGCGGGTCGATCGCGGGGTCGTCGTACGGGACCGTCTCGTCGACCGGTGCCGGCGTCGTGTCGCTCACCGCGCCTCCTGTGCGTGCTCGTCGTTGGTCGTGTCAGGGGTGCGGTGCTCGTCGTCGAGCGCCGCCGTGGGCATGGTGAAGGCGACCGGGCTGCCGTCCGGCCGCACGGTGCGGTGCTCCGCGACGTGCGCGCCGGACTCGAAGTCGTCGTGCCCGGTGAGCAGGTGCGCCAGGCCGAAGAGCTCCACCGGGCGGCGCTGCTCGTCGGGCAGGCCGTGGAACGCGTCCACGCTCGAGTCGGCCTCGGCGAACCGGAGGGCGGCCCGGAGCTCGGTGAGCAGCGGTCCGCCGTGGCGACGGAGCATCTCGACGTCGAGGTCCTCGAAGACGTCGTCGTCGGGCTCCTCGATGGGCGGCGGGACGGACTCGGCGTCCGGGTCGTAGAAGCGTTCGCGCAACGTGCCGACCTCGGCGGCCGCGGGGAGCAGGCCGAGCGGGAGGCGGTCCCGGGCGGACCCGCGGTCCATCCAGGCCGCCAGCCCGCGGTTCACCGAGCGGAGGACCGCGTCGAGTTCTCGGTCACGGACGACGTCGTGCGCGACGATCTGGTCGCGGAGCGTCGCCGTGAGCTGCCGGCGCTGGGCGAGGACGTCCTCGATGCCCTGACGGAGGATGCTCACCGTGTTCCGGAAGGCGCGCCGCTCACCCGACCCGAGCGAGTCGGCGAACGGGTGCGCGAGGATCGTGGCGATGTCGTCGCGGAGCCGCAGGAGCAGTGCGTCGTCGCGGAGCAGCTCGAACGCTCCCTCGAACGCACGGCCCTCGGGCGTGGCCTGCATGAGGTTGTCGGTCCGGGCGAGGTAGTCGTCGAGGATCTCGCCGATCGGTCGGACCTCCTGCCGGAAGTCCTCGACGATCGACCGGTGCATCGTCGCCACGGCCTCCTCGACGCGCTTGAAGTCGCTCGGGAGCTGCCGGATGAGGTCCGAGATGTTCGTGTAGCCGTCGCGCATCCGGGCGTCGTCGACGGTGTCCACGTCGCCCTGTTCGAGCCGGTCGCGCTCGGCCTGCAGCTGCGCGATCTGCGCGTCGATGCGGCGGATCTGCACGTCGGGGTCCGGCTCGGCCCGGGCGGCCCACCGGTGGACGGCGTCGACGATCATCGCGAGGCGGCTCTCGCTGATCAGCGCACGGTCCGAGGAGAGCGCGTCGACGAGGGAGAGCGCCTCGAGTGCGTGGCTCGTGAGGGAGTACTGCTCGTCGCCGTCGGGGGAGTTCGAGCGGACGAGCCACTGTGCGGCGACCCATTCCCGGCAGAGTGCGCGGCCGTTCGGTCGGGCGTCCTGCTCGTCGGCGTCCGGCTGTTCGCTCGCGGGCACCCGTGCGCCGGTGGCCTGCAGTCGCGCGACGTGCTCCTCGACCTGCAGGTGCATCCGGTCCGCGGGCACGTACTGCACGTCGCGGTCGAAGACCGTGCGGAAGACCGCGAGCACGGTGGCGCTGGTCGGGCGGGACATGAGCCGCAGGGTCGGACGGTCGAGGACCGCCCGGACGCGCGCGAACTCGAGGTCGACGTCGGTCATGTGCCCCTTCGTCCGGTCGTGCTGGTGACTGTCGCAACAGATGCGAAGAGCCCGACGCTGTTGCGCCGGGCTCTTGCAGGGTGTGGGCGATACCAGACTCGAACTGATGACCTCTTCGGTGTGAACGAAGCGCGCTACCAACTGCGCCAATCGCCCCCTGCACTGTGCGTGCCAGTCGATAGTAGCGGATGCCGGGGCCGCTGCCGAACACGGTGTGTCTCCCGGGTGTGGCGTGGGCTGTTCATCGGCCCGCCATCCGCCCCGATCCGCATGAACACGGGGGACACGCCCGGTGAACGAGATGGATTTTGGTGGAAGCACCCGGGTTCGTATAGAGTTTACGTCGTCGCCGCGACAGCGGGTCGGACAAATGCGGATGTGGCGCAGTGGTAGCGCATCACCTTGCCAAGGTGAGGGTCGCGAGTTCGAATCTCGTCATCCGCTCGAGTGTGGTTCTCTCCGGAGCACCACGACTCACCAGAGGGTATCCCACCGTTCGGGTACTCACGGAGACGTGAACCTCGATGGTGGGGTGGCCGAGAGGCTAGGCAGCGGCCTGCAAAGCCGTCCACGCGGGTTCGAATCCCGTCCCCACCTCCAGTTCCACACTCCTCTGGGCGATTGGCGCAGCGGTAGCGCGCTTCCCTGACACGGAAGAGGTCACTGGTTCGATCCCAGTATCGCCCACCACACGAAACCCCCCCGGGAGACCGGGGGGTTTTCGCGTTCGCCGGGGCGTCCGGACAGCGAGTCCGCGATGTCGGGGCCTCCTGTCCTCCCGCGGCGTACCGTCGCCCGCAGCACGCCCGTCCACTCGGGACCGGCGCCGGCTCGGACGTCCTGGAGGAACGCATGCCCTCGTACACCTCGGTTTCGGTCACCGCGAAGACCCTGCTCCGCATCGCACTCGGGAGCGTGCTCGTCGCGCACGGGTCGCAGAAGCTCTTCGGCGCGTTCGGGGGCGGTGGCATCGACGGCACCGCGCAGGGGATGCACGCCATGGGGTTCCGACCGGGCCGTCGCAACGCGGTGCTCGCCGGCCTCGGCGAGGCGGGCTCCGGGGCGGCGCTCGCGCTCGGACTCGCCACGCCGATCGCCGGTGCGGGAGCGGCGACGACGATGGGCGTGGCGTCGAGCGTGCACACGCCCAAGGGGTTCTTCAACGCGGACGGCGGCTTCGAGTTCCCGGCGTTCCTCGGCTTCTCCGCCGCGATGTTCGCGCTGGGCGGCCCGGGCCCGGTGTCCCTCGACCACGCGACGCGGCACGTGTTCGACCGGCCGTGGGTGCGAGCGGTCGCCCTCGCCGCGGTCCCGGTGGCGATCGCGGTGCAGGTGGCGCAGCGTCGGAAGGCCCTGGCGGAGGACGCTGCGGCCCCGTCGGAGTCCTAGGCGGCCCTCAGGCTGCCGGCACGGGCCGGGTCCGCACCGGCCCGAGCAGGTGCGTCAGCGTCGTCGCGACGACGGCTCCCGCGGCGATGATCGCGGCGAGCACGACGATCTGGAACCGTCCGGCCTCGAGCGGTGAGACCCCGCCGAAGATCGCGCCGACGAAGGCCCCGGGCAGCGTGACGAGGCCGGTGGTGCGCGTCTGGTCGGTGCTCGGCACCATCGCGGCGTGGATCGCACGTCGGACCAGGTCGGTCGTGGACCGTCGGGGCGTGGCGCCGAGGGCGAGCCAGCCCTCGACGTCGTCCCACCGGTCGTCGACGAGTTCCACGAAGCGGCGTCCGGACAGGGTGGCGCTCGTCATCGCGTTGCCGATCACGATGCCGCCGATCGCGAGCACGTAGCGCGGGCTGAACTCGACGGCGCCGGTGAGGAACACGATGCCGAGCGCGCCGACGATGCCGGCGCCCATCGCCGCCGCGACCGGGGCCAGGCGCGACCGCAGCGAGCCGAGACGCCGGGCCGCGGTCGTCGTGGCGACGCCGAACATCACGACGAGCGCGGCGGCGATCCACCACGGGTCGCGGATGACGCCGCTGAGGACGAGGCTGATCGCCGCCAGCTGCGCCGTGCCGCGGAGGACCGCCAGGGCGGGCGCCCACGGCGACGGCGCCCGGGCCACCAGCAGGACCGCGGTCGCCAGCGCGACGAGCGCGACCACCCCGACGAGCGTCCAGCCGATGGTGCTCGCGTCGATCACCCCTGCACTCTGCCAGAGACGGACGGGAGGCGCGGGTCCAGCCGGTCCCGCGCCTCCCGTCCGGTGGACGGTCGCGACGGTCGCGACGGTGGCGACCGCGTCACGGCCCCCAGGGCGACCGCACCTGCCACCGGGCCCAGGCCTCGAGCTGTGCCTTCGCGCTCTCGAGGCTGGTGTGCGAGCCGGAGACGTCGCCGTGCCGGAGCCGGACGAGCCAACGGCCGTCGAGCTGCACGGTGCCGATGGTCTCGCCGTCGACCTGCGCCGCCCACGTCCACGGGTCGACCACGACCCACCGCACCAGCTCGGTGTCGGCGTGCACGGGAATCGGTGTGGACGGCATCTGTGCTTCCGGTCGGTTGCGGACGATGGGATCGTTCCGGCGGCCGGGGCCTGGGTCACCTGTCGCCGACGGTAGTCGCCGTCGTCTGGGTGCGTGTGCTGGTCGGGGATCGTCCGCGGGGCGGACGCGACCGTGGTCAGTCGGACAGCCCGAGCGTCACGAGCCCACGACGGCACCGCTGGACCGACGACGGGTACCGGTCCGGCCGTCGGTCCAGCGCCCAGCGCGTCACGTCGAGCAGGTGCAGGGCCGTCACGGCGCGCAGCACCCGACGGTCCGACGCGGCGGCGATCCCGGCGCCCTCCAGGAAGGCGTCGAGGTCCGCCGGCTCGACCTCGTGGTCGAGCGTCGCCCAGACGAACACCCGACGCGCATCGGTCCACGGGGTCGGTCCGGTCTCCGCCGTCCCCCAGTCGAGCAGTACGGGCGCGCGGTGCGGCCCGCGGGACAGCAGGTTGCGCGGCGCGAGGTCGCCGTGCGCGAGACCGTGGCCGAACGGCGTGGTGCCGAGCGGTTCCAGGACACTCCGCAGGACGGGCCCCGACGTGTATGCACCGGCCTGGAGGAGCGGGTCGTCCCCGGCGAGGGACCCCACGTTGTACGCGACGTGCGCCCGCCAGGCGGCGGTCAGGTCGGCGCCGAACCGCGAGTACAGGGACGGGGGCGCTCCCTCGAGCGGCACGGTGCCGACGGCGCGTGCCGTCGACCCGAGCCACCGCCACGGGTCCGTGACCGGCCGGGGATCGGGCGAGACGTACGCCGACACCGAGAACGGGACGCCGTCCCGGCGTCCGGACCGGACGATCGGCGCGACCGCGATGCCGGCGCGGGCCGCCGCGGCCGTGGCCCACGCCTCGACGGGGAAGACGTCGGCCTCGACGGGGTCCCGCGGGATCCGGACCACGACGTCACGCGAGGGCAGTCGGACCAGGTAGGTGTGGTTCACGTTGCCGCCGCGCAGGACCTCGACCGCGTCCGGTGTGCCGCCGAGCTCGCGCACGATCGCGTCGAGCACCGCCGTCGGTGCGCCGTCGTCGTCCACGACACCATCATGCAGTGTCGTGCGCACGTGTCACCGGAAGCGCTGCGCCACCGGGCAGTCGAACGGGTCCGCTGCCGACAGCCCGACCTCGTTGAGGGAGCGGACGACGATGGCGTAGGAGCGCACCAGGCTCGTCTCGGTGTAGGGCACCCCTTGCTCGAGGCAGTACTGGCGGACCACGACGCGGGCGGCACGGAGGTTCGGTCGGGCCATGCTCGGGAACAGGTGGTGCTCGACCTGGTGGTTCAGGCCGCCCATGGCGAACTCGACCCAGCGCGCGCCGTTGATGTCCCGTGAGGTGAGGACCTGGCGGGAGAAGAAGTCGACGCGCTGTCCGGGCTCGATGATCGGCATGCCCTTGTGGTTCGGCGCGAACGCGATCCCCATGCAGAACCCGAAGACGGCGAGCTGCACGCCGAGGAACGCGAACCCGATGCCGACGGGCAGGAACCAGAACACCGCGCCGACGTACAGCACGAAGCGACCGACGAACACCGAACCCTCGGCCCAGCGGTGCTTCACGACACCGCGGTCCGCGTAGGTGCGGATCGACTGCCAGTGCAGGTTCACGCCCTCGACGAGCAGCATCGGGAAGAACGCGTAGCCCTGCACCCGGACGAGCGCGCGCAGGAACCCGGTGCGACGTGCGGCGTCCTCCGGGCGGAACGAGATCGCGTCGAAGGAGATGTCCGGGTCCTTGCCGACGGTGTTCGGGTTGGCGTGGTGCCGCGTGTGCTTGTTCATCCACCACGCGTAGCTGACCCCGGTCAGGAACGTGCCGACGTACCGTGCAGCCCGGTCGTTCCAGTGGTGCGAGGCGAAGACCTGGCGGTGTGCGGCCTCGTGCGACAGGAACGCGAACTGGGTGAACAGGACGCCGAGGACACCGGCGACGACGAGCTGCCACCACGAACCGCCGAGGACGGCGAACGCCCCACCGGTCACCACGAGCAGCGCGGTGAGCACGCCGATGAGGCCCCAGTACCACCCCGTGCGACGGCCGAGCAGGCCGGCGGTGCGGATCCGGGTCAGGAGCACGGCGTACGTGGACGTCGTGTCCTCCCGACCGGCACGCGGCTCGGTGCGGCGGTACACGGCCGGAGCCGCGGTCCGTTCGGCCATGGTGTCCTCCTGGTTCCGGTGCTGTTGCTGCAACCAGGGACCGGGGCTACCTGCACGCTCGACGCTACGCGCCGGTGCCTGTGCCGATCACGGCAGGACGAGGCGGCGTTCCACGACGGCCCGTGCGACGTCGGCGAGCCGTTCGTGGTGGGACCGGGCGTACCCGCGGAGCACCCCGAAGGCCTCCTCCATCCCGACCTGGTGGGTCTGCGCGACGAAGCCCTTGGCCTGCTCGATGACGACGCGGCTGTCCAGGGCGCGCTGCAGCTGTTGCTGGGCGAGGGTCGCGTGCTCGAGTGATCGCTGCTGGAGGATGCTGATCGTCGCGACGTCGGTCAGTGCCTGCGCCGCCCGGGCGTCCTCGTGGTTGAGCTCGCCCTCGGTCTCGCGGAACAGGTTCAGGGACCCGAGGGTGGTGTCACGGAGCCGCATCGGGATCGAGTGCACCGAGGCGAACCCGGACTCGTCGGCCGCGGCGGCGAAGGTCGGCCACCGCCGCACCATCTCGGCGGCGTCACGCGCCCACACGGTCTGGCCGGTGGCGAAGCACTCCACGCACGGCCCCTCGCCGGCATCGAGCTGCAGCAGCCCGAGGAACGAGGACCGCTCGTTCGACGACGCCAGGACCTCGAGTTCCTGGGCCTGGTTCACCAGCAGGATGCCTGCCGCCGACGCGTCGAAGATGTCGACGACGCTGTCCACCAGGTTCTGCAGGAGTTCGACGACGTCGTAGTCGTCGACGAGGGTGTCGGTCAGCGTGACGAAGGTGTCGACGAGCCGGTGCTCGCGGTTCGGTGCCATCATGCGTCTCCCTGGATCTCGGAACCGTCCGGCCAGGCGAGGTCGAGTCGGCGTGCGATGAGGTCCGCGGCGACGTCGCGGACGGTCCGTTCGGTGGCGAAGGCGTGGGCGCGGAGGACGAGCAGGGCGTCCTCGACGCTGATGCCGAGCTGCGCGGCGGCCATCCCGGTCGCCTGGTGCACCTCGCGCCGTGAGTACCGGCCGGGCTCCGGGTCGGCGGATCCGTCCCCGACCGCTGCCGCCAGTGCGTCGCGGAGGACCCGGCGCGCCGCCACCTCGGTGAGGGCCCGTGCGCCGCGGACCTGGCCCGGGGTCAGGAAGCGCTCCTCACCGACGGACAGGTCGACCGCGCCGACGGGGATCGTGCCGATGTGCATCGGGAAGGAGAAGACCGCTCGTGCCCCGGCGCGCAGGAGTTCGTCGAGCGCGGCCGGCCACCGCGCGCCGGTCGTGGTGACGAGGTCGGCCTCGAGGACGGGGCGCCGGGTGGACAGTGCTTCCCAGCAGGGTCCCTCACCGAGGTCGAGCTGGATCTCGTCGATCCGCTCGGCGAGGGCGTCGCTCGCGCAGACGGTGGCGGAGCCGAGCGGGTCGCCGAGCGTGGAGATGCCGACGCTCGTGACCGGCAGGGTCGCGAGGAAGGGCGGGCACATGTCAGTGCCGTCCGGTGCTGCCTGCATCGAAGATGCCGCAGCGGCGAAGTCGTCCATCGGTGGTGCCACCGTCCCTGATCAGTGGCTCCCGACGTTAGCGCACGCCGGCCCGAGCGTGTGGTCGCTCGGCGCGGCAGCTCGGACGGGCTGTGGTCACCGCTCGTCCACCGGTTCGTAGACCGCGATCGGGGGCGCCTCGTCGTCACCGTCCTGGTGGCTCTCGCCGGTCGCGAGCCAGGTGCGCCCCTCGTGCTCGATCGTCGTCGGCAGGTCGCCGTGCACGAGGATGCGGATCGCGGGTTCGTCGCCGTCGACGAGGTCCGCGCCGTGCGCTTCGGTGCCGCCGGGGTTGTCGTGGACGTAGCTCATGGTCCGATCGAACTCCCACGGCCTGGTAGAGTGCTCTCGTACGCGGATGTGGCGCAGTGGTAGCGCATCACCTTGCCAAGGTGAGGGTCGCGAGTTCGAATCTCGTCATCCGCTCGGAACTGCTCGACGAACACCGAGCGACACGAAGGCCCCGGTCAGAGACCGGGGCCTTCGTCGTCCGGGCGGACGTGGCTGTCCGGTGTGCGCAGGCTTCGGGTACCCGCGCCCACCGGACACGAGGGCCACGATGCCCGTCAGGGGGCGACCGGGTGGGTGGCCCGGACGATCCCCATCGGTGCATCCGGAGCGGACCCGCGAGCGGATGGGTCGACATGCCGGGCGTGCGGCTTCCCGCACGATTCCCGCACGTCACGCACGACTGCTCGACACGCGGCGACGAGTGGGTTCCGTTCAGTCCGTCGACACCGCTCGAGTCCCGGGGAGTCCGACCCACCGGCGCCCCGGCGTCTCCACGACGGTCACGAGGACGGTGTCGCAGCCCCGGCAGCGTGCGACGGACCCCATCGGGCTGACGTGCACACGGGTCCGGGCCAGCTCGCCGAGCGTGCCGCAGCCCGCACACCGCAGGACCACGGTCGTGGGGTCGGCACCGAGCGTGTCGGTGAGGACGCCGGCGAGTGCGTTGCCGTCGAGGACGACCATCAGCTGCCCCCGAACCGTTCGGCGCGGACGTCCGCGGTGTCGTGGCCCAGTTCGCCGAGCCACCGGAGGACCTGCTCGACGAAGGGCGTCGAACCGCACACGTACACGAGGGCACCCGCGTCCGGCGGGAACACCGCCGCGGCCAGGGCGTCGCGGGTCAATCGCCCGGCGGGCTCGACGGCGTGGTCGGGGGCCCGTCGGCTGTGGACCGTCGTCACGTCCAGTCCGGCAGCGGCGGCCCGATCGAGCTCCGGGCGGAAGAAGACGTCCTCCGGGGTGCGCACGGCGTACAGCAGGCGCACCGGCGCAGGGTAGTCGGACCCGGTGACCGCTGTGGCGATCGGGACGAGCGGCACGACGCCCGACCCGCCCGCGATCAACTGCACGGGGCGATGCGACACACCCGGCCGCCAGACGAACCAGCCGCCGAGCGGACCGTGCACCTCGAGGGCGTCGCCGACCTCGACCGCGTCGACCAGGAACGGGGACACCTCGCCGTCCTCGACCCGGTCGACGGCCAGGACGACCGAGGTCGAGTCCCCGGACGAGGCGATCGAGTAGGAGCGGGTGGCTTGGTAGCCGTCCTCGGCGGTGAGCCGGAGGTCCAGGTGCTGCCCGGGGTCGTTGCCCGGCCACCCGGGGACGTCGAGCACGATCCGTCGGGCGTTCGGGGTCTCGGGGGAGACGGACGCGACCGTCGCGGCGTGCCAGGCCGGCCGCCTGCGGGCCGGCGGCGGCGTGACGGCGCCGGCCCGTGCCTCCAGACCGGTGTCGGGGAGCGTCACCAGTACCGCTCCTCCTTCCACGGATCGCCGTGCAGGTTGTACCCCGCGTTCTCCCAGAAGCCCGGTTCGTCGTCGGACTGCATGACGATCCCGCGCACCCACTTGGCGCTCTTCCAGAAGTAGAGGTGCGGGACGAGCAGCCGTGCGGGTCCGCCGTGCTCGGGCTCGAGCGGCGCGCCGTCGGCCTCGAAGGCGATCCAGGACCGCCCGTCGAGCAGTTCGTCGAGCGGGACGTTCGTGGTGTAGCCGCCGAAGCTGTGCACCATGCAGAACTCGCGGGAGGTCTCGACGTCGGCGAAGAGCCGGTCGAGGGGGACCCCGCGCCAGGGCATGTCGAGCTTCGTCCAGTGCGTCACGCAGTGGATGTCGACGGTGACGTCCTCCACGCCGAGCGCCTGCACCTCGTCCCAGGACCACGTGTGCAGGTCGGTCTCGGTCCGGATCGAGAAGCTCCAGTCGGCGGCCTCGATGTCCGGGGTGGCCCCGGCGGAGAGCACCGGCCAGTCCGGCACGAGGGTCTGCCCGGGCGGGATCCGCGAGTCGTCCCGGTCGTGCCGTCGGCCGCCGAAGCCCCTGGTGAACGTCGCCATCCGTGCTCCTCGCTCGCGTGCCGGTGGTCCGATCCTGCTCCGCCCGAGGTGTGCTCGTGTAACGGCTTGGTAAACGTTCTGCGCCACCCGATCCCTGCGGCTCCACGCCCTCGATCCGCACGCAGGCGCGGATCGGGACCGCCCGGCCGACCCGGGTGCCGACGACCGCGGGACTTGGGTGTCGTCCCGATCCCCTCTATCGTTCACCGGAACGATTACCAGGAGGGGTCACCCCGAATGCAACCCATCGTCCCCGAACCCCGGAGCGCGCGCGGCCCGAGCCGTCGTGCGCTCCTGACCGGCGCAGCCGGACTCGCCGGCCTCGGCCTGCTCACGCTGACCGGATGCAGCTCCGGCGCGTCCGCCGGCACGGTGGCGCTGCCCGAGGCCGCGGCCACCGGCGCGGCCCGGAACGGCGGCCGGCTCCGGATCGCCCGACCCGCTGCCTCGGCCGCCGAGACCCTCGACTCCGCCAGCTCGCTGTCGGCCTACGAGTACCTCGGCGCGCTCTACAACCGGCTCGTGAAACTCGACCAGCAGGGGCGCACGGTCCCGGACCTGGCCGAGGAGTGGTCCGCGAACGCCGACGGCACCGAGTGGACCTTCCGGCTCCGGCGCGGGGTGCGGTTCCACGACGGCTCCCGGTTCTCCGCCGACGACGCGATCGCGAGCATCCGGCACATCCTCGACGAGAAGACCGGCAGCCCACAGGCCGGCGTCCTCGGCGAGGTGATGGACGCCGGGTCGATGACGGCGGTGGACCCCTACACGCTGCGGTTCGCGTTGACGAAGCCGAACGCCGAGTTCCCGTCGCTCCTCACCGCCTACCAGTGCTACATCGTGCCGGCCGGTGCGATCGCGGACATCGGTCGCAGCGGCATCGGGACCGGACCCTTCCGGCTGTCGTCGTTCACCCCGGCCGGCGCCGGCAGCGTCGAGGCGTTCGACGACCACTTCGCGGGTCGCCCGGCGCTGGACGGGATCGACTTCTACTCGATCCAGGACACCACCGCCCGGGTGAACGCGCTGCTCGCGGGCCAGATCGACCTCATCTCGCAGACGAACCTCGACTTCGCCACCGCACGCGTCGTGGCGGCGTCGGACCGCGCGACGATCGCCCGCTCGAAGAACGCGCAGTGGTACACGATCCCGATGCTCGCCACCTCGGACGAGTTCCGCGACCCCCGCGTCCGCCAGGCCATGAAGCTCGCGTACGACCCACGGACGATCGTCGACACCGCGCTGCAGGGCACCGGGTCGGCCGGGTGGGACAACCCCGTGCCACCGCAGCTCGCCGCCTTCGTCGACGACCACCGCGAGTACGACCCGGACAAGGCGAAGTCGCTCCTGCAGGCGGCCGGGGTCGAGGGGTTCCGGACGTCGATCTACACGTCGAGCTACGAGTCGGTGTTCACGCCGATGGCCGTCGCCTACCGGGACGCCGTCGCCGACGCGGGCATCCGTCTGACGGTGAAGAACGCCAGTTCGGACTCGTACTACACGCAGATCTGGATGCAGAAGCCGCTCATGGTGAGCTACTGGTTCACCGGCCGACCGATCGACCAGCTGCTCAACCAGATCTTCCGCACCGGCTCGTCCTACAACGAGAGCGCCTGGTCGAACGAGCGGTTCGACGGGCTGCTCGACGACGCCCGAGCGGAGATGGACGACGCCAAGCGGCTGTCGCTCTACCAGGACGCCCAGCGGCTCGTCGTCGAGGACGGCGCCGACATGACCCCGATGTTCGGCGACCGCCTGGTCGGGTTGTCCCGCGACGTCGTCAACTACTCGGAGTACGGCTTCGAGTTCGACTACCTCCGGATCGGACTGCGCCGATGAACGTCCTCGTCCCCGTCC
Organism: Curtobacterium sp. SP.BCo; assembly: GCF_051903265.1. GTDB lineage: Bacteria > Actinomycetota > Actinomycetes > Actinomycetales > Microbacteriaceae > Curtobacterium. The sequence continues at coordinate 2,332,361 of NZ_CP194337.1, forward strand.
TCCGCCGGCTCGGCATCGCCGTGCTCACGGTGGTCCTCGCGTCGCTCTTCGTGTTCCTCGCCGTGCAGGCGTTGCCCGGCGACGTCGCGCAACAGCTGCTCGGGCAGAACGCCACACCCGACGCGGTCAAGCAGCTCCGGGAGTCGCTCGGCCTCGACCAGAACGTCTGGCTCCGGTACCTGCAGTGGCTCGCCGGTGCCGCGCACGGCGACTTCGGCACCTCGTTGGTCAGCGGGGAGCCGGTCGCGCCGACGCTGTTCACCGCCTTCCGGAACAGCATGCTCATCGCCGTGCCCGCCATGGTCGTCGGCGTCACGCTGTCGCTCACCCTCGGGGTCGTCGCGGGTGTCCGGCGCGGGCGGGCCTCCGACCGCGTCATCTCGATCGTCAGCCTGATCGTGATGAGCGTGCCCGAGTTCATGGTCGCCACCGTGCTCGTGCTGCTGTTCGCGATCGGCGTGCCGCTCTTCCCCGCGGTCGTCCTGCGCGGCAGCGACGCCACCGTCGGCGAGCTGCTGCCCACGATCTGGCTGCCGATCACCGTGCTGACGCTCGCGATGGCCGCGTACATCGTGCGGACCGCACGGTCCTCGACGATCGACGTGATGGCCTCCGAGTTCGTCACGACGGCGGAGCTCAAGGGCCTGACGATGCGTCGGGTGGTGTGGAAGCACGCGGTGCCGAGCGCGCTGCTGCCGACGCTCAACGTGGTGGCCCTGAACGTCGCCTGGTTGCTCGGTGGCGTCGTCGTCGTGGAGAACGTCTTCAACTACCCCGGGATGGGCAAGCTCATGCTCGAGTCGGTGTTCAACCGGGACCTGCCGACCATCGAGGCGATCGCCCTCCTCAGCGCGCTCATCTACGTCGTCTGCAACCTCGCGGCCGACCTCGTCGCCCTGGCCCTCGACCCGAAGCTCCGCACGCGGCAGCGCCGCACGAGCGTCCGGCCCCGGACCCGCACCACCAGGAAGGCCGCAGCATGACCGCCCTCGCCCCGCGCTCCCGAGCGGTCATCGGCGCGGCCGTCGCCCCGCTCCGTGGTTCCACCGCGCTGGCCGTCGGCCTCGGGCTGATCGCGCTGCACCTCGTCCTCGCCGTCCTCGCGCCGGTCATCGCCGGCCACGACCCCGTCGCCACGAACGCCGGGGACGTGCTCGCCGGACCGACGTGGACGCACTGGCTCGGCACCGACCAGTACGGCCGCGACATCCTCTCCCGCACCCTCAACGGCGGCCGCTACGCGCTGCTCGTGACGTTCCTCGCGACCACGATCGCGGTCGCCATCGGCACGGTCCTCGGCTGCGTCACGGCGTACGCGGACAACTGGTTCGACGAAGTGGTGATGCGGATCGTGGACGCGCTGCTCAGCGTGCCGTCGATCCTGGCGCTCCTCGTCGTCGTGACCGTGTTCGACGCCGGGCTCTGGGTGATCGTGCTCGCCGTGACGATCGTCTACGCGCCGGCCGTCACCCGGGTGGTCCGCGGCGCCGCCAGGACCGTGATCACGCAGGACTACGTGACGGCCGCCAGGGCCCGCGGGGAGCGCGCCCTGTCGATCGTCTTCCGGGAGATCCTCCCGAACGTCCTCGACGTCGTGCTCGTCGAGTACGCCATGCGGGCCTCGTGGATCGTGCTGCTCGTGGCGTCGCTGTCGTTCCTCGGGTTCGGCGCGAACCCGCCGACCCCGGACTGGGGCCTGATGGTCCAGGAGAACCGGACCGCCTTGACGGTCGTGCCGCTCGGGACGCTCGCGCCGATCGTGGCGCTGGCGACGCTGGTGGTCGGCCTCAACCTCGCGGCCGACGGGCTGAGCAAGTCGCTCGGCGTCGACCGCGCCAAGCAGGGAGTCAGCGCATGAGCACCGTCCAGGTCGAGGACCTCGCGATCTCCTACGCCGCGGGCAAGCGCTCCGTACCGGTGGTCCGCGGCGTCTCGTTCGCCATCGACGCGGGTCGCACCCTCGGGCTCGTCGGGGAGTCCGGCAGCGGCAAGTCCACCGTCGCCCGGACCCTGCTCGCGCACCTGCGCGCCGGTTCGACCGTCGAGGGCGGCACCGTGCGGGTCGACGGCGACGACGTCTTCGCGCTGTCCGAGGCGGGTCGCCGTGCCTTGCGCGGCGGGACCGCGAGCGTCGTCGCGCAGAACGCCGGGCAGGCCCTGACACCCTCGATGCGCGTCGGCGAGCAGATCCGCGAGGCCCTCCGTGCGCACGGCGAACCCGACGGCCCGGAACGGGTGCTCGAACTCGTCCGGCTCGTCCGCCTGCCGTCCCCGGAGTCGATCGTCCGCCGCTACCCGCACCAGCTCTCCGGCGGGCAGCAGCAGCGTGTCGCCATCGCGATGGCCGTCGCAGCCCGTCCCCGGGTCCTGGTGCTCGACGAGCCGACCACCGCACTCGACGTCGTCACACAGGCGGCCGTGCTCGACCTCATCGCCGACCTCGGCCGCGAGCTCGGGATGGCCGTCCTCCTGGTCAGCCACGACCTCGGTGTCGTGTCCGCGATGGCCGACGAGATCGCAGTGATGCGGAACGGCGAGGTCGTCGAGCACGCCGCCACGGCGGCGCTCTTCGCGACGCCGCAGCACGAGTACACGCGCGCCCTGCTGGCCGCGGTGCCGGACGGGCGACGGCCGGGAGGAACGGATCGCGTGCCCGAGGACGCGACCGTCCCGCAGACGGTCGCCTCCAGGTCGACCGGCACCGTTCCTCCCGTCCCGCTCGTCCGTCCCGTGGTGACCGCCGACGACCTGGTGATCCGCTACGGACGGGGGCTGCCGGCCGCCGTCGACGGCGTCTCCTTCACCATCGCGCCGCGCGAGACCCTCGCCGTCGTGGGGGAGTCCGGCAGCGGCAAGTCGACGCTGGCGACCGCCCTCGCCGGCCTGGTGCCGGCCGAGTCCGGCACGTTCTCGTTCGACGACGGCACGGTGAGCGGCGACCTGCGGGAGCCGATCGCCGGGCGGTCCCCGGAGCTCCGCCGTGCGGTGCAGCTCGTGTTCCAGAACGCCGACACCTCGCTGAACCCGCGGCGCACGGTGGGCGCGGCGATCGCGCGGCCGCTCAAGCTGTTCACGGGCGCGGCCTCGCGGGAGCGGGTCGGCGCGCTGCTCACCCAGGTCGGGCTCGGTCCGGAGTTCGCGGACCGGCTGCCGGCGCAGCTGTCCGGCGGGCAACGGCAGCGTGTCGGGATCGCCCGGGCACTGGCAGCCGAGCCGCGCCTGGTCATCGCCGACGAGATCACCACCGCCCTCGACGTGCAGGTGCAGGCCGGGATCCTCACGCTGCTCGCCGACCTGCAGCGGTCCCGTGGGCTCAGCTGCCTGTTCATCAGCCACGACCTCGCCGTGGTGCGCGGCGTGGCCGACCGCGTCGCGGTGATGACCGGCGGCCGGATCGTCGAGATCGGCCCGACCGAGCGGGTCTTCGGTGGACCGAACCACCCGTACACGACCACGTTGCTCGCCGCGACGCTCGAACCCGGCAGCACCGAGCTGCCCGACGTCGGCGACGGCGTGCCCCGCTGGCGGCACGCCGAGGGCTGGACGGACCGCGGCGACGGACACCTGACCCGGAACTGGGAGGACGCATGACCGGATTCACCGCGCTCGGGACGGACCCGGCGCTGCCCGACGGCGTGAGCGTCCGCGACGAGTGGATCCCGATGCCCGACGGCGTCCGCCTGCACACCCGGATCTGGTCGCCGGTTTCGCACGACGGCCCCGTCCCGGTGCTGCTCGAGTACCTGCCGTACCGGCTGGACGACTGGACCGCCCCGCGCGACTCGGAGCGACACCCCTGGTACGCCCGGCACGGGTACGCCTCGGTGCGGGTGGACATCCGCGGGACCGGGTCCTCGGACGGGTTCTTCGACGACGAGTACAGCGAGCAGGAACTCCGCGACGGCGAGGCCGTGATCGCCTGGCTCGCCGAGCAGGAGTGGTCCACCGGGGCGGTCGGGATGTTCGGCATCTCGTGGGGCGGCTTCAACGCCCTGCAGCTCGCCGCACGCGCTCCGGCCGCCCTCAAGGCGATCGTCACGGTGTGCTCGACCGACGACCGCTACGACAACGACGTGCACTACGTCGGCGGTGCGGTGCTCGGCATCGACATGGCGGCGTGGGGCGCGACGATGTTCGCCTTCAACTCCAGGCCGCCGCGGCCCGAGGTCGTGGGGGCGGACTGGGTCGCGCAGTGGGCGGCCCGGCTCGAGCACAACCGCCCGATGACGCCGGTGTGGCTGTCGCACCAGGAGCGCGACGACTACTGGCGACACGGCAGCGCCGCCGAGGACTACGGGAACATCGGTGCCGCCGTGCTCGCGGTCGGCGGGTGGGCCGATCCGTACCGCGACGCCGTGCTCCGGCTCGTGGCGAACGTCGACGCCCCGGTGCGGGGCATCGTCGGGCCGTGGTCGCACCAGTACCCGGACCGCGGGCTCGCTCCCGGGCCGTCGATCGGCTTCCTGCAGGAGACCCTGCGCTGGTGGGACCGCTGGCTGCGCGGGGTCGACACCGGTGTCGAGCGGGATCCGGCACTCCGCGCCTGGATCAACGAGGGCGAGCTGCCGGCGACGTCCTACGAGTCGCGCCGGGGCCGCTGGGTCGGCGCTGAGGCGTGGCCGTCGTCCGCGACCGATGACCGGGTGGTCCCGCTCGGTGCGCTGCGAGGCGGGGCGGACGGCCCGGTCGTCGTGCGGTCGCCGCAGCACACCGGGGCCGACGCGGGCCGGTTCTTCCCGTTCGGCAACGCCACCGACCTGCCGCCGGACCAGCGCGCCGAGGACGGTCGTTCGGTCTGCTTCGACCTGCCGCTCGACGAACCGCTCGACGTGCTCGGGAACGTGCTCGTCGACCTCGCCGTGACGAGCGACCAGCCCCGTGCCACCCTGACCGTACGGCTCTGCGACGTCGCGCCGGACGGCTCGTCGACGCTCGTCACCCGCGGGGTCCTGAACGCCGCCAAGCGCGCCGGCGCGGACCGGAACGACCCCCTCGAGCCCGGCGTCCCCGCGTCGGTGCCCGTCCGGCTGGTGTCCACCGGCCACCGGTTCGCCGCGGGGAACCGGCTCCGCATCGCCGTGTCGACCTCGTACTGGCCGTGGGTGTGGCCGCAGGCGGTCGCCCCGACCGTGACCGTCGACCCGTCGGCCTCGCACCTCGAGCTGCCGGTGTGGACGCGCGACGCGGACGACGGTGTCCGGTTCGAGCAGCCCGAGCGCGCCGAGCCGCTCGTGATCGAACGGGTCGCGCCGACCGAGGTGCTCCCGCAGCGGACCGTCACGCAGGACGTCGAGACGGGGGAGTGGACGCTCGACGTCGACCCCGGGTACGGCGGCGGACGGGTCTACCCGGACGGCCTCGTCTTCAGCGAGGACGCCCGCGAGACCTACCGCATCCGGTCGGACGACCCGGGCTCGGCCGTGGCCACGTCGCGCTGGGCGATCGGGCTCGCGAAGCCCGAGTGGGCGGCGCGGCTCGAGACCGCGTCCGAGGTGACCGCGGACGCCGACGCCTTCCACGTCCGGAACACCGTGCGCGCCTGGGCCCGAGACGGTGGGCCGGGCACCCCGGAGGTGCTCGTCGCCGAGCACCGCTTCGACGACGACGTCCCGAGGACCTCGGCGTGAGCGGCGTCGGTCCGACCCGGGTGCGGCAGCGGCCGGAGGTCCGGCGCGCGATGATCGTCGACGCCGCCCGCGCGGTCATCGCGCAGCGCGGGGTCGGGGCGACCGGTCTGCGCGACATCGCGGCGGCCGCGGACGTCTCCGTCGGCACCGTGACGTACCACTTCGGCAGTGTCGCGGAGATCCTCAACGAGGTCGTCGTGCTGGAGACCGAGCGCTTCTACGGGGCGATCGTGGCCGCGGTGGACGCGGAACCGGACCCGATCGCCGGGATCCGGATGCTCGTCGAGCCGCTGTTCGGGGACACCGAGCAGGTCCGGGAGCACTGGCGGATCTGGTCGGACTACTGGACGGCGGTCGTCCGGCGGCCCGAGGTCGCCGCGGAGTACGCCGAGCGGATCCGGGTGTGGGAGGCCTGCCTGGTCCGGGTGGTCCGCCGGGGCGTCGACGCCGGGCACTTCCGCACCGAGGAGTCCGCCGAGGTGGTCGCGCTCAAGCTCGCGGCGTACAGCGACGGTGTGGCGACGCAGATCGCGCAGGGCGTGCCCGACCTGACGAACGCGGTCGCGCTGCGGTGGATGTGGACGTTCCTCGCCCACGAGCTCGGCGTGCCGGCTGCGCGTATCGGTGGAACCGCCGACGCGCCCTTGTGATGAGGTAAGGCTTCCCTTACCGTGGGGGCATGGCACGGACCCGGCGACAGCCCAGCGAACGCATCCTCATCGCCGGCGACGTCGACGACCTCACCGAGATCACGCGCATGCTCGAGGAACTGCCCGACAACGCCTACGGCCAGGTCTTCGTCGAGGCGGCCCTGCCGGAGCAGGTCCGCGTGCTGCCGGCGCCCCCGCGGGTGACCGTCACCTGGCTGCTCCGGAGCGCCCGGGTCTCCGCGGTGTCGCCCCTCGTCTTCGCGGACCACGGCGAAGCGCTCGCGCACGCCGTCACCGCCTGGGCCGCCGAGTGGTGCGTCGCCGACTGCGAGCCGCGGACCACGGTCTGGATCGGATGTGCCGACAGCCCCTGGGTCGAGCGCGCACGGTCCGTCGTGCAGATCGAACTCACCGACGCGGGGTTCGACACGCTCGTCGGCTGACCGAGTGAGGTCAGCCTTCGCTTCCTTGCGGCATGCAAGAGAAGCGGCCACTGTTGTCACCATCGGTTGCACGTCGCTGGACAGGACAGGCCCAGCGGCCCGGTGTAGCCACGAGGCAGGAGGAAACGACATGACCAACACCACGAGCACCACTCCCACCACGTCCCCGTTCTCGACGACGCCGGAGCTCGCAGCCGGGGTCGCGCAGTTCCTCGCCCCCGTCGTCATCGACCTCGAGGCACTCGTCGTGAACGGCAAGCAGGCGCACTGGCACGTCCGCGGCCGCAACTTCGTCGGCGTCCACGAACTCCTCGACACCATCGTCGAGCACGCCCAGGAGTGGGCCGACCTCGCCGCGGAGCGCATCGTGGCCCTCGGGTTGCCGGTCGACTCGCGCATCGCGACCGTCGCCGCGAACACCACCGTCCCGCCGCTCTCCGAGGGCTTCCAGAACTCCGACGTGACGATCACCGAGGTCATCGCCGAGATCGACGCGGCGCTGCTGCAGGTCCGCCGTGCCGTCGAGGGCCTCGACGAGGTCGACCTCAACAGCCAGGACGTCGTCATCGAGATCGAGCGCGGCCTCACCAAGGACCGCTGGTTCCTGCAGGCCCACCTGGCCGCGTAGTCGCGACCACCCGCCGGACGGGCGCGGGCCCGCCAGTCGTTCACGCGCCCGCCCCGCCACGTTCACCCGCCTGTACCCACGCACAGCCATCCTCGGATGGCACCCGTTCGGGGCACAGACGAGGGGAACACGCAATGCAGCACACTCCGCAGCGCCGCCGACGTGCGGCGCTCGCACTCGGCGCCGCGCTCATCGCCGGCGCGGTCGCCCTGCCGGGTACCGCCGAGGCCGTCGGCCAGCTCGCCCTCAGCCAGCACGGCGGCGCCCAGCGCCACCAGGGCGACCAGACCCGCTCGCTCCAGCGGGAGATCAAGCGGGCCGGCGCGAAGAACGTCATCCTGCTCATCGGCGACGGCATGGGCGACTCCGAGATCACCATCGCGCGCAACTACCAGTACGGCGCGGCCGGCCGCCTGCCGGGCCTCGACGCCCTCCCGCTCACCGGCTCGTACACGACGTACTCGGTCGTGAAGGACGGTGCGGACAAGGGCAAGCCGGACTACGTGACCGACTCCGCCGCCTCGGGCAGCGCGTGGGCCACCGGCACGAAGACGTACGACGGGGCGATCTCCGTCGACGTGGACGGCGTCCAGCAGAAGACCCTCCTCGAGCTCGCGAAGGCGAACGGTCTCCGGACGGGCAACGTCTCCACCGCCGAGATCCAGGACGCCACCCCGGCCGTCCAGGTCGCCCACGTCGGCGCCCGCTCCTGCTACGGCCCGGACACCGCCTCCTGCGGCACGGACGCGCTGCAGAACGGCGGGCTCGGCTCGATCAGCGAGCAGCTGCTGAACGCGCGCCCGGACCTCACCCTCGGGGGCGGTTCGGCGAGCTTCCAGCAGACCGCCAAGGCCGGGCAGTGGCAGGGCGAGACGCTCGTCGACCAGGCCGAGGACCGCGGCTACCAGGTCGTCTCCGACGCGGCCGGCCTCGCCGGGGTCCGTCGGGCGGACCAGACGAAGCCGCTCCTCGGACTCTTCACGCCGGGCAACTTCCCGACCCGGTACGCGCCCACCACGGCGACGGTCGGCGGGGCCGACCAGGCACCGGTGCAGTGCACGCCGAACGCGGCACGCCTGTCCACCGGCCTCTCGCTGCAGTCGCTCACGAACAAGTCGATCGACCTGCTGAACCGTGACCGCGGGAACTCCGGGAAGGGCTTCTTCCTGCAGGTCGAGGGCGCCAGCATCGACAAGCAGGACCACGCCGCGGACGCCTGCGGGCAGATCGGCGAGACGATCGACTTCGACGAGGCCGTGCAGTCCGCCCTGGCCTTCGCCGAGAAGGACGGCAACACGCTCGTCATCGCGACCGCCGACCACGCCCACTCCAGCCAGATCGTCGACAACACGCCGCCGACCTCGCTCTCGACGGCGCTCCGCACGGCCGACGGCACCACCATGAAGGTCTCGTACGGCACGGCCGGTGCGGGCAGCTCGCAGCAGCACACCGGCACGCAGGTCCGGATCGCCGCGTACGGCCCTGGTGCCGCGAACGTCGTCGGGCTCTCCGACCAGACGGACACCTTCTCCACGATCCGCGACGGCCTGCGGCTCGACGACGACCTCGCGGCGCTGTCCCGCGGGGCGCGCATCGAGCTGTCGGTCGGGGCACCCCGGCCGAACCAGCGGGTGACGGTCACGGGCACCCGGTTCGCCGGCGACCGCCAGATGCGGGTCACGGTCGGCTCGACGGACCTCGGCACGGTGGACGTCATCGACGGCGCCGCCTCGGTGGTGTGGAAGGCGACCGCCGGCAAGTCCACGGTCACCGTCACGGGCGTGCAGTCCGGCAAGCAGGCGTCGAAGCAGGTCCGCGTCCGCTGACGCGTGTGGTCGTTCCGCGCGGAGGAGGTCGTTCCGCGCGTAGGAGGTCGAAAGTTCCTGCCTCCTCCGCGCGATTCGGCTTGCTCCGCCCAATCCTGCCTCCTACGCGCGAATCGGGCTCAGGGTGCCGGGGCCACCAGGCCGGTCTCGTAGGCGAGCACGACGGCGTGCACCCGGTCGCGGAGCTGCAGCTTCGCGAGGATCCGGCCGACGTGCGTCTTCACGGTCTGCTCGGCGATGAAGAGCTCGGTCGCGATCTCGCCGTTCGTCCGCCCGCGGGCGACGAGCAGGAACACGTCCCGTTCGCGCTCCGTGAGCACCTCGAGCACCTCGGTGCGCGGTGCGGCCGGCGGCGGTCCCGCGACGAAGGCCTCGACGAGGTGCCGGGTCACGCGTGGCGCGAGCAGGGCGTCGCCGTCGGCCACGGTCCGCACCGCCTGCACGAGCTCGTCGGCGCTGGCGTCCTTGAGCAGGAAGCCGCTGGCGCCGGCCCGGAGTGCATCGAACACGTAGTCGTCGATGTCGAACGTCGTCAGCATCACCACGCGAACGGGGTGCTCCGTCGGGGCCGCGGTGATCCGCCGGGTCGCCTCGATCCCGTCGAGCTCGGGCATGCGGACGTCCATCAGGATGACGTCCGGGCGCAGCCGCAGCGCCTCGACCACCGCCTCGGCGCCGTTCACGGCCTCACCCACCACCTCGACGTCCTCCTGCGCCTGGAGGATCGCCCGCAGTCCCATGCGGAACATCTGCTGGTCGTCGACCACCATCACACGCGTCATCGGGTTCCTCCGTCGGCTGCCGGTCCACGGGCAGCGGTCGGCGAACGGTCGGTCAGGCCGACCACGACACGGAACCCGCCGTCGGGGTCCGGCCCGTGGTCGATCGTGCCGCCGAGCGCGGCGACCCGTTCCCGCATGCCGGCCAGCCCGAAGCCCCCGTCGTCGGGCGGCGCGGCGAGGACGGTGCCGGCTGGCGGCGCGGCGTTGGCGACCTCGACCGTGAGGGCCGAGCCGCGCCTCCCGACCGTCACGACGGTGGCCGCGCCGGGCGCGTGCCGGGCGACGTTGCCGAGCGCCTCCTGCACCACCCGGTAGACGGTGAGCTGCGTGAGGCGATCCACGGTGTCGTCGGTGTCGTCGGTGTCGTCGTGCCCGTCGAGCCGCAGCTCGACCGGGATGCCGGCGGAGCGAGTGGCCTGTACCAGTGCGGGGAGGTCCGCGAGACGGGGTTGCGGGGCGCGCTCCGCGTCGGCGTCCCCGCGGAGCGCGCCGAGGAGCTGCCGCATCTCGCGGAGCGCCGTCCGTGAGGTCGCCGCGATGGCGGCGAACTCGGCGCGCGCCTCCGGGGCGAGATCGGCGACACGGTACGGGGCGGACTCGGCCTGCATGTGCACGACCGACATGCTGTGCGCGACGACGTCGTGCAGCTCGCGGGCGATCCGGGCACGGTCCTCGACCGAGCGACGGCGGGCCTGTTCGAGCTCGGCGTCCCGGCGTGCTGCGGCGAGCTCCTCGCGGATGGACCGACGTTGCCCGATGACGATCGCCGCCACGGCGAGGATGAGCGTGTCGCCCGCGGTGACCACGAAGCTGGTGGCCCACACGTCCGCCTGGCCCCAGCGCCCGGGCGTCACCGCGACGAGCAGCAGGACGAGCACGGCCGACGCCGCCCACACCGTCGTCGTGAGCCGCCAGGTCGAGCGGACCCCGAGCACGACGAGCAGGACGCTGAGCCCGATGATCCCGGTGACCGGGACGGGCCAGGGGCCGACGGTGCCCGGCGACGTCAGGAGCCCCAGTGCCGCGAGCCCCGCGAGGTGCGCGACCGACGACGTGCGAGGGAACAGGGGAGCGAGGCCGATGCTCACCGACAGCACGGCGGAGACGAGCATCGACAGCGGGACCGGGACGCCGTAGCGGACCGACGTCACCGGGGCGGCCACCGTGAAGAGCGTGACCGCGATGACGACGAGGCCGACCCGGATGCCGATGAGCACCCAGGACGGCCGGATCCGGTTCGGCGGTGCGGTCACGGGCGGGCGATCTCTCCGGTGGGGACGATGCGGGTGGTGCTCCGGGCGGCGCGGGTGTCCGTGGCGTCGGCGGTGTCGGTCGCGACGGCGACGACCTCGGCACGGGCCTCGCGCTTCCGGCTGACTCTACCGATCACCCGGTCCACCGCGATGCCGAGGCCCGCGGCGATGACCATCGACACGAGCGCGGCGACGACCGGCTCGTGGAGGACGCTCGACGCGGCGAGTGCGATCCCGATCGACGTCGCCGACCAGGCCAGTCCGGCGAGCGAGCTGATCGCCAGGAACCGGCGGTAGGGGAGCCGCGTGGCCCCGGCCGTGGTGTTCACGGCGACGCGACCGACCGGGATGTACCGGCCGATCAGGATGAGGCTGGCGGACCGGCGCCGCATCTGCCGTTCCGCGAACGCGAACGCCGCGGCGATCCGGGGACGCTTCGACCGGGCCAACCGGGCGAGACCGATCCGGCGTCCGAGCCAGTACGCGATCGAGTCGCCGGCGATCGCCCCGAGCGCGGCCACCACGAGCACTGCGGCGAGCACCGGCTGCCCGGACGTCGCAGCGACGGCGGCGACCGCGACGAGGGCGGACTCGCTCGGGACGGGCGGGAAGAAGCCGTCGACGAGGCACAGGGCGAAGAGCACGACGTACACGAGCGGACTCGCGGCCAGCTCGGTGACGAGCGGGGTGATCTGGTCGAACACGGGGTGGCTCCCTCCGCCGACGGACCTCGTCGACGGGTTCGACGCTACGGAGTCCTCCGGCGGCTGCCATCCCGCGCGGGTCTCGACGACCCCCTACCCGGGTATGACTTCCGGACCGCCACCCGGCTCCGGGGTGCCCTGGTCCGCGTCGGAGCGGGCCGCTGCGCGGATGCGCCGGACGACCGCCGTCGTGGAGTGCTCGGGGACGTAGTCGACCATCACGACCTCGCCGCCGTAGCCGCGCACGACCGCGGTCTCGCTGAGCATCTCGGGCGAGTAGTCGCCGCCCTTCACGTAGACCTCCGGCCGGAGCCGTTCGAGGAGCGGGATCGGGGTGTCGGTGGCGAAGACCGTGACGAGGTCGACGCACGCCAGCGCGGCCAGCACGCCGGCACGGTCCTCGGCGGGGTTGATCGGCCGCTCCGGGCCCTTCAGCCGGCGGACCGAGTCGTCGTCGTTCACCGCGACGACGAGCAGGTCGCCGAGGTCCCGTGCCTGCCGCAGGTACGTCGTGTGCCCACGGTGGACCACGTCGAAGCACCCGTTCGTGAACACCACCCGACGTCCGTCCCCGCGTGCGCGCTCGACCGCGTCCGCGAGCTCGTCGTGGTCCACGACCGTCGCGGCAGGTGCGGTCACGGACTCGAGCAGCGCGGCGGCGGAGCAGACCGTGGTGCCGGCTTCGCGGACGACGACGTCGGCGGCCGCCTGTGCCACCGAGACGGCGTCACGGGTCGGGGCGCGGACGGCGAGCGCGACGGCTGCCGCTGCGCAGAAGGTGTCGCCGGCGCCGGAGGCCTGCTGTTCGGAGGCCGGGACGGCCCGGGTCCGGAAGCCGTCGGCACTGTCCTGCGCGGGGTCGTCCTCGAGCAGGACGGTGCCGTTGCGGTCGAGGGTGACGACGACGGCCGACGCACCGGTCACCCGGAGCAGTTCGGCCCGCGCGGCGACGACCACGTCGGCCCGGTCCGGCCCGGTCCCGAGGTCGCGGCCGAGCAGCGCAGCGGCCTCACCGGCGTTCGGCGTCACCAGGTCGGGTCGGAGCGGCGCCCACCGCGTGAGGTCGTGCGCGTCGACGACCACGGCACCCGGACGGTCGACGTCCAGCACCGGGACGACGTCGGACGCCCCGACGCCCAGCCCGTAGTCGCAGACCACCACCGCGTCGGCACACCGGACGGCACGGGCGACGGCTCGGGCGAGGCGGGTGCCGTGGTCGGCGGTCGGGGTGGCCGCGAGCTCGTCGACGCGGACCACGATCCGGTCGCCGCCGACGACCCGGGACTTCGTCGTGGTGCGGGCGCCGGCGATCTCGACCAGGAACGACGTGTCGACACCGGCCGCCTCGAGACGCTGCCGGAGCACGTCGCCTGCGTCGTCGTCGCCGATCAAGCCGACCATCCGGACGCGGGCGCCGAGTGCTCGGGCGTTCACCGCGGTGTTGGCGGCGCCGCCCGGCACGGCGACGGTCTCGGTCACGCGGACCACCGGTGCCGGTGCCTCGCGCGAGACGCGCTCGGCCTCGCCGACGGACCACCGGTCGAGGATGCAGTCGCCGACGACCACGACGAGCGGCTCACGGTCGTCGACCGTGGCGACGAGGTCCCGGACGAGTCGGACGTCGACGGTCACCGCACACCGCCGTCGGTCGTGGCCGCCGGCGTCTGCGGCATCTGCGGTGCCGCCGGGGCCGGTGGGGCCTGCGGTGCCGCCGGGGCCGGCGGTGCCGGTTCGAGGTGCACCACCGTGGTCGTCGTCACCTCGTCGAGCAGGTGCGGCCCGTACCCGAACCCGGCGCCGGACGCACCGCGCGGCTGCGCGCTGCCGCCGGGGGCACCGCCGAACACCGCGTTCACCTTGACCGTGCCGACGGGGAGCTCCGCGGCGGCACGGAGTGCGTGACCGGTGTCGTTCGTGAGGACCGTCGCGGCGAGACCGTACCGGTCGGCGGCGGCGAGGCGCAGCCCCTCGTCGAAGTCGTCGACGACCCGGATCGGCGCGATCGGTCCGAAGGTCTCCTCGGTCATGACGAGCATGGCGTCGGTGCAGCCGGTGAGCACCGTCGCCGGGTAGAACGAGCCCGGCCCGTCCGGGACGACGCCACCGACGGCGACCGTCGCGCCACCGCGGACGGCGTCGTCGACGTGGGACTGCACGGTGTCGCGGAGGCGGTCGTCGACCAGGGGACCGAACACGGCTGCGGGGGACGCGGTCCGCTGGGACGCCTCGGCGACGAGTGCGGCGGTGAACGCCTCGGCGACGTCGCGGTGCACGTAGACCCGTTCGACGCTCGTGCAGATCTGGCCGGTGTTCGCGAAGGCACCGAGTGCCACCTGGGCGGCCGCCCACACCGGGTCGACGTCGGCGTCCACCACCACCGCGTCGTTGCCGCCGTTCTCGCGGACGACGTGGGCACGGGTCCGCACGGCGACCTCGGACAGGCGGTCACCGGTCGCGGTCGAGCCGACGTGCGCGTACACGTCGATGCCCTCCTGTGCCAGGAGCAGTTCGCCGGTGGCGCCGTCGCCGTCGACGCCGACCAGGACCCCGTCCGGCAGCACCTCGGCGAGCAGGGCGTTCAGCCGGGCGATCGTCGCCGGAGATCGCTCGCTGCCCTTGTGCACCACGGTGTTCCCCGTGACGATCGCGGCGCCGAGGATCCCGCACGCCACGGCCACCGGGTCGTTCCACGGCGTCAGCGCGAGGACCACGCCCCGGGGGTGCGGCACGGACCAGTCGGCCGCCCCGAACGACCCGCGCAGGGCCTCGCCGCGGTGCACGGGGCCGAGCTCGGCGTACTGCACCAGGGTCCCGACGCCGGCCTCGACCCCGCCGAGGGCGTCACCGGGCACCTTGCCGGTCTCCCGGGTGTTCAGGTCGGCCAGCTCCTGCGCGTGGGCGCGGACGTGCTCCGCCGCCGCGTGCAGCAACGCACCGCGTTCGGCCGGGGCCGTGCGGGCCCACAGCGGCGCGGCCGCGCGGGCGCGGGCGACGGCGTCCCGGACGTCCTGCTCGGCGGCACGGCGCACGGTGGACGCGACCGAGCCGTGCACCGGGTCGGTCACGACGAGCTCGTCGGGGGCGGAGGGTGCGATCGTCATGGGGTCCTTCCGGAGGTCGGGCGGGAGTCGAACGGTCCTCGCTGCCGGCTGGGTGGGGACTCGGCATCGCGTTTCTCGTCCATCCGGGCCGCTGCTGGGGACGACACCGGCGGCAGGTCGGTAGACGGGACCGGTGCAACTGATCGGGAACGGTGGAGGACGGTTCGACGACGTCCGCGAGATCGCGGTGCTGCGGGGCGGCGGGTTGGGGGACCTGCTCTTCGCCGTCCCCGCGCTGGAGGCCCTGGCCGCGGCGTACCCGGAGGCGCGGGTCACCCTGCTCGGGACACCGACGGCGCCGGCGGTCCTCGCGGGGCGGACGGACGCGGTCCACGCGTTCGAGGAGCTCCCGGTCGTGCCGGGGGTCCGCGACGCCGGTGACGACGCACCGACGCTCGCGGCGTTCGACGCGCGGGTCGCGGGCCGGTTCGACCTGGCGGTGCAGCTGCACGGCGGCGGCCGCCACTCGAACCCGTTCCTGCTCCGACTCGGTGCCCGGCACACCGTCGGGACCGCCACCGAGGACGCCGAGGTCCTGGAGCGCTGGGTCCGCTACGTCTACTACCAGCACGAGGTGCTCCGCGGCCTCGAGGTCGTGTCGCTC
This sequence comes from Curtobacterium sp. SP.BCo, assembly GCF_051903265.1. Lineage (GTDB taxonomy): Bacteria > Actinomycetota > Actinomycetes > Actinomycetales > Microbacteriaceae > Curtobacterium. The sequence continues at coordinate 2,347,979 of NZ_CP194337.1, forward strand.
GCCGGCGCAGCCCCGGTCACGCTCGACCCGCACGTCCGGGTCACCGACGCCGAGCGCGCGGCGGCCCGCGACCGGCTGGGCGTGCGCGGACGGGAGCGCCTCGTCGCGGTCCACCCGGGCGCCACCGACCCGCGCCGCCGCTGGAGCCCGGGCCGGTTCGCGGCCGTCGTCCGTGCCCGGCTCGGCGCCGGTGACACCGTCGTCCTCGTCGGCGACGCGACCGACGTCCCGGCCGCCGAGGCGATCCGCGCGGCGGTGCCCACGGACAGCGCGGACCGCGTGCACGACCTCAGCGGTCGGCTGCCGCTCGCCGACCTGCCCGCCGTGCTCGCCGCTGCCGACGTGATGGTCGGCGACGACTCCGGCCCGCGGCACCTGGCGGTGGCGGTCGGCACGCCGACGGTCGGGGTGTTCTGGTTCGGGAACGTCGTCAACGCCGGACCGTTCGACCGCGGGCGGCACCGGGTCCACCTGTCCTACGTGACGCGCTGCCCGGTCTGCGGGGTCGACGTCACGCAGGTGGGGTGGACCGCCGAGCGCTGCGCGCACGACCCGTCGTACGTCGACGAGGTGACGCCGGAGGCGGTGCTCGCCGACGTCCAGGACCTGCTCGCGACCACCCGGCGGGTGGACTGACGGACGGGAGGCGCGGTGCCGGCCGACACCGCGCCTCCCGTCCGTCGGGCGGTACCGGCTACGGCCAGCTCGGCTCCGTCGCCGGCATGATCGACAGTTCGCGGATCTCGCAGCCGGCGGGCTGTGCGAGCGCGAACAGGATCGCGTTCGCGACGTACTCCGGCTCGATGAGCTGTGCGTCCGGTCCGGGCTTGTACTGCTCGGTGCGGTCGGCGAAGAAGTTGGTCCGCATGCCCGCCGGGATCACGTTGGTGACCCCGACGCTGCCGCCGGTCTCGGCGGCGAGGGCCTGGGAGAACCCGCGGACGCCGAACTTCGAGGCCGAGTACGCGGTCCCGTCGCCGACCCCGCGGAGTGCGAGCGACGAGGACACGGTCACGACACGGCCGTGCGACGCCTCGAGCGCGGGCAGTGCGGCGCGGACCACGGCCGCGGTGCCGAGCAGGTTGACGGCGACGATCCGCTCCCAGTCGCCGGACGAGATCCCGCCGATCGGCGCGGGCTTGTCGATCCCGGCCGCGGTCACGACGGCGTCGAGCCCGCCGTGCCTCGCCGCGGCGTCGCGCACGGCGCGTTCGGTCGCCGCCGTTTCGGTGACGTCGACCGCGACGGCGTCCGTGCCGTCCGGGACGGCGTCGACCCGGAGGTCGAGGACGATCGGGGTGCCGCCGGCCTCGGTGACGGCCGCGACGACCGCGGCTCCGAGGCCGGACGCACCGCCGGTCACGAGGACGCGGCCGATGGGGGTGGTGGGGACGGGCATGGACTTCCTTCCGGAGGGCGTGTTGATGGTCAGCCGACGTGCTCGAGCGCGGCGGCGAGTCGGGTCGTGGAACGGCCGGGGTGGAACGGCACCGTGACGACCTGCCCGCCCCACTCCGCGAGGGTGGCGCCCTCGGGGAGGCCGGCCGCGGTGTAGTCGCCGCCCTTCGCCCACACGTCGGGGCGGAAGCGGCGCAGCGCGTCGTCGGGGGTCTGCTCGTCGAACACCACGACGGCGTCGACGCAGTCGAGTGCGAGGAGGAGCTCGACCCGGTCGTCCTGGCTCATGATCGGCCGGTCCGGGCCCTTCAGCGCCCGCACCGAGTCGTCGGAGTTCAGGCACACGACCAGGCAGTCGCCGAGCGCCCGGGCCGCGGAGAGCGTCCGTGCGTGCCCGGCGTGCAGCAGGTCGAAGCACCCGCCGGTGGCGACGACGGTCCCGCCGGCGCTCCGGACGTCGTGGACGACCCGCATCGCGTCGTGGTCGGCCCCCGGGACCCGGACGGGCGCGGGGCCGTCGTCGGTGGACAGTGCCGCGACCCCGCCCGCGGCGAGGTACTCGGATGCAGCGTCGACACCCGCGGCGACGGCCTCGGACACGTCCGCACCGGCGGCGAGCGCGACGGCGATGCCGGCGGCGAGTCGGTCGCCGGCGCCGCACGGGTCGCCCGCGGTCACCGAGGGTGCCGGGACGAACCGGTTGCCGTCGGTGGCGCTCGCGACGAGGGCCCCGTGTGCGCCCATCGTGACGGCGACGGCCCCGATGTCCCACGTGCGGACGAGGTGGTTCGCCGCCGCGGTGGCGAAGGGGACGCCGTCGCCGTGGTGCACCGCGCCGTCGGCGAAGCGGCGGGCCTCGGCGGTGTTCGGGGTGGCGACCGCGGTGCCGGTGACGGGCGCGGCGCCCTTCGGGTGCGGGTCCCACACCAGCGGGGTCGTCGCGGCGATCCGGGCGAGGGCGGCCCGCATCGCCGGGGCTGCGGCCACACCGCGGCCGTAGTCGGCGACGACGACGGCGTCGACCCCGTCGAGCGCGGCGGTCATCGCGTCGGTGACGTCCGGCACGGGCGGCGGGTCGCAGCCCTCGTCGATCCGGACGAGGGCGTGGTCGGCGACGCGGACCCGGGTCTTCACGGGCGTGGGCACGCCCGACGGACCGCCGACGACCGTGACGCCGGGCAGGAGCGCCCGGATCTCGTCCGCGGGTCGGTCGTCGCCGAGCACGGTGATCAGCGTCACGTCGTGCCCGTCGCGGGTGAGCATCGTCGCGACGAGTCCGGCGCCACCGGCGCGACGGTGGTCGGTGCGGACGTCGACGACCGGTACCGGTGCGTCCGGGCTGAGGCGATCGCTCGTGCCGGTCACGTCGACGTCGAGCAGGGTGTCGCCGACGACGGCGATGCGGAAGGACGGCGTGGTGCTGCGCGCGGACGCGGCGGCACGTCGGGGCGCGGGCGTGGCGGTCATCGCCGGACGCCCCGTCGGAGGGCGGGCTCCATCGCGCGGCACAGCGCGTGCACGAGCACCAGCTGCGCCTCCTGCACGTTCGCGGCCGGCCCGTCGATGCAGACGGCGTCGTCGACCAGCTCCGCGAGCGGGTTCGGTCGCGGTCCGGTCATCGCGATCGTGCGGGCGCCGACGGCACGGGCGGCCTGGGCGGCGCGGAGCAGGTTCGGGCTCCTGCCGCTCGTGCTGAGGAGGACGAGGACGTCGCCGGCGCGGGCGTGTGCGGAGACCTGCCGGGCGAACACCTCGTCGAAGCCGTAGTCGTTCCCGATGGCGGTGACGGCGGAGGACTCGGCGTGCAGTGCGATCGCCGAGTAGGCCGGGCGGTCCCCGTCGAACCGGCCGGTCAGCTCGGACGTGAGGTGCTGCGCCTCGGCGGCGGACCCGCCGTTCCCCGCGGCGAGCAGCCGCCGCCCGGCGACGAGCCGCGCGGCGATGTCGTCCGCCCAGTCGCCGATGTGGGCCCCGTGGTCGACGAGGGAGGCGATCACCGGCACGGACGCGGCGACGTGGTCGAGCACGACGCGCGTGCTCGTGACGGGCTGCTCGGTGATCGAGCCGGTGCGCTGGTCGGTGGTCATCGTGCGGTGCTCTCCGTCGAACGTGCGGGTCGGGCGGTCCGCCCCGTCCTGGTGCCGGTGGTGCGGGTGACCGGTGCGGTCGTGGGTGCGGTGACGGCGCCGGTGCCGGCGACCAGGCGCTCGTACACGCGCTCGCTGGCCGCGGCGACCTCCTGCCACGTGTACCGGCGTTCGGCACGCGCCCGACCGGCGCGGCCGTAGCGCTCCCGTCGGTCCGCGTCGTCGAGCAGCCCGGCGACCGCGGCGGCGACGGCGGTCTCGTCGCGCGGCGGGACGTGCAGTCCGGTCGCGTCCTCCACCACCGTGTCGATGAGTCCGCCGACGCGCGATGCCACGACGGCACGGCCGCAGGCCATCGCCTCGAGGGGCACGATGCCGAACGGCTCGTACCAGGGGGCGCAGACGACGACGTCGGCGCTCCGGTACACGGCGGGCATGTCGTGCTGGCCGAGCTGCCCGCGGAAGGTCACGTGGTCCCGGACGCCGAGCGACCGGGCGAGTGCGTCCAGCCGCTGGTACTCGGGGTCGTCGGGCAGGTCGGCTCCGGCGACACCGGCTCCGCCCACGACGACGAGTTCGACGTCGCGTCCGGCCTGCACGAGCGCGGCCAGGGCGGCGATGGTCGTCCCGACGCCCTTGCGCCGCACGAGCCGGGACACCGTGAGGATGCGAGCCGGACGGCTGCGCTCCTCGACCGGCACCCCGTCGCCGACCGGTCGGAAGAGCGACGCGTCGACGCCGCACGGCACGACGGAGATCTGGTGCAGGGGGACGCCGAGCGCCTTGAGCTCGAACGCCTCGTCGGAGCAGGTCGCGACGACCTGGTCGACACTGCGCCCGACCGCGGGCTCGATCCACTCGCGTTCCGCCGGGCTGGTGTCCGCCGCACCCTGGTGCCGACGCTTGACGACCCCGAGTGCGTGGAAGGTCTGGGCGACCGGGATGCGGACCCCGCCGGTGCGGGCCTGCACCTGCACGACGGCGTCGAGCGCCGCGTGCCCGGACATCCAGAAGTGCGCGTGCACGACGTCGGGCCGGTCGACGAACCACTCCGCCGCGAGCACCGACGCGAACGTGCCCATGAACGGGAACAGCTCGTCCTTCGGGACGGCCCGGGCCGGTCCGGCATCGACGTGTACGACCTCGACGCCGGGCCGGAGCGGCACACGGACGGGTTGCGACGCGTCGTCGCGCCTCGTGTACACCGTCACCTGGTGTCCGCGGTCGGCGAGGGCGCCGCTCAGCTCCGCCACGTGCACGTTCTGTCCGCCGGCGTCCACGCCGCCGAGCACCGCGAGCGGACTCGCGTGCTCGGAGACCATCGCGATCCTCATCGCACACTCCCTTCCAGCGCGGCTCGCGCCGCTCGGTTGCGCTGCGCACCGCGGCTGACGGCGTCGTCCAGCAGGTCGTCCCAGTCGGCGGTGAACCGGCCGAGCGCGTGCCGCGCGAGCGCGGCCTCGCGGGCCACGAGTCCGCGGCGTCGTGCCTCCTCGGGGTCCTCGATGAGCGTCCTGGAGGCGCGGACCAGCTCCTCGACGTCCGTCGCGATCGCGCCGGCCTCGTCCGGGACGGTGCGGGCTGCGTCCGTGGTGGCGAGCACGACGACGGGCATCGCGAGGTGCATGGCCTCGATGAGTGAGAGCCCGAGGGACGTCCAGCGGTTCGGGTGCACGTAGGCGCGTCGTTCCGCGAGCGCGGCGTGCATCGGGTCGGCGGGCACGTCGCCGCGCGGGACGACGCGGTCGCCGAAGCCGAGCTCGGGCAGTCGCTCGGTGCCGATGCCCCAGACGTCCACCGGCGCGACCGACGCGAACCGGGGGAGCAGGTCGGTCCCGACCACGCGGTCCCGGCGGACGGGCTCGTTGATGACGACGCCGAGCCGGTCGAGGGTGCCGGTGTACAGCGGACCCGGGTCGACGACGCCGTGCTCGATGACGACCGTGCGGGTCGAGCCGCAGTCCCACATCAGCGCGTTCCAGTGCGTGACGTGCGCGATCGTCACGTCGTCGCGGTCGCGGAGCGGGTGCCGTGAGCTCGGGACGTCGGCGCGGGGAGCGTTGTGCTCGACGAAGACCATCGGGACGTCGCGGTTGCCCAGCAGCCGTCGGGCCTCGTCGACCTCCTCCGTCCGCTGGAGCACCACGACGTCGACCTCGGCCTCCGCGAGGTCGGCGGGGTCGATCTCGATCGCGGTGTCCGGCCAGGCACGGCCGCCGCGACCGAGTCCCCACGCGTCCCGCGCCGGCGTCGTCGGGACGAGGTACTCGTGCGGGCCGCGGACGAAGGCGTCCATCCACCCGCCGTGCACGTGCCACACGAGGATCCGCATGCAGGGTCCTTTCGTCGGCCCGGGTCCGGGGAACCGGGGTCATGAGGAGCAGGAGAGGAGCAGGAGGAGGGGCGAACAGGAGGAGCAGTGGCGGACGCTACGCAGCGCCGTCTGGGGCGCGGCGCAGACTGCTCCGGTCCATCCGGGAAGCGCGGAGGAGGAGTCGTTCGTGGGCGTCGAGGACGTCCTCGACGCGCACCGTGGACAAGCACGGGTGTCCCGGCACCGGACACTCCCGCGCGCGGCTCAGCCGACACGGCGCGGCCTGGTCGCCGAGCAGTTCGACGAGCGGGGCGTACGGCGCCCACTTCGTCGCGGGGACCACGGGTGCGAACAGGCTGACGATCGGCACGCCGACCGCTGCGGCCAGGTGCGCGGGCCCCGTGTTGCCGACGACGACGACCTCGGCGTCGGCGAGCACCGCCGCCAGCTCCGCCGGGGTGGTCCGGCCGCCGAGGTCCACGGCCGTGGTGCCGGCGACCACGGCGGTGAGTGCCCGCTCGCCGGGTGAACCGGTGACCACCACGGGTGTGCCGCGACGTGCGTACGCGGCGACGAGGTCGCGGTGCCGGTCCGCCGGCCACGCACGCGCCGGGACGCTCGCACCCGGGTGCACCACCACGTACCTGCCCAGACCGGCCACCGACGGCGGCGGGTCGGCGTCGCGTCGCACGGCGAGCCTCCCGGCATCACCCGGCGGCAGCCGGAACCCGGCGGCCTCGGCGATCCGCAGCGCACGCTCCGGCTCCGGGACGTCCTCGGGCAGGTCCTCGCCCGGTCGCAGCCGCACGTCGAGGAGCGAGCCCGGGTGGTCGACCGACGCGCCGGAGACCCGCCCGACGCCGGCGAGTCGGAGGAGCAGTGCGACGGGCAGCGGCGACTGGTGGAAGGACGTGAGGACGACGGCCTGGTCGGGCCGTTCCGCCGCGACGAGGGCACGGAACGTGTCGAGCAGCGTGTCGTCGATCGGCCCCGGGGTCTCGGTCACCCACGGCGCCGCCCAGACCCGCACCCGGTCGACACCGGGCAGGAGCTCCGCGGCCGGTGCGCCCTGCGGCCCGCACAGCATCGTGACGTGCGACGCACCCGCGGCGACCGCACGCACGGCCGGGCCGGCGACGAGCACGTCGCCGAACGAGTCCAGTCGGACGACGAGCACCCGGGGTCCGGACCGAGTGGGCACGGGTACGGTCACGGACGCACCGCCCGCACCTGCGCGACGACGAGTCCGACCGCCTCGTCCAGGGTCGCGGCCACGGTCCCCGCCGCCTCCACCTCGGCGGGCAGGGTCCGGGCCGTCGGCACGAGGACGCCCTGCGCGCCCGCGGCGCTGGCGGCACCGACGTCCGCGCCGATGTCCCCGACGACGACGAGCTCCGACGGGTCGATGCCGAGCAGCCGTGCGGCATCGAGGACCATCCCCGGCCGGGGCTTCCGGCAGGCGCAGTCGTCGGCCGCGTCGTGCGGGCAGACGCACCACACGTCGAACGGCCCGACGAGCTCGTCGACCCGGGCGTTCGTCGCGTCCACCTGCGCCCGCGTGGCCAGGCCCTTCGCGACGACCGACTGGTTCGTCACCACGCCGACCGCGAGCCCGGCTGCGCGCGCCCGCTCGACCGCACGGCGGGCACCGGGGACCGGGACCACGCGGTGCGGGTCGGCGTTGTACGGCACGTCGATGACGAGGGTGTCGTCGCGGTCGAAGAGCAGGCCGCGGACGGCGCGGTCCGGAGCGAGAGCCATGCCCCAGGGCATACCGGCCCGGTGCCGGGCACGGCCCCAGGAACAGCCGTCGTGCGCAGTGGACGCGTCGTGGTGCAGCCGCGCGGGGCTACGGTCGGCCCGGTGACCGCTGTCGACACCCTGCCCCCGTCCGACGGGCGCCCCGAACTGGTCGTGCTCCGTGCGATCAAGCTCGGGGACCTGCTCGTGGCCGTGCCCGCCCTGCACGCGCTCCGGCGCGCCTTCCCCGACCACCGCATCACCCTCGCGACCACGGCCTGGCTCGCGCCCGTGGTCGACCTGGTGCCCGACGTCGACGTGCACCTCGCACAGCACGGACTCGACCACCCGCTCGGCGTGCCCGCCGGTGTCGTCGACGTCGCCGTCAACCTGCACGGCGCCGGACCGGAGTCGTCGGACCTCGTCGCCGCGCTCGGTGCCCGCCGCGTGGTCGGGCACGCCGACCCCACCAACGCGTTCGACGGTCCCGCGTGGCCGGAGGGCGTGCACGAACGGGAACGGTGGACGCGCCTGCTCACGTGGCACGGCATCCCCGCGGACCCCGACGACGTCGGCATCGCACGGCCCGACGGACCCCCGGCGGTCGCCGGTGCCGCCGTCGTGCACGTCGGGGCCTTCCACGGTGCGCGGCACTGGCCGACGGACCGCTTCGCCGAGGTGGCGGTCGGGCTCCGCGCACGCGGCTTCGACGTGGTCCTGACGGGAGGCACGGACGACGTCGAGCGCGCCGGTGCGGTCGCCGACGCGGCCGGCCTGGCGCCGGGGGCGGTCCTCGCCGGCTCCCTGGAGCTGCAGGAGTTCGCCGGGGTCATCGCCGCCGCGCGGCTCGTCGTGACCGCCGACACCGGGGCGGCGCACCTCGCGTCGGCGTACGGGATCCCGTCGGTCGTGGTGTTCGGGCCGGCTCCACCCGAGGCGTGGGGTCCACCGTCGAGCGGGCCGCACGTCGTGCTCACCGACGCGTCGCTGCGGCGCGGCGACGTCTTCGCCGAGGACCCGGACCCGGCGTTGCTCGCCGTGCAGGCCGCGGACGTGCTCGCGGCGGTGGACGGCCTCGAGGTCTCCGTGACCGGGCCGATCGCCGCCCGGTAGCGTCGGCGGCGAGCGACCCGGAAGCACCGGGTGCTCGTGAGGAGGCGCACGTGTTCGAAGCCGCGAACATCCGGGACTGGATCGGCCTGCCGGTCGTCGACGAGGCCGACGACAAGGTCGGGACACTGGAGAGCATCTACTACGACACCGCGACTTCGGAGCCGGCGTTCGGTTCGGTCACGACGGGGCTCGTCGGGTTCCAGAAGCTCGTGTTCGTGCCGCTCACGGGAGCGCTCGTCGCCCCGAAGCACCTCCGGGTCGCCTACCCGAAGAAGCTCGTCAAGGACGCCCCGACGATCCCGACCGACGGCGAGCTCGACGCCACGCTCGAGCCGGAGCTGTACCAGCACTACGGGCTCGAGTACCGCACCGGCAGCGGCGGGGAGCGTCGTCTCGGTCGGCGCTGAGCGTCGTCTCGGTCGTCGCTGAGCGTCCGTCGAGGCCGGACCGCTGACCGGGACGCCCGGGCGTCGCACACCGCACGCCCGGGCGTCCGCGTTAGCCTGGTCCGTCCGACCCGTCCCTGGAGGCCGCACCTGCTCCGCTCCGTCCGTTCGACGCTGCTCGCCGTGGTGGCGGTGTCCGCCGTGCTCGCGGGGACGCTCACCGGCGCCGGCACGGCTTCCGCCGCCCCGATGTGGCCCGTCCCGGAGCCGTACCCGGTGCCCGTCGTGCCGCAGGAGGCCCTCGCCGGCATCCCCGCCGGCAGCGAGTACGTGGCGCTCGGAGACTCGTACTCCGCCGGGTACGGCCTCTCCGACCCGACCCGGTTGCCGACGAGTGCGTGCGGCCAGTCGGCGCGGGACTACCCGCACCGGATCGCGGCGCGCTTCGGGCTCGCCCTGACCGACGTGACGTGCGGCGGTGCCACGAGCGCGGACGTCACGGCCGGGTTCCAGTTCACGGGCGTCCCGCCGCAGATCCGGTCGCTGTCCGAGCGGACCCGGCTCGTCACCCTGACCATCGGCGGCAACGACGCGGACCTGTTCGGCACGGCTGCATCGTGCCTGGCGATCTCGGCGAAGGGCCCGGTGTTCTCCGGGCGGGACGCGCCGTCGTGCCGCAGCACGCTCGTGTCCGACGGCGTCGACCAGCTCGGCGCGAAGATCCAGTCCCGCGTGGCCCTCGGGATCGCGGACACGCTCGCGGCCGTGCGGGCAGCAGCCCCGAACGCCGTGATCGTGTTCCTCGGCTACCCGGCGATCTTCCCGGACGCTGAACACACCCCGAAGGGCGGGTGCTTCCGGTCCGCGCTCGACCTCGGCACCCTCACCGGTTCGTTCCCGACGAACACCTACCCGTTCACGAACACCGACGTCCGCTACCTGCACGGTGTGCAGGAGGAGCTCAACGAGGTGTCCGAGTCCGCTGCGCGTGCCGCCGGTGTCCGGTTCGTCGACGTGTTCTCGAGCACGCAGGCGCACTCGGCGTGCGCCACGAAGAAGCCGTACGTGGCCGGGGTGTCCCTGGACGGCACCGCGAACCTCCGGCGGATCGACCTGCAGCCGGGCGCGCTGCACCCGAACACGCGCGGCGTCGCCTACCTGACGAAGCGGGTCGCCACGGCCGTCCGCGAGCTCGCCGGCTGACGGATCTCCGCACCGGCCCGCTGCTCAGGCGCTGCGGTCCGCGGCCTCGACGTGCGCTGCCGGCGGGACCACGCACACGGGCGAGACCGTCTCGCGGAGCACGTCGTGCAGCACCGCGCCCGAGAGCGCCCGGACGTGGCCGAGGCCGAGCACCACGAGCGAGGCCCGCCGGGTGTGCGCAGCGATGGCGTGGCCCGGGTGGCCCTCCACGAGCAGCGGGTGGAAGCGCACGTCCGGGAAGCGCGCGGCGAGTGCCGTCGTGGTGCGCTGCAGGAGTTCGGCGTTCCGGCTGCGCCAGCGCATCGGGTCCTCGGCGAAGTCGGTCAGCCCCGTGCGGGTCAGCACGGGCATCTCCCACGCCCGCAGCAGCGTGACGCGGCGGTGCCGGCGGTGCGCCTCGTCGACCGCGATCGCGAGCGCCCGCTCGTCGACGGGGTCCTCGACCGCCAGCACGACGTCGCCGTCGATGGGGTGCGGGCCCTCCGGCACGACGACCGTCGGCACCGCTGCCCGTGCGGCGACCCGGGCCGGGTCCCCGCCCGCCGTCGATCCGCGGCGGCTCCGGAACGTCCCGATGACGAGCAGGTCGCCGTCGTCGGACTCCTCGACGAGTGCCGCGGCGAACGGACCGGCGTGGCGTCGCACGTCGACCTGCACGCCCGGCAGCGCTGCTCGTGCGGCGTCGGCGACCGCATCGGCGACGCGCGTGCCGCCCGGTCCGGTCCGGGCCTCGAGCGCCGGGTCGACCCCGATCACCCGCAGGCGCTCGACCTCGTCACCGGCGCGGGCGGCCACCCAACGCAGGGCTTCCTCGTGCGGTCTCGCCGCATCGGCGGCCAGGGTGACCGTCGTCCACCGTTCGTCCATCCCGATCGACCTCCTCGTCTCGGGGTCCTCCCGGGGCGTCGCATGGCGCTCCTGACCAGGCAATCTACTCCGGCTCCGTACGCGCGGCCTTCCCGCGCTGAGGAGCCGTTCCGCGCGTGGGAGGTCGTTCCGCGCGTGGGAGGTCGTTCCTTCCGGCTGCGGACACGCGATTCCGCTTTCCCACGCACGCGCGATGGGTCGGAACGCGCGCGCCGTCGGACGGGAGGCGCGTGGCGGGGCCGTCCCGCGCCTCCCGTCCGGTGGGGGCGTAGCCTCCTGCCGTGGTGCTGAGCGCGGGTCTCCTGCTGTACCGGGTCGACGTGACCGGGGTGCAGGTGTGGATCGCGCACATGGGTGGACCGTTCTGGCGAGGGCGGCCCCGGGCGTGGTCCGTCCCGAAGGGCCTGGTCGAGGACGGGGAGGACCTCCTCGACACCGCACGGCGTGAGTTCGCCGAGGAGATCGGGGTCGCGGCACCCGACGGCACGCCGAGGGACCTGGGGGAGCTCCGGCAGGCCTCCGGCAAACGCGTGCATGTGTTCGCACTCGAGGCCCCGGAGTTCACCGTCGACGAGGTCCGCTCGAACACCGTTCGGCTCGAACTCCCGCGCGGGTCCGGTCGGTTCGTCGAGGTCCCGGAGGTCGACGACGCACGGTGGGTGTCGGTCGACGAGGCGCGGGAGCTCCTCGTCGCGGGACAGGTCGCGGCACTCGATCGCCTGGTGCAGGAGTTGTCGATGTAGGTGCGCGTGATCTGTGTGGTCCGGGTGGTCCGTGTGATCTGTGTGGTCCGGGTCACGAACGCGTCTCGGTGTCCCGCGGTGTGGACGGTGTTCGCGGTCCGTGGCTAGCCTGAACGAGCGTCGTGGCAGCGCGGCGCAACGAACAGGGGAGTTGCACATGCGGCGTTGGCGCGCGATCACGGCCGGGTTGACCGGGATCGTCCTGGGAGCGGGACTGGCGATCGGGGGCGCGACGAGCGCTTCGGCGGCACCGGCGGGACACTGGGGCACCTTCACACTGAGCGGGTCGAGCAAGAACTACACGGGGACCATGACGCTCCCCGGGTTCCCCGACACCACCTTCACGTCGAACTCGCGCCAGTCCACCGTGATCAGTGGTGCGTCGACGTGGCAGGGACCCTCGACCGGCCCGGGCACTGCCTACGGGTCCAGTCGCGGCAACACCTACATCAACCAGCGGCCCAACACCGACTCGCCCAACGCCGCCGCCGCCTCGACGACGATCTACACGTTCGACGGGCCCACACCCGGCAACAGCAGCTGGTCCTTCGTGCTCGGTGACATCGACGCCGACCAGGCAAGGATCTCCGCGACGGTGCAGGGTGGCGCGGCGGCGACCGCCGCGCAGCTCGGCTACCAGAGTTCGTACAACTCCTGCTCGGCGGTGTCCACCGGCGGTTGGTCCTGCCCAGCGGACCCGGGTGGCGTCCCCGCCGGCCAGGACACGCCGACCTGGGACGCCGCGACGCAGACCCTCACCGGCAACGCCGCGGCGAATGACACCTCGGGTGCCACCGCCTGGTTCACGCCGACCGTGCCGCTCGAGACCCTGACGATCACCTACCAGCAGCGCAGCGGGTTCCCCGTCTACCAGACCTGGTTCGCGAACCGGACCGCAGGGATCTCCGGTACCGCGACGCTCGACGGCACGCCGATCCCGGGCGCGACCGTGACGGTCACCGCGCCGCGCGGCACCGTCTACACCGCGACGACCGCGGCGGACGGCACCTACTCGTTCCCGGAGCTGCCCGTGATCGGCGGCTACACCGTCGCCATCACGCCGCCGCCGAACGCGGAGGGACCCTCCTCGAAGCCCGCGTCGCTGAACACCGCACCGGGCGGGGCCGACGAGGTCGTCGACTTCCCGTTCACCACCCCGCAGGACACGACGTCGGTGATCGGCACGGTCACGGACGTCGATGACCACCCGGTCGCCAACGTCCCGGTCGTCATCACCGACCCGGACACCGGCGCGACCCTGGTCGACACGACGACGAACAGCGACGGCGTCTACACCGGCTCCGACCTGCCCGCCGGTACCGCACTCGACGTCTCGGTCGGCGGCGAGGACCCGACGACCATCACGACCGGCGAGGCCGGCGATCCGCCCGCGACCCTCGAGCCGATCGTGGCACCGCCGGCCGTGGTCGCGACGATCACGGGTGTGGTCACGCTCGACGGCGACCCCGTCGCTGCCGGACGGACGGTCGAGCTCCTCGATGCCGATGGCGCCGTCGTCGGGTCCACCACCACGGGAGCGGACGGCCGGTACACGTTCGCCACCGTCGGCGGCACCTACACGGTGCGGACCACGGTCCCGACGCCGGGAGCGACCGGCGCGACGTCGAACACCGGCGTCGTCGCCACCGCGGGCAGCAGCGTCGAGTCGGACCTGCCCTTCACGACGCCGGCCGCCCCCACGGTGATCACCACGGACCAGCCGGGCACCGTCACGGACACGAACGGCGATCCCGTGGCCGGTGTCGCCGTCGTCGCGACCCCGACGGAGCCCGACTCGGGTGCGCCGGTCCGGACGACCACGGACGCGAACGGCGCGTTCGACCTGACGGGCCTCGCGCCGACCACGGAGTACTCCATCGCCGTCGACGGGGCCGACCCCACCACGATCACCACGCCGGAGAACGGGTCCGCGACGCCGCTCGCGATCACGGTGCCGGCCGCCGTCGTCACCCCGACGCCGACACCCACGCCGAGCCCGTCCGCTTCTGCTCCGGCGGGTGGCGGGACGACCCCGGTGTCCTCGGACGGTGGATCGTCGAACGGTGGCGCGCTGGCGTACACGGGTGCGGACCTCACGCCGGGGTTGATCGCGGCGGGCGTGCTCGTCCTGCTCGGCGGTGGGCTGCTGACCTTCCGCGCGGTGCGCAACCGCCGTCGGACCTCGCACCTGCAGGACTGACCGCCGCGGTCCCGATCGGCGCTGGCGTCGACGGGGCCGTCGAGATCGCACTCCGGCGCGGCTCCCCATCGGAGTCCACCACCGGAGTGCGATCTCGCCGGACGGTCGCCCCGCCGGACGGTCGCCCGGTCGCCTGGCTGGACCACGCGTGACCGCTCGCTGAGATCGCAGTTCGGCGCGTCGTCGTGCCGGGAGAACCCGCCGAAGTGCGATCTCGGCCGGACCACGGGCCCCACGTGGCTGGCCGAGGTCGCACGACGTGCCGCGTGCGTGATGCCGAGGTCGCACGACATGCCGCGTGCGGCACCCCGGAGCGACACTTTCTGCGACCTCGGCCGTCGGGCGGCGAGCCACGGGTGCCGGGCGGCAGGCAGGCGGAAGCGCCCGCCCCAGCGCCCGGCGTCAGCGCCGCCGGCGCGTGGGCACCGAGCCCGTGGCGACGGCCACCGAGCCCGTGAGCGTCTGGATCGCCCGCGACACCACCGGTACCGAGGTCGTGACGACCGCCAGCGACGACGTGATCGCCTCGATCGACGACGTGGACAGGTGCTCCTGCACGTGCGTCTGCACCGGGAAGCCCCGGCGGGCCGCGATCACCACGCCGAGCGAGCCGACCAGCACCGCCGCGCCCGCGAAGGGCATGTACTGCAGCCCGACGATCCCGAGCGCCTGCCCGCCGATCGCCGCACCGCCCGCGATGCCGATGTTCGAGGCACCGTTGACGAGCGCGCCCGCGATGTCGGGGGAGACGCCTCCGGTGCGGATCGCCGCGGCCATGAAGAGCGTGCCCGTCGTGCCGTTCGCGGCCATCCACACACCGGCGACGACCATCGTGCCGAGCAACGATCCGTGCACGAACGGCAGCACGGCGAACGCGGCGGCCATGACGGCCACGGCGGCGATGAGGGTCTGTCGGGGCGCCCGGTCGACGAACATCCCGGCGAGCCAGAGGCCGACGACCCCGGTGCCGCCGAGCACGAGCAGCGCCCCGCTGACCATCCCGGCGTCGAGGCCGGCGTCGATGGCGTAGGGGCCGATGTACGTGTAGACGACGTAGTGCCCGGCGAACAGCAGCAGGTCGGCGACCACGACGGACAGCAGACCGGTTCGCGCCCAGGCCTTCGGGGACCCGATGTGCGGCGACGAGGCACCGCTGACGCTCGGCAGGAACAGCAGCGCGACGACGGCGAGCAGGGCGGCGGCCACGGCGACGGCGCCCACGGCGGGACGCCAGCCGATGGACTGCGCGACCCAGGTGGCCACCGGCACGCCGATGACGAAGCCGAGCGAGCTGCCCGAGTACACGAACGCGATGGCCCGGCCGGCGAGGCGCGGCGGGACGATCCGCGTGGCGTAGGCCGAGGCGACGGAGAAGAACAGCGCGTGGGCGACGCCGCCGACGATGCGGCCGGCGCAGACCACGGCGAACGACGGTGCGAGCGCGATCATCACGTTCGACACGGTGTACCCGACGAGGGTCGCGACGAGCACGGCCTTGCGGGGGAGCCGGGCGGTGAGCGAGGTGAGCGGCAGCGCCAGGATCGCGACGGCCGCGGCGTAGACGGTGACGACCATGCCCATGGTCGACTCGGAGACCCCGAGGTCGGCGCTCATGGTGCCGAGCAGGCCGACGGGCATGAGCTCGGTGGTGATCGCGAAGAACGTGGCGAGCCCGAGCACGGCGATGCCGATCACGGACCCGCTGGTGACGGTGATCGGCCGCGTGTGGGTCACGGCCGGGTTCGTGGTGGTGTTGGTGGACACGCTGCTGACCTCCTCCGGGGCACGGCGGAGCACGCGTCGGCGTCGACGGATCGACGACAGCAGATACGCACTCGCTGGTTGGTGTGGATGTGGATGTGTTCGGGTACGACTCCACGGCGAGTGCGCTCTTCCAGTGTTGCACGATGCGCGGAAGTGGCGCGAGAGGGTTCGCCGAGAATCTCCTAGGAGCGCTCCAACGCAATGGGCGCACAGGCATTCCCGATCTCGACGAACTCAGTTCTCGTTCGTCACGGTGCCCTGCACGCCGCCCCCGCGAAGCGTCAGGGTGAGCGTCCCGCTCATCGACTGGGCCGACAGCGACACCGACCCGTGCAGCGCCTCGGCGCGGGGGTAGCAGGCCGAGGTCGACTCGATGCGGTTCGCGGTGGCGACCAGGCAGATCGTCGACCGGTCGGTCCCGACGCCGGCCCAGACGCTCCAGGGCGTCTCGAAGGCGCTGCCGTCCAGCGCCCGGTTCGTGAAGATGAGCCGGGTGGTCCGCAGGCTCACCGGCGCCTCGACCGGACCCGGCAGCTGGTCGGCGTAGGTCTGCGGCATGTCGAGGAGGTCCTCGAGCGTCACGGTCCCGGCCGTCGGGGTCACGCTCGGCGCTGCGGCCTGGTCCTGCCGGGGCGCGCCGACGACCGTCCCGGCCGCGAAGGCGACCCCGACCGCGGCGGCCACGCCGAGCGCGATCCACACACGTGGTCGGTTGGCCAGCAGCGACCGCAGCGCACGACGCCACCACGTCACGTCCGACGGGAGGCGCGGCTCGTCCCCGGCGTGGACGTCGCCGTCCGGCAGCGGGGCGCCCTCCACCCCGCCTGCCGCGGTCCGCCCCGCCGGCTCGCCGGGGGCGACCGCGGGGGGTTCGATCGACCACGTCGTGGCCGGTGGCGACGGGGCGACGGGTGTCGTGCCTCCAGGCTGGGGGACCGGCACCGACGGCGGTCGGCGGCGGCCCGTCCGGAGCCGCTGCAGGGCCAGGCGTGCCTGCGCGGCCTCGTCCTCGGACGCGCCGCCGCCCCACGCGAGCGCCTCGAGCCGTGCGCGTTCGGCTGCCACGTCGTCGTCGGCCATGTCTCATCGTCCCACCGGCGCCCGGTGCGTGCCCGCCCAGTTCGGGGGCGTAGACGTGACGGATGACCGAGAAGCACGACGTCGACCCCGAGACCCTCGAGCCCCTGAGCCACGACACGCAGTCCGGCGAGGCGGACTACGTCGCGACGAGCCCCGGCGGGAGCGGCACCGAGCGGCACGTCCCCACCGCGGACGAGGAGCAGGGTCGCGGCACCGAGTACGACCCCGTCGACCAGGGCCCGCAGCAGGAGGGCCAGGGCGGCTGACCTCGCCCCGCAGTCCGGCGGCGGCGCGTCGACGTCAGGCGAGCACCCGACGGAGGACCGCGCGCTCCCCGTACGTCCACACGGCGCTCGTGACGACGTAGATCGCCGCGGCGAGGGGCGCGATCGCCGCGAAGACCACCGTCACGAACGGGACGTACCGCCCGATCGCCGCCGTCGCCGCTGCGCCCGGCACGGCGGGGTCCGGCACCGCGGCCGGGTTCCAGCGCAGGTTCGCCCGGCGGGTGAGCTCGACGACGACGGCGAGCACGGCGAGCAGCAGCAGGACGACCCACGCGTGCGCCCACAGCGGTGACGTGAGCACGAGCACGAGGGAGTGTCCGAGCGGCACCCCGGCGAGGGTGGCGGTCAGCAGGGTGTTCGTCGCTCCGCCGATCGACGCGTGCGTGAAGAGCGCGTACACGAGGGAGAGCACCGGCGCCTGCGCGAGCACCGGCAGGCAGCCGGCGAGGGGCGAGACCTTCTCGTTCGTGTAGAGCTCCTGCATCGCGCGTTGCAGCCGCTGGGTGTCCGTGCCGTGGCGCTCCCGGAGCGCGGCGAGCTGCGGGGCGAGCCGTCGGCGGTCCCGCTCGGCCCGCACCTGGAGCACGGCGAGCGGGACGAGCGCGGCCCGGACCGCGAGGGTGAGCAGGACGACGGTGATCGCCGCGGCGAGTCCGCCGACCACGGGCGAGAGCGTCGCCGTGACGGCGGCGAGGAGGTCGGCGCCGCCGTGCAGCAGCGGGCCGACGAGGGGCAGGGTGGAGAGGTCCATGACGTTCCGATCGGTTCGGTGGGTGGGGTCGCGTGCGCGGCCCGGCCACCGGTCGGTGGTCAGGCCGTGGGCACGGCTCCCGGAGCCCGCGGGCGGGCGTGTCCGTCGGCGTCGGGGTGACTCCACGCGATGCGGGTGACGAGGTCGGCCGGAGCGCGCGAGGACGCACCCGAGCGGACCGGGACGACGCCGAGCACGAGCGCGAGGACCGCTGCGACGACGACCGCGACCGCCACCGCGGTGAGCCCGAGGGCGGCGACGGCGACGAGCGGGACGGCACCCACCGACGGGTCGCCGAGGACCAGCGCGGCGGTGAGGCGCAGGAAGAGCTCGACGACGGTCATGGTCCGTTCAGGGTAACGCCCGCGCGCCGTCCGGTGGGAAGTGGCTGGTCACGGCAGGATCGAGCCCATGACCGCAGGTTCGCCGAGCACCCCAGCGACCGCCGCCCTCGACCGGGCGGGGGTCGCGTACACCCCGCACGTCTACGAGCACCACGAGACCGCGACGAACTTCGGTGAGGAGGCCGCGGCCGCCCTCGGGCTCCGCGAGGAGCAGGTGTTCAAGACCCTCGTGGTGTCGGTCGACGGCGCCCTCGCGGTGGCGATCGTCCCGGTGGCGAACCGGTTGGACCTCAAGGCCATCGCGGCGGCGGTCGGCGGCAAGAAGGCCACCCTCGCGGATCCGGCACTCGCGGAGAAGCGCACGGGGTACGTCGTCGGCGGCATCAGCCCGGTCGGGCAGAAGACGAAGCTGCGCACCGTGGTGGACGAGTCGGCGTTGTCGTACGCGAGCATCTTCGTGTCCGGCGGTCGTCGTGGGTTCGACATCGAGGTGGCACCGGCCGACCTCGTCCGCGTCACCGAGGCGACCGCGGCACCGATCGCTCGGGCCTGAGTCCGGTCGCCTCAACTTTCTCCGGACCCGGGGAATGACCGGGCTCCTCCTGCGTTGCATTGAGTCGAAGGCACTCAAGTTCCCAGGAGGTCCCTTTGCCAGCAACGTTCGGCCCGACCGGCGGCAACGACTCGTTCGACGAGTTCCTCGCGCGCCTCATCGCGGCACAGGACACCGGCGCCCAGCGATCCGTACCGCTGGGACGCCCGGTCGACATCACACGACTGCTCAGTCGTCGCACCCACGAGCTGCTCCAGCGCACCGCGGAGTACGCCGTCGAGCAGGGCCAGCACGAGGTCGACGCCCTGCACATCCTGCACGTGCTCGTCCGCACCGACCCGTTCACCGCGGTCGTCCGGCACGCCGGGGTCGACCCGGTGCAGCTCGCCGAGGAGATCGAGCAGCGCCTGCCGATGGCCCGCGACGAGCGCGACCAGCTCGACGGCCGCCCGGCGCTGACCGGCACGGCGCAGCGCATCCTGCTCGAGGCCACCCAGGCCGCACGAGGGTTCGGCAGCACGTACACCGACCCCGAGCACGTCTTCTTCGCGCTCGTCATGGACCAGGACACCGTGACCGGGCAGCTCCTCGCCAGCGCCGGCGTCACGCCGCAGGCCATGCAGTCCTACGCACAACAGGCCGCCGCCGCGGCCAGGGAGGGGCACCCGATGCCCGGTGCAGCCGAGTCCGACCAGCAGCAGGAGCAGTCGGACACCCCGACGCTCGACCAGTTCGGCACCGACCTCACCGAGCGTGCCCGGCAGGGCGGCATCGACCCCGTGATCGGCCGTGCCGACGAGATCGAGCAGACCGTCGAGATCCTGCTCCGACGCACCAAGAACAACCCCGTCCTCATCGGTGAGCCCGGTGTCGGCAAGACCGCGATCGTCGAGGGCCTCGCCCAGCGCATCGCGGAGGGCGACGTCCCCTCGCTCCTGCAGGGCAAGCGGGTCGTCGCGCTCGACCTCGCCGGCATGCTCTCCGGCACCCGTTACCGCGGCGACTTCGAGGAGCGCCTGACGACGGCCATGGAGGAGATCGCGGCGCACGCCGACGAGCTCATCGTGTTCGTCGACGAGCTGCACACCGTCGTCGGCGCCGGCGGTGGCGGCGAGGGCGGGTCGATGGACGCCGGCAACATCCTGAAGCCCCGGCTCGCTCGCGGCGACCTGCACCTCGTCGGCGCGACCACGCTCAACGAGTACCGCCGGATCGAGAAGGACGCCGCCCTCGAGCGCCGCTTCCAGCCGGTCACCGTCGGGGAGCCGAGCGTCGAGGACGCCGTCGCGATCCTGACCGGTCTGGCGCCGCGCTACGCCGAGCACCACGGGGTGACCTACACCGAGGACGCCCTCCGCGCCGCCGTCGAGCTGTCGCACCGCTACGTGACCGACCGGCACCTCCCCGACAAGGCCATCGACCTCGTCGACCAGGCCGGCGCACGCCGTCGACTCGCCCTGTCGGGTGACGTCGACGTCGATGCCCTCCGTTCGCAGATCGCGACGCTGACCGCGTCGAAGGACGCGGCCGTGGCCGAGGAGCACTACGAGGAGGCGTCGCGCCTGCGCGACGAGATCGACGGCCTGGAGGCGCGGATCACCGCCGCCCTCGAGGCGGACACCGGTCCGGCCTCCCGTCCGGAGACCGTGGGCACCTCGATCACGGAAGCGGACATCGCCGAGGTGGTGGCGCGCGCGACCGGCATCCCGGCGACCCGCCTGACCCGGGGCGACCGCTCCCGGCTCGCCGCGCTCGAGGACGAGCTCCACGAGCGCGTCGTCGGACAGGACGACGCCGTCCGCGCCATCGCGACCGCGGTCCGGCGCAGCCGGACCGGCATGGGCGACCCGCGTCGTCCGGTCGGGAGCTTCCTGTTCCTCGGCCCGACGGGCGTCGGCAAGACCGAACTCGCGAAGGCCCTGGCGGGGTCGCTGTTCGGCGACGAGTCCGCGATGCTGCGCTTCGACATGAGCGAGTTCGGTGAACGACACACCGTGTCCCGCCTGGTCGGCGCCCCTCCCGGGTACGTCGGCTACGACGAGGCCGGGCAGCTCACCGAGCGCGTCCGCCGGAACCCGTACTCGGTGATCCTGCTCGACGAGGTCGAGAAGGCGCACCCGGACGTGTTCAACCTGCTGTTGCAGGTGCTCGACGACGGCCGGCTCACCGACGGACAGGGGCGCACGGTCGACTTCCGGAACACGGTGGTGATCATGACGTCGAACATCGGGTCGGAGTTCCTCGCATCACGGTCCGGTGCGCTGGGCTTCTCGGCGGTCGGGTCCGACGACGGGTACCGCGAGGACGACCTGCACGCCCGCGTCATGGGCAAGCTGCGCGAGGCGATGCGGCCGGAGTTCATCAACCGCATCGACGAGATCGTGCTGTTCCGCAAGCTCGACCGGTCGCAGCTGCACGCGATCGTGTCCCTGCTGCTGCAGGACACCGCGCTCCGACTGCTCGCACAGGGCATGCGGCTGTCGGTGTCGGACGCGGCGGTCGACTGGCTCGCCGAGCACGGCTACGAGCCGGAGTACGGCGCCCGGCCGCTGCGGCGCCTGATCCAGCGCGAGGTCGACGACCGGATCGCGAACCTCGTGGTGGACGAGGCCGTGACGGACGGCGACACCGTCGCGGTCGACGTCGTCGACGGTGTGCTCGCGGCCACGGTCGCGGTGCCCGCCGCGGTCTAGTCACCCCCTCGGGACGCCCCCGGTGCCGTTCGGCGCCGGGGGCGTCCTGCTGTTCGGGAATGCAATTCCGGAAGAATCGCAGAAAAGGGGTTGCGTCGGGAATGCAGGTGTGGATAGTGTTCGGGGGCGGCGAACACCACGCCGCACAATCCACGTCAGCACGAGACCGAGAGGGGGCCAGACCATGATGATCACCGCAACGACTCCGTTCCGTGGAATCCGTGTGACCGGCGGCACCCCGATCCGGGTCCGCTGACACGGAGCGTCCCACACCTGTCGACACCCTCGTCCAGGCCCACCCGCGCTGAGTTGACCTCGCCGGGCACGGCCTGACACCTCGGTCGGTCGCACCTCTCGAACGCTCGTCCGTCGCCGCTCACCGGCGCCACGGTCGCGCGTTCGGAATGCGGCCATGAATGTCGGTGGTGGGTGTGACGCTCCTGGTATCGGCAGCAATTCCGCACCGCCTCCGTGCGCATTCTCGTGCGGTCCGCGGACTGCATTCTCATGCATTCATCTCCTGCCCGTGTGCCGGGCAGTTCCGTCATGCCCTGAAGGGGACCACCTTGTCCACGAAGACCACCATCCGCCCTCCCGATACCCGTGCGGTGCGCCGTCGGGTGTCGCTCTCCGACCGCATCGCGCTCCGCATCGGGATGACCCTCATCATCTGGAGCCGACGCACCCACCGTGTGCGTCCGTCGGTCGACTTCGAGACCCGTCAGCGCCTCGAACGCGAGCGGCTCGACCGAGAGGCCCGCTGGCTCATCCAGAGCGCAGCGATGCACCTCTGGCACTAGCCGGCACCGAGGATCCGCAGTGTGCGGGGTCCCGCGCTCCGTGACCGCCCGCCCGGGTCGCACTGAGCGCGGGACCTCGCACCGTGTCGGAGCCACCACGCACCACGCGGGGCCACGGCCCGCGTGCCGGGCGCACCCCGCGCCTCCCGTACCGTTGTCGGGTGACCGAAACCGCAGCTGCCCTCGTCGAACGACTCACCGCCATCGTCCCGGACTTCCCGACGCCCGGGATCCTGTTCCGCGACGTCACGCCGGTGTTCTCCGACGCGGTCGCGTTCGGCCGCGTGTGCGAGGCCCTCGCCGCACCGTTCGCGATCGGTGACGGGTTCGCGGCGGTCGCCGGGATCGAGGCCCGCGGCTTCGCCCTCGCCGGTGGGATCGCCGCCCAGCACCAGGTCGGCGTGCTCACCGTCCGGAAGGCGGGCAAGCTCCCCGGCGAGGTCCTCAGCGAGCAGTACGCGCTGGAGTACGGCGAGGCGGAGCTCGAACTCCGCCCGGGGCAGCTGCCGGCCGGCACCCGTGTGCTCGTCGTCGACGACGTGCTCGCGACCGGCGGCACTGCAGCCGCCACCGTCACGCTGCTGGAGCGCGCCGGGTACGAGGCGATCGGCTTCGCGGCGCTGCTCGAACTCGACGGACTCGCCGGGCGCGAGCGACTCGAGCCGCGCCTGCCCGTGCAGACCCTCGGCGCCGTCCCGGCGTGAGCGTCCGCGCGCACTAGTCTTGACGCACCAATTCGATCGAGGAGTCCCATCATCGTGACCGAGTCAGTCGCCGCTTCGCCGGAGAACGCCGAGCCCGCCGCCGTGCCCCAGGCACCCGAGCCCCGCACCGCGACGACGACCACGACGGGCACCGAGCTCTTCGACGGCGTCCGCGGCGTGGTCGCGATCCGGGTGTCCGGCGTCCTGAAGGACCTCGCCGCAACGGTCGATGCCGGAGACGTCGTCGAGCCGGTGACGCTCGACGAGCAGGACGGCCTCGACATCCTCCGCCACTCGGCTGCGCACGTGCTCGCGCAGGCCGTGCAGCAGATCAACCCGGACGCCAAGCTCGGGATCGGTCCGCCGGTCACCGACGGCTACTACTACGACTTCGACGTCGCCGAGCCCTTCACGCCGGAGGACCTCAAGGCGATCGAGAAGGGCATGGACCGCATCATCCGACAGGCCCAGCGCTTCCGTCGCGTCGTCGTCACCGACGAGGAAGCCCGCGAGCGCATGGCGGGGGAGCCGTACAAGCAGGAGCTCATCGGCCTGAAGGGCGCTGCCGACGAGGGCGACTCCGGCGAGAGCGTCGAGGTCGGCGCCGGCGAGCTGACGGTCTACGAGAACGTCGACCCGAAGTCCGGCGAGGTCGTCTGGCAGGACCTCTGCCGCGGACCGCACGTCCCGCACACCCGCTGGATCGGCAACGCGTCGAAGCTCATGCGCGTCGCCGCCGCGTACTGGCGCGGCTCCGAGAAGAACCCGCAGCTGCAGCGCATCTACGGCACGGCGTGGCCGGACAAGGAGCTGCTGAAGGCGCACCTCGAGCGACTCGAAGAGGCCGCCAAGCGCGACCACCGTCGTCTCGGCGCCGAACTCGACCTGTTCTCGTTCCCGGACGAGATCGGTTCCGGCCTGGCGATCTTCCACCCGAAGGGCGGCATCATCCGCCGCGAGATGGAGGACTACTCGCGCCGCCGGCACGAGCAGGAGGGCTACTCCTTCGTCTACACGCCGCACATCACCAAGGGCGACCTGTTCGAGCAGTCCGGTCACCTCGGCTGGTACAAGGACGGCATGTTCCCGGCCATGCACATGGACGAGGCACGCGACGAGGACGGCAACGTCACCCGCCAGGGCGCCGACTACTACCTCAAGCCGATGAACTGCCCGATGCACATCCTGGCGTACCGCTCGCAGGCCCGGTCCTACCGCGACCTGCCGCTCCGGATGTTCGAGTTCGGCACGGTGTACCGCAACGAGAAGTCCGGCGTCATCCACGGGCTCACCCGCGTGCGCGGCATGACCCAGGACGACGCCCACATCTTCACCACGCAGGAGAAGATGAAGGAGGAGCTCACCACGACGCTCCAGTTCGTGCTCTCCTTGCTGCGCGACTACGGCCTCGATGACTTCTACCTCGAGCTCTCCACGAAGGACCCGGAGAAGTACGTCGGCGACGACGAGGTCTGGGAGGTCGCGACGAACACGCTGCGCGAGGTCGCCGAGGAATCCGGCCTCGAGCTCGTGCCGGACCCGGCGGGCGCCGCGTTCTACGGCCCGAAGATCTCGGTGCAGGCGCGCGACGCCATCGGTCGCACCTGGCAGATGTCGACCGTGCAGCTCGACTTCAACCTGCCCGAGCGGTTCGGCCTGGAGTACGCGGCGGCGGACGGCACCCGGCAGCGCCCCGTGATGATCCACCGCGCGCTGTTCGGCTCGATCGAGCGGTTCTTCGGCGTCCTCACCGAGCACTACGCCGGCGCGTTCCCGGCGTGGCTCGCCCCGGTGCAGGTCGTCGCGATCCCGGTCGCGGCCGAGTACGGCGACTACCTGGACGAGGTCGTCGCGAAGCTCCGCGCGCACGGTGTCCGTGCCGAGGTCGACCACTCGGACGACCGCATGCAGAAGAAGATCCGCACGCACACGAAGCAGAAGGTGCCGTTCCAGCTCATCGCCGGTGGCGACGACCGGGACGCCGGTGCGGTGTCCTTCCGCTTCCGCGACGGCCGCCAGGACAACGGCGTGCCGGTCGACGAAGCGGTCGAGCGCATCCTCACCGCGATCCGCGAGCGCGCGCAGGTCTGATGGACCGCACGGGAGGCACGGGGCCCGACGCCGGGGCCGGTCACGTCGACGACGTGGCCGGCCCCATGGCCGAGCCCACCGCCGGCTCCCTCGGCGAGTCGGGCGACGATCCGCTCGTCATCCGCGACGCGTCGTCCGGTGCAGCCGTCCCCGACGCGTTCCAGCGGCTCTGGAACCCGCACCGGATGGCGTACATCGACGCCGGCCGCGAAGGTCGGGGCCGCGGCCACGACGACGACTGCCCGTTCTGCGAGGCGCCGCAGAAGTCCGACGAGGACGCCCTGATCGTGGCCCGCGGCGAGCACGCCTACGTGCTGCTCAACCTGTTCCCGTACAACAACGGGCACCTGCTCGTCTGCCCGTACCGGCACGTCCCGCTCTACGACGAGGCCGCCCCGGACGAGCTGCGCGAGATCGGTGAGCTGACGCAGACGGCGATGCGTGTCCTCCGTGCCGTGTCGCACTGCGACGGTTTCAACATCGGCATGAACCAGGGCGAGGTCGCCGGGGCCGGGGTCGCCGGCCACCTGCACCAGCACATCGTGCCGCGGTGGCAGTCGGACGCCAACTTCTTCCCGATCATCGCGCGGACGAAGTCGATGTCGCAGCTGCTCGGCGAGACCCGCCGCCTCGTCGCCGAAGGCTGGCCCGGGGACCACTAGACTGTCGGCATCATGAGCGACAGCAGCAGCACCCCGAGCACCCCCGGCACCTCGATCACCGGCTCCGACCGCGTCAAGCGCGGCCTCGCGGAGATGCTCAAGGGCGGCGTCATCATGGACGTCGTCGACGCCGAGCAGGCCCGCATCGCCGAAGAGGCCGGTGCCACCGCCGTCATGGCCCTCGAGCGCGTCCCCGCGGACATCCGTGCGCAGGGCGGCGTGGCCCGCATGTCCGACCCGTCGATGATCGAGGAGATCATCGCGGCCGTGTCGATCCCGGTGATGGCGAAGGCGCGCATCGGCCACTTCGTCGAGGCGCAGGTCCTGCAGGAGCTCGGCGTCGACTACATCGACGAGTCCGAGGTGCTGTCGCCTGCCGACTACGTCAACCACATCGACAAGTGGAACTTCACCACCCCCTTCGTCTGCGGTGCCACCAACCTGGGCGAGGCGCTCCGCCGCATCACCGAGGGCGCGGCCATGATCCGCTCCAAGGGCGAGGCCGGCACCGGCGACGTGTCCGAGGCCACCAAGCACATCCGGACGATCAACAAGGAGATCGCCGCCCTCCGCTACCTCAAGGAGGACGAGCTCTACGTCGCCGCGAAGGAGCTGCAGGCGCCGTTCGACGTCGTCAAGGAGGTCGCGCAGACCGGCAAGCTCCCGGTGGTGCTCTTCACCGCCGGTGGTGTCGCCACCCCGGCCGACGCCGCGATGATGATGCAGCTCGGCGCCGACGGCGTGTTCGTCGGCTCGGGCATCTTCAAGTCCGGCGACCCGGCCGCCCGCGCCGCGGCCATCGTCAAGGCCGTGACCTTCCACGACGACCCCAAGGTCATCGCCGAGGTCTCCCGCGGACTGGGCGAGGCGATGGTCGGCATCAACGTCGCCGACGTCCCCGCGCCGCACCGCCTGGCCGAGCGCGGCTGGTGAGCGCCCGGCCCCGCATCGGGGTCCTCGCGCTGCAGGGCGACTTCCGCGAGCACATCGCCTCGCTGACCGAGCTCGGCGCCGACGTGGTGCCGCTCCGTCGGCCGGAGGAGATCGCCACGTTGCACGGCGTCGTCATCCCCGGCGGCGAGTCGAGCGTGATGGACAAGCTGTCCCGGTCGTTCGGCGTCGCCGAGCCGCTGTCGGCGGCCATCCGCGGCGGACTCCCGACGTACGGCACCTGTGCGGGCATGATCATGCTGTCCTCCCGCATCGCCGCCGGCATCCCGGGGCAGCAGACGCTCGACGTGCTCGACACGACGGTGCGGCGGAACGCGTTCGGCAGCCAGAACGACTCCTTCGAGACCGACATCCCGATGCCGGCGCTCGGTGACGCCCCGGTGCACGCGGTGTTCATCCGTGCCCCCGTGGTGGAGCAGCACGGTGCCGGCGTCCGGGTCCTCGGGGCGCTGCCAGACGGTCAGGTCGTCGCCGTGCAGCAGGACGCCGTCATCGCGAGTGCGTTCCACCCGGAGGTCGCGGGCGAGGACCGCTTCCACCGGCGCTTCCTCGACCTCGTCCGCTCGGCCTGACGCAGCCCGCCGCCGCCGCGAGACTCGCGGTGAGCGACAGTTCTCGCGCCGAGAGGCCCGAGAGTCGTCGCTGACCGCGAGACTCGCCCCCGAAGCGCGCGCCGCCGAAGCGCGCGCCGCCGAAGCGCGCGCCCCAGGAGCGCGCGGGCGACCGCCCGCGCGAGGCCACCAGCGCGCCGGGGGCGACCCGCGCCTCCCGGCCGGTAAACTGACGGGGACTTTCCGCAAGACGCAAGGAGAACCGTGTCCGGGCATTCCAAGTGGGCAACGACCAAGCACAAGAAGGCGGTCATCGACCAGCGCCGTGCCAAGTCGTTCGCCAAGCTCATCAAGAACATCGAGGTCGCCGCGAAGATGGGCGGCGCCGACCTCTCCGGCAACCCGACCCTGGTCGACGCCGTGCAGAAGGCGAAGAAGACCTCGGTCCCGAACGACAACATCGACCGCGCCATCAAGCGCGGTGCCGGTCTCACCGGTGAGACGATCGAGTACACGACGATCATGTACGAGGGCTACGGGCCGAACGGCGTCGCGATGCTCATCGAGTGTCTGACGGACAACAAGAACCGCGCCGCGGCCGAGGTGCGCACCGCGATGTCGCGCAACGGCGGCACCATGGCCGACCCGGGCAGCGTCGCCTACAACTTCTCGCGCAAGGGCGTCATCTCCGTCACGAAGACCGACGGGCTCGACGAGGACACCGTGATGGGTGCCGTCCTCGACGCCGGCGTCGAGGACGTCATCGACCAGGGCGGCGGCTTCGAGGTCATCACCGAGGCGACTGACCTCGTCGCGGCCCGCACCGCGCTGCAGGACGCCGGCATCGACTACGACTCCGCCGACGCCGAGTTCGTCCCCGGCCTCAAGGTCCCGGTCGACGCCGACACGGCACGCAAGGTGTTCCGCCTGATCGACGCGCTCGAGGACAGCGACGACGTCCAGAACGTCTACTCGAACTTCGACATCCCCGCCGACGTCCAGGCCGAGCTCGACGAGGACGAGGACTAGCCCGATGCTGCGCGTGCTCGGGGTGGACCCCGGGCTCACGCGGTGCGGCGTCGGCATCGTCGAGGTCGCACCGAACCGACGCGCGCGACTCGTGCACGTCACGGTCGTGCGGACGCCGGCGGACATGGCCCTCGAACAGCGGCTCCTGCGCATCGCGGACGGCATCGCGGCCGAGATCGACGAGCACCGCCCCGACGCGGTCGCCGTCGAGCGCGTGTTCGCGCAGGCCAACGTCCGGACGGTGATGGGGACGGCCCAGGCGGCCGGGCTCGCCCTGCACGCCGCCGCGGCGCGCGGACTGCCGGTGGGGTTGCACACCCCCTCCGAGGTCAAGGCGGCGGTGACCGGGTACGGCAACGCCGACAAGCGGCAGGTGCAGACCATGATCGCGCGGGTGCTCGGCCTCGACGAGGCGCCGAAGCCCGCGGACGCCGCCGACGCGCTCGCGTTGGCGGTGTGCCATGCCTGGAGGCTCGGATCGCCCGACGCGGTCGGCTCGCGCACCACGAACCTCACCCCGGCACAGCGCGCGTGGCGGGACGCCCAGGGCGGGACCACCGACTCACCGCTCGCGCGTGCGGCCGCCGCCGCGGCGCGACCGCAGCGTGGCAGGCCGGCATCGTCGGTGGGCGGCCGTAGGCTCGGAGCATGATCGCGAGTCTCCGGGGCACCTGCATCGACGTCGCCGGATCGGCCGTCGTGGTCGAGGTCGGGGGAGTCGGGTACGCGGTGACCGTCACGCCCGCACACGCACTCACGATGCGCCACGGGTCCGAGGTGTTCCTCCGCACGGCGATGATCGTGCGCGAGGACGAGCACCTGCTGTTCGGCTTCGAGTCCACGGACGCGCTCCAGGTGTTCGACCTGCTCCGCAGCGTCTCGGGCGTCGGCCCGAAGTCGGCCATGGGCGTGCTCGCCCACATGGAGCCGGCCCAGGTCGCGAACGCCGTCGCGAACGACGACGACGGCGCGTTCCGCAAGGTGTCCGGCATCGGCCCGAAGACGGCCAAGCTGATCATCGTCGCGCTCTCCGGCAAGCTCGCCGCGTTCGAGCAGGCCCCCGTCACCACGACCGCCCGCGGGGGAGCGGCCCACCCGGCCGCGACCGACGTCGTCGCCGCGCTCGTCGGCCTCGGCTGGCGAGAGGACGCGGCACAGCGCGCGGTGGACGACACCATCGCGACCGAACCCGGTGCCGCGACGATGGGCACGCAGGCGCTGCTGCGCGCGGCGCTCGGCGCGCTGCGTCCGGCCGGGGCAGCCCGGTGAGCGGCATCACCGCCGCCAGTCCGGAGTCGCAGGAGGAACTCGCCTTCGAAGGCGCCCTGCGGCCGAAGTCGCTCGACGAGTTCGTCGGGCAGCGCAAGGTCCGCGGCCAGCTCGACCTGCTCCTCAAGGCCGCGGCGCTGCAGGACCGCACGCCCGACCACATCCTGATGGCCGGTCCGCCCGGTCTCGGCAAGACCACCCTCGCGATGATCGTGGCGCACGAGTCCGGTCGTCCGCTGCGGATGTCCAGCGGGCCGGCGATCCAGCACGCCGGGGACCTGGCGGCGGTGCTGTCGTCGCTCGTCCCGGGCGAAGTGCTCTTCATCGACGAGATCCACCGGATGGCGCGCTCTGCGGAGGAGATGCTCTACCTGGCGATGGAGGACTTCCGGATCGACGTGATGGTCGGCAAGGGCGCCGGCGCGACGAGCATCCCGCTCGACCTCGCACCGTTCACCCTGGTCGGCGCCACCACCAGGGCGGGCCTGCTCCCGAATCCCCTGCGCGACCGCTTCGGCTTCACCGCGCACCTCGAGTTCTACGAGAAGGACGAACTCGAGCAGGTGCTCATCCGCGCCGCGCACCTCCTCGAGCTCGACATCGACCGGTCGGCCCTGCGGGAGATCGCCGGACGGTCCCGCGGCACACCCCGCATCGCGAACCGCCTGCTGCGCCGGGTGCGTGACTTCGCGCTCGTGCACCGGACGACCGACGGCATGGCGGCGGTGCAGGGTGCCCTGGACCTCTACGACGTCGACGAACTCGGACTCGACCGGCTGGACAGGGCCGTGGTCGAGACGATGCTGACGCGCTTCGACGGGGGACCGGTCGGCCTGAACACGCTGGCGGTGTCCGTCGGCGAGGAGTCCGAGACCATCGAGTCCGTCGTCGAGCCGTTCCTCGTGCGCGTCGGCCTCGTGACCCGCAGCCCACGCGGCCGCATCGCCACGCCGCAGGCCTGGCGCCACTTCGGCATGACCCCGGGCCAGAGCGGTCTCGGGCAGCCGGGCCTGTTCGACGACGACACCGACTGACACCGCCGACGCGGTCCGGGTGACATGCCACGCACAGTCGTGTGCCCTAGACTGCTACGGCCCGAAACCGAGCAACCAGAGAAGGCATCGCATCATGGGTCAAGAAGTCATCCTCATCGTCATCGTCGTGGCGTTCGCGGCCTTCATGTTCTACAACAGCCGGAAGCGCAAGAAGCAGCAGTCGGAGCTCGCCACCAAGATGGTGCCGGGCGCGAAGGTCATGCTCTCCTTCGGCCTCTACGGCACGCTCCTGTCGGTCGACGACGAGAAGGTCACCGCCGACGTCGAGATCGCGCCGGGCACCGTCGTCACCGTGCACCGCCAGACCCTGTCGCGCGTCGTCGACGACACCGCCTCGGACATCGAGACCACCGCCACGCCGGAGGACGAGCCGAAGCCCGTCGCCGAGCTCAACGGCGAGCCGGTCTACGGTGAGCGCATCGAGTCCACGGACACGGACGCCGACGCCACGAAGCGCAAGACCGAAGACTGACTCCTCGGCCGCCGGGTCCACCGATCCGGCGGCGACACCTGCCGTCGGTGACCACCGTCGGTCCTGACAGAAAGACGAGACGACCGGTGGCACGATCGACACCCGTCAAGAAGGCGATCCGCTCGCTCACCTGGTTGGTGATCCTGATGGCGGTCCTCGCCGGGTTGAACACCGCGGCATCGGTCCTCGCCGGGACCACGAAGGACGACAGCGGCAAGTGGTTCGAAGGGGCCAGCTGGGTCCCCGAACTGGCCCTCGACCTGCAGGGCGGCACGCAGTTGACCCTCGCGGCACAGAACACCGAGGGCGGCTCGGTGACGAGTCAGCAGCTCAGCCAGGCCGTCAACATCATCCGTCAGCGCATCAACGCGACCGGTGTCTCGGAGTCGCAGATCAACACCCAAGGGACGAACAACATCGTCGTCTCCATCCCGGGCAAGCCGGACAAGGCGACGATCGACCGCATCGAGGCGGCCGCGAAGCTGACGTTCCGCCCGGTGCTCTACACCGAGGCCGCGACCAACTCCTCGGTGGGCGACGGTTCGGGTTCCACCGCGTCGCCGACGCCGTACTCCCCGCCGGCGTCCCTCGCCGCGACCCCGAGTGCGAAGCCGACGAACGCCAGTGACCTGAACTGGGTCACGCCGAAGCTGCAGGACCTCTACACCAACTACGACTGCAAGGCCCCGGACAACGTCACGACGGCACCCGACGACGAGCCCCTCGTCACCTGCGACCAGGACGGTGCGGCGAAGTACATCCTCGGCCCGGTCGAGGTCTCCGGCTCGAACATCAGCAACGCCACCTCGGGCCTGGCGACGGACTCGCAGGGCACGTCGACCGGTCAGTGGGCCGTCAACCTGACGTTCGACGGCACCGGCACGAAGGACTTCCGGACGGTCACGAACCGCCTCGTGTCGCTCCAGCAGCCGCAGAACCAGTTCGCCATCGTCCTCGACGGCTCGGTCATCACCGCCCCGACGACGAACTCGGCGATCACCAACGGCAAGGCGCAGATCACCGGCTCGTTCACCGCGGAGTCCGCGAAGACGCTCGCCGACCAGCTGAAGTACGGCGCCCTGCCGATCAACTTCCAGGTGCAGTCGAACGAGAACATCTCCGCCACCCTCGGTACCGCGCAGCTCGTCGGCGGCCTCGTCGCGGGTCTGATCGGCCTCATCCTGGTGATCATCTACTCGGTCATCC
Source organism: Curtobacterium sp. SP.BCo (assembly GCF_051903265.1). Classification (GTDB taxonomy): domain Bacteria; phylum Actinomycetota; class Actinomycetes; order Actinomycetales; family Microbacteriaceae; genus Curtobacterium. The sequence goes on from NZ_CP194337.1 coordinate 2,380,292, forward strand.
AGTACCGCGCGCTCGCGTTCGTCACGGTCCTGTCGCTCGGCGTCGCCGCTGCGCTGACCTACCTGGTGATCGCGATCATGTCGTGGCGCGTCGACTACCGCCTGTCGCTCGCCGGCGTCGCGGGGTTGATCGTCGCGATCGGCATCACCGCGGACTCGTTCATCGTGTACTTCGAACGCATCAGGGACGAGCTCCGTGACGGCCGCGGGCTGGAGAGCGCCGTCGAGTCCGGGTGGAGGCGCGCGCTGCGCACGATCCTCGCCTCGGACTCGATCAACTTCCTCGCCGCGATCGTGCTCTACATCCTCGCGGTGAGTGACGTGAAGGGCTTCGCGTTCACGCTGCTCCTCACGACCCTGATCGACGTCGTCGTGGTGATCATGTTCACGCACCCGATGATGCAGCTCATCGCCCGCAGCCGCTTCTTCGGCGAGGGCCACAAGTTCAGCGGGCTCGATCCGTCCGCCCTCGGTGCCGTGTACCGCGGTCGCGCGCAGTTCCGTGCCCCGGTGGTCGACGGCAAGCGCCAGCGCAGCGCCGGTGAGGCACAGCGTCGGCAGACCATCGCGGAGCGGAAGGCCCAGCAGGCCTCCGGCGAGAACGGCACCACGCCGGACGGGAAGGACGACTGATGGCCAGCTTCAGCCAGTTCGGCAGCGACCTGTACACGGGCAAGCGCTCGTACGACATCGTCGGCCGCCGCAAGACGTGGTACCTCATCGCGGTCGTCGCGATCGTGATCTCGCTCGCGGTGCCGTGGCTCCGTGGCGGGTACCAGCTCGGCATCGAGTTCACCGGCGGGTCCGAGTTCACCCTCTCGGACGTCAAGAACCTCGACCAGAACCTGGCGACGCAGACGGTCGAGTCGATCGTCCCCGAGGGCATCCCGCGCGTCTCGCAGCTCGGCACGCACGGCATCCGCGTGCAGACCGGGCAGCTGACCGACCGGGAGACCACTGAGGTGCAGGACGCCCTGGCGAAGGCGTACGACGTCCCGGAGAGCCAGGTCGCCGCGACCTTCATCGGCGCGACCTGGGGCGCTGACGTCCTCGCCCAGGCGATCCGCGGCCTGGTGATCTTCCTCGCGCTTGCCGCCGTCTTCATGGCGGTCTACTTCCGCACGTGGAAGATGTCCGTGTCCGCGATGGTCGCGCTCCTGCACGACCTGCTCATCACCGCGGGCGTGTACGGCATCGTCGGGCTCGAGGTCACGCCGGCGGCGGTGATCGGCTTCCTGACGATCCTCGGGTACTCGTTGTACGACACCGTCGTGGTCTTCGACAAGGTGCGTGAGAACACCAGCCAGGAGTCCCACCGCACCTTCGTGCAGTCCGTCAACCTCGCGGTGAACCAGACCCTCGTCCGCTCGATCAACACCTCGGTCGTGGCGCTGCTGCCGGTCGCGGCGATCCTCTTCATCGGGTCGTACGTCCTCGGCGCGGGCACGCTCCGCGACATCTCCCTCGCGCTGTTCATCGGCATCATCGTGGGCACCTACTCGACGATCTTCATCGCGTCGCCGATGTACGCCCACCTCCGTGAGAACGAGCCGAAGGTCAAGCAGGCCGACGCGAAGAAGCAGGCCGCGGCCGCCAAGCGCCAGCGTGAGGTCGACGCGACGGTGGAGGCCTGATGCCCGCCGAGGTCCAGGACATCGACGTCGCCGAGGCACGCCGCCGTATCGCCGCCGGTGCACGGCTGTTCGACGTCCGCGAGCAGGGGGAGTGGGACGAGGTCCACGCTCCCGAGGCCACGCTCGTGCCGATGTCCGAGCTGGTCGCACGGTGGAAGGAGATCGACGGCGGGGACGAGCCGGCGATCGTCGTGTGCCACTCCGGCGGTCGGTCCGCCCGGGTCGTCGCGGCGCTCGAGCAGTCGGGCGTGCCCGCGGTGAACCTCGTCGGCGGCATGGTCGCCTGGGAGCAGTCGGGCGCCCCCGTGGTCCGCGCGGGGGAGCCGGACGGGGCGGACGACGCCCAGGGCGAACCGCGTCACGAGCACTGACCGGACACGCGTAGTCTTGTCGGATCGACTTCGGACCAGGTCCTCGGGAGGCGCATCATGACGGACACGCGTGCATCCACGCCCCAGGACGCCCCGGCTCCGAGCGCCACGAGCGGTAGCGCCGTAGAGGGCGGCCCAGCGGCGGAGTCCGCGAGCCGGCCCGGATCCGCTCAGCGTCCGTCGAGTCCGCTCGGCCCGAACACCACCGGCAACCTCGGATCGCTGCGCTCCCTGCTGCCGCGCCTGTTCTCCCGTGCCCAGCCGGCCGGCGCGGTCGACACCCTCATCCGCACCGTCCGGTCGCACCACCCGAAGGCCGACGTCACGCTGATCGAGCGCGCGTACTCCGTCGCCGAGCGTGCCCACGACGGTCAGAAGCGCAAGTCGGGTGAGCCGTACATCACGCACCCCGTGGCGGTCGCGCAGATCCTCGCCGACCTCGGCATCGGCCCGATCACCATCGCTGCGGCACTCCTGCACGACACCGTGGAGGACACCGACTACCAGCTCGACCAGCTGCGGGTGGACTTCGGCGACGAGATCGCGATGCTCGTCGACGGCGTCACGAAGCTCGACAAGGTCAAGTACGGCGACAGCGCCCAGGCGGAGACCGTCCGGAAGATGGTCATCGCGATGTCGAAGGACATCCGCGTCCTGGTGATCAAGCTCGCCGACCGGCTGCACAACGCCCGCACGTGGGGCTTCGTCGAGTCCACCTCCGCCACGCGCAAGGCGAAGGAGACGCTGGAGATCTACGCGCCCCTCGCGCACCGGCTCGGCATCCAGATGATCAAGCTGGAGCTCGAGGACCTGTCGTTCGCGGTGCTCCACCCGAAGCTCTACGTCGAGATCGACAGCCTGGTCAAGGAGCGGCAGCCGAAGCGCGAGCAGTTCGTGCAGAACGTCATCGGCACCCTCAAGAAGGACCTGAAGGCCGCCAAGGTCCGCGGCGACGTGATGGGCCGTCCGAAGCAGTACTACTCGATCTACCAGAAGATGATCGTCCGCGGGCGCGAGTTCGACGAGATCTACGACCTGGTCGGCATCCGGGTGCTCGTGCCGACGGTGCGCGACTGCTACGCGATGCTCGGTTCGGTGCACGCGCGGTGGACCCCGCTGCCCGGCCGTTTCAAGGACTACATCGCCACGCCGAAGTTCAACCTGTACCAGTCGCTGCACACCACCGTGCTCGGGCCGCAGGGTCGTGCGGTGGAGATCCAGATCCGCACGCACGAGATGCACCAGCGCGCCGAGTTCGGTGTCGCCGCGCACTGGAAGTACAAGCAGCGTGCCGCTGGCCGTGACGTCGACGCCTCGACCGCGACCGACCAGGACATGGCGTGGCTCGCGCACATCACCGACTGGCAGGCCGAGACGAGCGACCCCGGTGAGTTCCTCGACTCGCTGCGGTACGAGATCGGTGCGAAGGAGACCTACGTCTTCACACCGCAGGGCAAGGTCATCGGGCTGCCCTCCGGCGCGACCCCGGTGGACTTCGCGTACGCGGTGCACACCGAGATCGGGCACCGGACGATGGGCGCCAAGGTCAACGGCCGGCTGGTCCCGCTGGAGAGTTCGCTGTCCAGCGGCGACGTCGTCGAGATCTTCACGTCGAAGAACCCCGACTCCGGCCCCAGTCAGGACTGGCTGACCTTCGTCCGGAGCCCCCGCGCCCGGAACAAGATCAAGCAGTGGTTCACCAAGGAACGCCGCGAAGAGGCGATCGAGCAGGGCCGCGACGCGATCGCGCGGGCGATGCGGAAGCAGAACCTGCCGCTGCAGCGCATCATGAGCCAGGACTCCATCTCCGAGGTGGCGTCGTCGATGCGCTACGACGACGTCTCCGCCCTGTACGCCGCCGTCGGCGAGGGGCACGTCTCCACCCAGTCGGTGATCGAGAAGGTCCTCGGCAACGTCCAGAACGAGACGGAGACCGAGGAACCCGAGCTCACCTTCCCGCGACAGGTCACGAGCCGTCAGCTGCGCAACAGCGACAGCGGCGTGCTGGTCCGTGGTGCGCCGGACATCCTGGTGAAGCTCGCGAAGTGCTGCACCCCGGTGCCGGGCGACCAGATCGTCGGGTTCATCACCCGCGGGCAGGGCGTGTCCGTCCACCAGGCGTCGTGCACGAACGTGAAGTCGCTGATGAACGAGCCCGACCGCATGATCGAGGTCGAGTGGGCGCCGTCGTCGAAGTCGGTCTTCCTCGTCCAGATCCAGATCGAGGCGCTCGATCGATCCGGGCTCCTCAGCGACGTCACCCGCGTGCTCACCGAGTACCACGTCAACATCCTGTCCGCGACGGTGTCGACGTCCTCCGACCGGCTGGCCCTGAGCCGGTTCGTGTTCGAGATGGGCGACACGACGCACCTCGACCGCGTGCTCAACGCGGTCCGACGGATCGACGCCGTCTACGACGTGTACCGCGTCAGCGCGGGCTGAGCAGCCCGCAGCAGCGTCCGGAGCCGTCGTTCGGCCTGCCGGACCATCGGGACCGTCCCGAGGCCGGAGAGCCGCTCCAGGACCTCGGCGACACCGACGGCCCCGGAGACGACCAGCCCGAGGACGGCGTCGGACTCCGCGGTGCCGTACCGGACCTCGCCGTTGGCCGGGGTGCGGAGCAGGTCGAGCGCCGTCCGGGCCGGCAGGGTCACCGGGAGGCCGCCGACGTGGACCACGTCGTCCGCGCCGACGACGAGTTCGCGCAGACGCACACCCGGGGGCACGTGCACGCGGACCTGCGGCGGGACGCAGGCTTCGAGCGGGGACGGCGGTCGCGAAACCGCACCCCAGATCCACGCCGCGGTCCGGGTGCCGGCGATGAGCCGTGGGTCACCGAGGGTCCAGCGAGCCGCGGCCGCGCGCAGTTCGGGCGTCTGCGGTTCGGCGGGGGAGGCCCAGCACGGTCCGACGGGCACGAGTTCCCCGGCGAGCACGGCGGCGCGCAGTTCCGACTCCGGCCAGTCGTCGCTGGTCAGCAGTGGTGAGCGGGGCACCCGGACATCCTGCCGGAGCGGGATGCACCGCCTCGACCCCCTGTGGACAGCGCACGCCGGAGCCGCGGCCGCCGGGGCACGGCCGGACATGGCCGGCGCACGGCCGGGGCGCCGCCGGGGCGCGGCCGAGCTTCGGCCACGCGGACAGTTTCCGCGGGGATCGCCGAGGAAACTGTCCGGTAGGCCGAGCCTCGGGGGAGCGTTGGCGCCGGCCCCGGCGCCTCAGCGCAGCACGTCGGCGCGGTGCACGAGCGCAGCGGCACCGATGAGCGGGCCGTCCTGCGACAGTCCGGTCGGGACGATCCGCACCTTCGTGACGAAGCCGAACTCGACACGCTCCGCCACGGCCTCCCGGGCGTACTCGAACAGGTCCGGCGTGACGTGCGAGAACCCGCCGCCGACGGCGACGACCTCGAGGTCGACCAGGCTCGTGGCGGCCGCGATCGCCTGCCCGAGGGCCCGTCCGCTCCGCTTGACCGCGGCGACCGCGATCTCGTCGCCCACCGCGTACGCCGCCGACAGCTCCTCGCCGGTGCTCCCCGCGAAGCCCTGTCGCTGCGCCCACGCCACGGTCTTCGGGCCGCTCGCGATCGCCTCCAGGCAACCGGTGCCGCCGCACGCACACGGGTCGTCGAACCCGCCGCACTCGACGTGCCCGATGTGTCCCGCGTTCCCGGTCGGTCCGCTGACGGTCCGTCCGTGCAGGATGAGGCCGCCGCCCACGCCCGTCGACACGATCATGCCCATGACGTGGTCCGAGCCCTGCGCGGCGCCGACCCAGTGCTCCGCGAGCGTGATGGCGAGGCCGTCCATGCGCAGCGTCACCGGCACATCCGCGGGCACGTGGGCGGCCACACGCTCACGGAGCGGGTAGCCGCGCCACACCGGCATGTTCAGGGGCGAGACGAGGCCGTGCTCCTCGTCGACGGGTCCGGCGGAGCCGATCCCGACGCCGACCAGGGCCGCGCCGGCGGGCAGCGCCGCCAGGGCCGCGGTGACGACCTCGTCGACCGCGGCCTGCAGCTCGTCGGAGGTGCGGCCCGGGCCGGTGGGACTCCGGAAGCGGGTGGCCGGCAGGACGACACCGGCGTCGGTGACGAGCGCGGCCTCGACCTTCGTGCCGCCGAGGTCGACGGCGAGGGCCAGCGGGCCGGACTGGGGTGCGGTGGTGGACATGCTCGCTCCGATGCGGCGGTCTGGAGGCGCGGCGCCGGTCGTGGACGCGACGTCGCGTCCGGTGGGCACCGGCCCCGTCGAGGTGGGTCGGTTCGGGTGGGCAGGGCGCGGACGCCCTCGGGTCAGTAGGAGCTGGTGTCGTCGCCGAGCGGGGAGGCCGCGCCCGTCGTCGCGCGGTGGGCGACCTCGTCGAGGATGCGCGCCGATGCGCTCGTCCCGATGCGGTTCGCGCCCGCCTCGACCATCTCGAGCAGGGTGTCGAGCCCGCGGACGCCACCGGAGGCCTTCACCCCGGTGTCCGCGCCGACGGTCCGACGCATGAGCGCGATGTGCTCCGCCGTCGCGCCGCCGCCCGCGAACCCCGTGGAGGTCTTCACGAAGGCTGCCCCGGCGGACTGCGCTGCCCGTGCGGCGGCGACGATCTCGTCGTCGGTCAGGAACGCGGTCTCGAGGATGACCTTGACGACCGTGCTGCCCGCGGCGTCGACGACTGCGCGGACGTCGGCCTCGACCCGCTCCCAGTCCCCGGACTTCGCGGCGCCGATGTTCTGGACCATGTCGAGCTCGAACGCGCCGTCGGCGAGGGCCTGCAGCGACTCGGCGACCTTGGCCTCGGTCGAGGTGGTGCCGTGCGGGAACCCGATGACCGTGCCGACACCGACACCGGTGCCCCGGAGGCGCTCGACCGCGTGCGCGACGTCGCTCGGACGGACGCACACGCTGAAGACGCGGTACGCGGCGGCCTCGTCGAGCTGGGCGTCGACGTCCGCGCGGGTCAGCTCGGGCTTGAGGATCGCGTGGTCGATGAGACCACGGACGACGTCGGCGCTGATCTGTTCGGGCTCCGTGGGGAACGATGCTTTGTCCACCCGGCAAGCCTACCCGGAGCCGAGCCGCGTACCGTGCCCCGCATGCGAGTCCTCGTCACCGGCGCCACCGGCTACATCGGTGGTCGTCTCGTCCCCCGCCTCCTCGACGCCGGCCACGCCGTCCGGGTGTTCGTCCGCACCCCCCGGAAGCTGCAGGACGTGCCCTGGCACGACGACGTCGAGGTCGCCGAGGGTGACCTGCAGGACGCGGCTGCGGTGCGCGCCGCGGTGCAGGGCGTCGAGGCGGTCTACTACCTGGCGCACGCGATGGGCGCGGACGGCGACTTCGAACGCGCCGAGCGCGACGCCGTCGAGACGATGGCGCACGAGGCGGAGGCGGCGGGCGTCCGTCGGTTCGTCTACCTCGGCGGGCTCCACCCCGACGGCGAGCTCTCCAAGCACCTCCGCAGCCGGAAGGAGGTCGGCGACGTCCTGCTCGCCTCCGGCGTCCCGACGATCGCGTACCAGGCCGGTGTCGTGATCGGGTCCGGCAGCACGTCGTTCGAGATGATCCGGCACGTCACCGACGTCCTGCCCTGGATGCCGACGCCCCGGTGGGTCCGCAACTTCATCCAACCGATCGCCGTCCGCGACGTCCTGTACTACCTCGTCAAGGCCCTCGACATCCCCGCCGACGTGAACCGCACGTTCGACATCGGCGGTCCGGACGTCCTCCGCTACGGGCAGATGCTCAACGGGTACGCGGTCGAGGCGAAGCTGCCGCAGCGGGCTATCTCGGTCCTGCCGGTGCTGACGCCGGGGCTCGCCGCCCACTGGTTCAACCTGGTCACCCCGGTCCCGCGCAAGCTCGCGACGCCGATCATCGAGTCGCTCCAGTTCGAGTGCGTCCAGCGCGAGCACGACATCGACGACGTGGTCCCGCGTCCGGAGGGCGGCCTGACGTCCTACCGCCGCGCCGTCCGCCTCGCACTGACGAAGATGCGGAAGGGCGAGGTCGAGACGAGCTGGCGGAACGCCACCCTCGCTGCCACCGCGGCGGACCCGCTGCCGAGCGACCCTGACTGGGCCGGACACACCGTATACGTCGACGACCGCAAGCGCCACACCTCGGCCAGCGCCGAGGAGGTGTGGCGGGTCGTCGAGTCGATCGGCGGGGACAACGGCTGGTACTCGTTCCCGCTCGCCTGGGTGGCCCGGGGCTGGATGGACAAGTTGGCCGGGGGCGTGGGACTCAACCGCGGCCGTCGTGACCAGCAGCGACTCGAGCAGGGCGACGCTCTCGACTGGTGGCGCGTCGAACGGCTGGAGCGCGGGCGGTACCTGCGCCTCCGGGCCGAGTTCAAGTCGCCGGGGCGTGCCTGGCTCGAGATGACCGTGACGCCGGCGGACGACGGCGGCAGCGACTACCGGCAGCGGGCGATCTACTTCCCGCAGGGCCTCGGCGGGCGGCTGTACTGGTACTCGATCCTGCCCTTCCACGGCGTGATCTTCCCCGGCATGGTCGAGCGCATCTGCGCCGCCGCCGAACGGGAGTCCCAGCACACCGAGTCGACGGGACGGAACTGGACCCAGCAGAATGGGGATCCGGTACCGGAACACGAGGAGGCAGCATGACCGCCGAACACACCAGCGTCCTGTTCCTGGGCGACAGCATCACCGAGCAGGGCTCCTGGGACGCCTGGCTCCCCGAGGAGCGCACGGTCAACCAGGGCGTCGGCGGCGACACCACCGACGGCGTCCTCGCGCGGCTCGACGCCGTCATCGCCGAGCAGCCCGAGGTGATCGTGCTGCTCATCGGCACCAACGACTTCGGCAACCACCGCGCGAGCGTCGAGCACGTCGTCCGCGGGGTCGAGTCGGTGCTCGTCACACTCCGTCGGGAGCTCCCGGGCGTCCGGCTGCTCCTCGTGTCGATCCTGCCCCGGCAGGCCGACCACACCGCGAAGATCGAGGAGGCCAACCGCCACCTCCGGCAGTTCGTCGCCACGTGCCACGCCCAGTACCTCGACGTCTGGCCCGCCCTCGCGGACGGCGACCACCTCGACGAGCGCTTCACCGACGACGGCCTGCACCTCACCGAGGACGGCTACCGGGCCTACGTCGCGGAACTCGTGCCGGCGCTCGAACGGGTCCGCGGGCTCCCGCCGATGTCACGCTCGATCCAGGCGATCGACCTCGACGGGGCCACCGCCTGATGGCAGCGCGGAAGGGGCGGCCCGCGGCGGGGTCGTCGCTGCAGGGGCTCCCCGCCTCGACGGCGACCAACGCCCCGGCGACCGGCGGGAAGAAGGCGACGCCGCCGTTCACCCGGCCCGCGCTCGCGCCGTCGCTCATCGCCGCGATGCTCCTGCTCGCCTGCGTCGCGATCATCGACTCGTCGGCGTTCGTGTTCGCGCGGTGGGGCGTCGCGGTGCTCGCCCTGATCGTCCTGGTCTTCGCCGTCCGCGGCCGGACCTGGTGGGCCGCGGCCCTCATGGCGGCCGTGGCCGTCTGCTGGAACCCGATCGCCGTCGTGCCGATCCCCGGCGAGGTCTGGGCGGCGTCGCAGATCCTCGCCGCGGCCCTCTTCGTCGTCGTCGGCATCGTCGTGAAGGTGCCGCGCGAGACGGAGACGACCCGCGCCTCCAGGCCCTAGGACCGGGGGGAGCCGACGGCGACCCGAGCGTCCGCCCGGACGGTAGGATCGCAAGAACCGGGTGCAGGACCCGGTCGATCGACGACCCGAAGGGCATGGATGAGCAACGAGACCGAGCCGGTGACCGAGAGTCCTCTGCTGACCCCTCGACCGTCCTCCGGCGGTCTCGACCGGCCCGACGTCGTCGTGCGGAAGGGTCGCCTGACGCTCGTCAACGGACACCTCACGCCGCAGCAGTCGATGATCGAGGACCTCCTGTTCCTCGACGACGCGCTCACCGCCGGTGACGTCGACCACCTGCTCATCCGCGGCAACGACCAGCGTCCCGTCATCGCGCTCGACGAGCGCGACCGACAGCGTGCCGAGAGCGCCGTGATGGCCGCCGCGGCGAACGAGCCGTTCTACGCCAAGCCCCCGGGGAAGCCCGCGGTGCTCGTGCTCGACGACGGCCTCGGCCCCGTCGACGAAGCCGTCCTCCGCGTGTTCCGCCCGCGCGTCGAACCGCTCGGACGACTCCGCTACGGCGCCGAGACGAGCGTCCAGCTGGAGTTCTGGCGCGTCACCGACACCGAGGTCCTCGCGCCCGTCGAGAACGCCCTGATGCGCCGGAGCCTGCCGATCGACGAGTTCGTGCTCGTCGACATCGAGCGCTACGGCCGGACCTGGCGGACCGTCGAGCACATGTTCGACGACCACGTCTCGGACATCCGCTTCCCGATCGACATCGTCTTCTCGTGGGTCGACGGCAACGCCATCGAGTACCAGCGCGCCCGACAGGCCGCGCAGTCCGGCGCCGTGCTGGGGGAGGGCGACGACGCCCCGGCCCGCTTCCGGCAGATCGACGAGCTGAAGTACGCGCTCCGGTCGGTGCACACCTTCGCGCCCTGGATCCGGCAGATCTACATCGCCACCGACTCGCCGGCGCCCGCCTGGCTCGCCGAGCACCCGAAGGTCCGGATCGTCCGCTCCGAGGAGTTCTTCGCCGACCCCTCCGTCCTGCCGACGCACAACTCGCAGGCCGTCGAGTCGCAGTTGCACCACATCCCGGGCATCAGCGAGCACTTCATCTACTCGAACGACGACATGTTCTTCGGCCGCACCGTCGACCCGTCGGTGTTCTTCAGCCCCGGGTCCGTGACGAAGTTCATCCTCGCGACGACCCGGATCGGGCTCGGTTCGAACAACCCGGCACGCAGCGGGTTCGAGAACTCCGCCCGGGTCAACCGACGCCTGCTGCAGCAGCGGTTCGGCGCCGTGACCACCCGGCACCTCGAACACGCGCCCACCCCGCTGCGCGCCTCGATCATGACCGAGATGGAGCACGAGTTCGCGGACGAGTTCGCGGCGACCGCCGCCTCACGGTTCCGCGCCGCCGAGAACATCTCGGTGACGAACTCGTTCTACCACTACTACTCGCTGCTCACCGGCCGGGCGATCGTGCAGGAGAACGCCGACGTCCGGTACATCGACACGACGATGCAGTCCGGCCTGCGCGCACTCGACGAGCTGCTCAAGAAGCGGAACGCCGACTTCTTCTGCCTGAACGACGGCAGCTTCCCGGAGGTCAGCGACGAGGAGCGCACGCGGCGCGTGACGGACTTCCTGGAGCGGTACTTCCCGTTCCCGGCACCGTGGGAGCAGTCGGCCGACACGACCGCCTGACAGGCCTGGAGGCGCGTGGCGGCGCCGCCACGCGCCTCCCGGACTCGTCGGATGCTGGCTGGCTGCCAGCGCGCGACGTGTCGCGGTGTCGCGGTGTCGCGGTGTCGCGGTGTCGCGGTGTCGCACCATGCACGCGCAACTGTTGCGTGTGCAACCAGCGACAAGACCGCTGTCGAACGACGACCGCGGTGTCGCTCCATGCACGCGCAACTGTTGCGTGTGCAACCAGCGACAAGACCACTGTCGAACGACGACCGCGATGTCGCACCATGCACGCGCAACAGTTGCACGCGCAAGCAGCGACACGGCAGCGACGCGGCGGCGGCGCGGGCGCGAGGGCTCCCCAGCGACGCCGAGGCTCGGCCTGGCGGACACCCTGCGGGCTGCGGTGGACGCACGGTGTCCGCGGGGCCGAGCCTCGGGTCAGCGGTGGACGGGGGAGACCGGTACGGAGTCGAGGGTGAACACCGGGATGCTCGACGTCACCGGAGCTGGCTCAACGGCAGCGGGGATCGTGACCCCGGCGGCAGCCAGACGTGCCTCGGTCTCGAGCGCGGAGACCGGTTCGCCGACCGTCGAGTAATGGCCGATCGGCACGACGGAGTGCACGACGTTGTGGCCGTACACGTGCACGAGGTTGAACGCCTGCGCGCCGTCCTGCCCCCGGGTCCCGCCGCGGTACTCGGTGAGGTCCTGGGTGTAGCACGTGGCACTCGCGACGGACACCGGGATGCCCGCGAAGACCGCACTCGTCGAGTAGTGCAGGTGGCCGGCGATGATCGCGATGACGTCGCTGCCCTCGACGACCTCGGCGAGGGCATCCTGGTCACGGAGCTCGACGAGGACGGCGAGGTCCTGCACGCTCGGCACCGGCGGGTGGTGCATTGCGAGGATCGTGCCGTGCGGCGCTGCCTCGGAGAGGACCTCGGCCAGCCAGTCGAGCTGCTCGGGGGAGACCTCGCCGTGGTGGGCGCCGGGAACGCTCGTGTCGAGGGTGATGACGCGGAGGCCGTTCACGTCGTACACGAAGTCGACCGGGCGGTCGGTCGGCTGCAGACCGAAGAGCTCCTGACGGAACGCCCCGCGATCGTCGTGGTTGCCCATCGCCCAGATGACCTGCGCACCGATGCGATCGGCGGCCGGCTCGATGATGCCGCGGATGCGTGCGTACGCACCCGGCTCGCCCTTGTCGGCCACGTCGCCGGTGACGACGATCGCCTCGGGCTTCGTACCCGACGCCTCGATGTCCGCGATGATCTCGCTGAGCCGTGAGGCTGCGTCGACGTCCCCGTAGAGATCGCCGTCGCCCGCCACGAGGTGGGTGTCGCTGAGGTGGAGGAGGAAGTGGTTCGGCCTGGGGTGTTCGGCCGTCCGGCTGTCCATCGGGGTCTCATTCCGTTGGCGGGTGCGTGGTGCAACACAGTGCCACACCGTCCTGGACGAGTCCAGCACGTGTCGGTGAATCACCCGTGAACGAGGGACGGCGTGTTCCCGACACACGAAGAAACCCCCGCCACATCGTGACGGGGGTTGCTTCGTTGGTGCCTAGTGGTTGCCGGCGCCGACGGCGGGGGCGTTGTGCTCGCCGCCGTCCAGCTCCGGACCGTGGTGCGCGGCGTGCGCGGCCTCGAGCTCGGCCTTCGAGACCGGCGTGATGCGGTCCTCGAAGAAGAAGCGCGACATGCCGGCGCGGACCTTCTGCGCCCCGGAGATCTTGCCCTTGGCGTTCGGGCGGATCATCAGCGGCTTGTACTCGTTGAACTGCAGGAGCTTCCAGCGCTCGTACTCGTCGAGCTGCTCGTGCACCTCGATGTACTCGCCGTGGGGGAGTCGGACGATCCGGCCGGACTCGTACCCGTGGAGCACGATCTCGCGGTCCTTCTTCTGCAGGGCGATGCACACGCGCTTCGTGATCCAGAAGGCGACGAACGGGCCGAGGACCGTCGTGGCCTGGATCACGTGGATCACGTGCTCGATCGACACCAGGAAGTGGGTCGCGATGATGTCCGACGACGCAGCGGCCCAGAGGCTCGCGTAGAGCGTGATGCCGGCAGCACCGAACGCCGTGCGGGTCGGGGCGTTGCGCGGGCGGTCGAGGATGTGGTGCTCACGCTTGTCGCCGGTGACCCAACCCTCGATGAACGGGTAGAGCAGGATCGCCAGGATGAGCAGCACCAGCACCGCGATCGGCGCGAGGATGTTGAACGACACCGTGTAGCCGAACCACACGACCTCCCAGTGCGGCGGCACCAGACGGAGCGCACCGTCCGCGAAGCCGATGTACCAGTCGGGCTGGGTACCGGCGGACACGGGGGACGGGTCGTACGGGCCGTAGTTCCAGATCGGGTTGATCGTGAACAGCGACGCGATGAGGGCGAGGATGCCCGCGACGATGAAGAAGAACCCACCGGCCTTCGCGGCGAACGCCGGGAGGATCGGCACACCGACGACGTTCTCGTTCGTCTTGCCGGGGCCCGCGAACTGCGTGTGCTTGTTGATGACGACCAGCACGAGGTGGACGCCGAGCACGGCGACGAGGATCGCCGGCAGCAGCAGGATGTGCAGCGTGTAGAGGCGACCGACGATGTCGGTGCCCGGGAACTCGCCGCCGAACAGCAGGTAGGCGATCCAGACGCCGATCACCGGGACGCCCTCGATCATGCCGACGATGATGCGGAGACCGTTGCCGGAGAGCAGGTCGTCGGGGAGCGAGTAGCCCGTGAAGCCCTCGGCCATGGCCAGGACCCAGAGGAGGAAGCCGAACACCCAGTTGAGCTCACGCGGCTTGCGGAACGCGCCGGTGAAGAACACGCGGGCCATGTGCAGCATGATCGAGGCCACGAACAGCAGGGCTGCCCAGTGGTGGATCTGACGGACGAAGAGCCCACCGCGGATGTCGAACGAGATGTTCAGCGTCGACTGGAGCGCCGTGGACATCTCGACGCCCTTGAGCGGGACGTACGAGCCGTTGTAGACGACCTCGGCCATCGACGCCTGGAAGAAGAACGTCAGGAAGGTGCCGGACAGCAGGACGACGACGAAGCTGTACAGCGCGACCTCGCCGAGCATGAAGCTCCAGTGGTCGGGGAAGATCTTGCGCCCGACCTCCTTCACGAGGCCCGAGATGCTGGTTCGCTCGTCGATGTAGTTGGCGACCCCGCCGATGATGCGGGATCCGCGCTCCGGCGCCGGCTTGGTGGCCGACGCAGGTGCGTTCGTGGTGGTGGTGCTCATCAGCGTTCACGCTCCCAGAAGGACGGTCCGACGGGCTCGTGGAAGTCGCTCTGCGCAACCAGGTAGCCGTCGTCGTCGATCGCGATCGGAAGTTGGGGGAGGGGGCGCGCAGCCGGTCCGAAGATGACGTCGCAGTTGTTCGAGACGTCGAAGGTCGACTGGTGGCACGGGCACAGCAGGTGGTGCGTCTGCTGTTCGTAGAGCGCGACCGGGCACCCGACGTGGGTGCAGATCTTGGAGTACGCGACGATGCCGTCGTAGCCCCAGTTCTCGCGACCCTTGGCGGGGTTGAGGTCCTTCGGGTCGAGGCGCATGAGGAGGACGGCGGCCTTGGCCTTCTCCTCGAGCATGTGCTCCGAGTCGAGCATCCCGTCGGGGATGACGTGGAAGACCGAGCCGATCGTGACGTCGGACGCCTTGATCGGGAGACCGGTCGGGTCCTTGGTCAGGCGCATGCCCGACTTCCAGAACGTGTGGCGCAGCAGCTCGTTCGGGTCGGCCGCGGGCGCGAGGTCGCGCACCAGGACGATGCCGGGGAGCGGGAACGCGGCCAGTGCGCCGATCATCGAGTTGCGGATCAGCTTGCGACGGCTGAAGCCGGACTCCTTGTCGGCGAGCTGGAACGCCTCGACGGCCTTCTCACGCGTCGCGTCCGTGCCACGGGTGGGGTGGCGGAGCTCGGTGATCTCGCGGTCGACGACGAGCGACTTCGACCAGTAGACGGCACCGAGGCCGAGCGCGAGCAGGGCGAGGGCGATCGACAGACCGAGCCACAGGTTCGCGAACCGGACGGAGCCGAAGTCGTCGGAATCGATCGGGAAGGCGACGTACGCCGCGATCGCGAGGACGCTGCCGACGATCGACAGGTAGAAGAACGTGGCGACCTGGCGCTCGGCGAGCCGCTGCTTCTTCGGGTCGACGTCGGTGCGGCGTGCGCGGTGCGGCGGCTCGCCCGGGTTCTCGAACGGGTCCGCGGGCAGGACCGCGGTTCCGGCCGACGTGGTGGTCGCGCCGTGCTTCTCGACAGCCGAGGACGAGTTCAGTGCCTCGTCGTCGTGCTCTGCCATGGTGTTCCCTTCAGTGTCGTTCGACACGGACGATCAGTTGGACTTCGCGGTGAGCCAGACGGTCATCGCGACGACCGCGCCGAGCCCGAAGATCCAGATGAACAGACCCTCTGCCACCGGGCCGAGGGAGCCGAGGGCGAACCCGCCGGGCGACTTGTTGTCCTGCACGTACTTGAGGTACGTGATGATGTCGGCCTTCTGCTCGGGGGTGAGGTTCAGGTCGTTGAACACCGGCATGTTCTGCGGGCCAGTGACCATGGCCTCGTAGATGTGCTTGCCGGAGACGGACTGCAGGTTCGGGGCGTACTTGCCCTCGGTCAGCGCACCGCCGGCGCCGGCGACGTTGTGGCACATCGCGCAGTTGATGCGGAAGAGCTCCGCACCCTCGGCGGCGTCGCCGTCCTTGCCGTCGGTGAGGCTCGCGGAGGGGACCGCCGGGCCGGGGCCGAGCGACGCGACGTACTCG
The DNA here is from genome assembly GCF_051903265.1 of Curtobacterium sp. SP.BCo. Taxonomy (GTDB): domain Bacteria; phylum Actinomycetota; class Actinomycetes; order Actinomycetales; family Microbacteriaceae; genus Curtobacterium. The sequence continues at coordinate 2,396,362 of NZ_CP194337.1, forward strand.
GCGAGGGCGTCGATCTGCTCGTCCGTGAACTGGGCGGGCTTCTCTTCCGCCTGGGGGCCCTGGGCGGCCATCGGCATGCGGCCGGTGCCCACCTGGAAGTCGACCGACGCGGCGCCGACACCGATGAGGGACGGGCCCTCGGAGGTGCCCTGCGCGGAGAGGCCGTGGCAGGTGGCGCAGTTGGAGGCGAAGAGCTTCTGGCCCTCGTTCACCTTCGACTGGCTCGACGCGGCCACGGTGCTCGTGCTGTCGTCGGCGTTCGCCGTGGAGCTGAACAGCGCGTACGCACCGCCGGTGGTCATCAGACCGACGACGATGAGCGACACGGTCGCCATCGGTGAACGGCGGCCCTTCTTGGACTTGGTTCTGTTGAACATGCGGTGGGGGCTATCCAGTTCCTACTTGAGAAGGTAGATGACGGCGAAGAGGCCGATCCAGACGACGTCGACGAAGTGCCAGTAGTACGACACGACGATCGCGGTGGTCGCTTCCTTGTGACCGAAGTTCTTGGCGGCGAAGCCGCGGCCGAGGGTCAGCAGGAAGGCGATGAGGCCGCCGGTGACGTGGAGGCCGTGGAAGCCGGTGGTCATGTAGAACGCCGAGCCGTAGGCGCTCGAGGAGAGCGTGACGCCCTCGTGCCAGAGGTTGGCGTACTCGAAGATCTGGCCGCAGACGAAGATCGCGCCCATGCAGTACGTGACGAAGAACCACTCCGTCATGCCCCAGTCCTTCGGGTTCCAGCTCGTGCGGTGCACCTGGAAGCGCTCCGCGGCGAACACCGCGAACTGGCAGGCGAAGCTGGACAGCACCAGGATGATCGTGTTCACCGAGGCGAACGGCACCTCGAGCTTGGCTGTCTCGGTCGCCCAGAGTTCGGGCGAGGTGCTGCGCAGCGTGAAGTAGATCGCGAACAGGCCGGCGAAGAACATGACCTCGCTGCCCAGCCACACGATCGTCCCCACGGCAACGGCGTTCGGCCTGTTCAGGACCGGACCGCTGGCGGATCTGGAGAGAGGGGTGCTAGTCACGTCCTCCATTATGGCGGAAGACACCGACAGTGTTTTCGCAGGAGACTGGCGGGTCTCTCGAATTCACTACGATCGAGACATGTCTGAGCACCTCACGTGGCCTTCGGTGATCAGCGCGCTCATGGCGCGCGAGGACCTCACGATCAGCCAGTCCACATGGGCCATGCAGGAGATCGTCCAGGGGAACGCGACGCAGGCGCAGATCGCGGCCTTCGTCGTCGCCCTCCGCGCGAAGGGCGAGACCGTCGACGAGGTCGTCGGGTTCCGCGACGCGATCCTGGACGCCGCCGTTCCGCTGGACGTCGACCCGATGGCGCTCGACATCGTCGGCACCGGCGGCGACGTGGTCGGCACGGTCAACGTCTCGACGATGGCCGCGATCGTCATCGCGGCCGCCGGGGTCCCCGTCGTCAAGCACGGCAACAAGGCCAGCTCGTCGAAGTCCGGCTCGAGCGACGTGCTCGCCGCACTCGGGCTCGACCTCACGATGGACGCCGCGCGTGTTGCGGACACCTTCCGGCGTGTCGGTCTGACCTTCGCCTTCGCCAGCGCGTTCCACCCGGGCTTCGCGCACGCGGGTCCGGTCCGTCGCGAGATCGGTGTGCCGACGGTCTTCAACTTCCTCGGACCGCTCGTGAACCCGGCGCGGTGCGAGGCGAACGCGGTCGGCGTGGCACAGCTCGAACTCGTCCCGATCATCACCGGCGTGTTCCAGACCCGCGGTGCGACCGCGTTGGTGTTCCGCGGCGACGACGGGCTCGACGAGCTCACCACGACGGGGCACAGCCACATCTGGGAGGTCACCGGCGGCCGTGTGACCGAGCACGACCTCGACCCGCGCGACCTCGGCATCGCCCGGGCGCGGATCGAGGACCTGCTCGGCGGCGACCCGGACCACAACGCCGCCGTCGTGCACCGGGTGCTCGCGGGGGAGACCGGTCCGGTGCGCGACATCGTGCTGCTCAACGCGGCCGCCGGGCTGGTCTCGTTCCGCCTCGCCGAGGACCCGGCCGAGGTCGACCGGCCGATCCTGCAGCGGTTCCGCGAGCAGCTCGTCGTCGCGGCCGACGCGATCGACTCCGGAGCCGCTGCCCGCAAGCTGGCCGACTGGGTCGGCGCGGTCCCGACCGCCTGAGCGCGAGCGCAGGCTCAACCAATTGGAGGCGCGGTACCGGTCCGTGGGACCGGCGCCGCGCCGCGCGCAACCGACTGGAGGCGCGGCACCGGTCCGTGGGACCGGCGCCGCGCCTCCAGGCGGTCACCTCAGGACAGGACTACTGGACGTCCTCGTCGACCCAGTCGAACGTCTTCGTGACGGCCTTCTTCCACAGGCGCAGGGTGCGCTCCCGCTCGGCCTCGTCGAGCTGGGGCTCCCAGCGCTTGTCCTCCTGCCAGTTGGCACGGAGCTCGTCGAGGTTCGCCCAGAACCCGACGGCCAGGCCGGCGGCGTAGGCGGCGCCGAGCGCGGTGGTCTCGGCGACCACCGGACGGACGACCGGCACGTTCAGGATGTCCGCCTGGAACTGCATGAGCGCGTCGTTGGCGGTCATGCCGCCGTCCACCTTCAGCTCGGTCAGGTCCACACCGGAGTCCGCGTTGACGGCGTCGAGGACCTCGCGCGTCTGCAGCGCCGTCGCCTCGAGGGCGGCACGGGCGATGTGGCCCTTGTTGACGTAGCGGGTGAGGCCGACGATCGCGCCGCGGGCGTCCGGACGCCAGTACGGCGCGAACAGGCCCGAGAACGCCGGGACGAAGTAGACCCCGCCGTTGTCCTCGACGGTCTTGGCGAGTGCCTCGACCTCCGGGGCGCTGCCGATCAGGCCGAGGTTGTCACGCAGCCACTGGATGAGCGATCCGGTGACGGCGATCGATCCCTCGAGGGCGTAGTGCGTCTCGGCGTCGCCGAGCTTGTACCCGACGGTGGTGAGCAGTCCGTTCTCGGAGCGGACGATGTCGGTCCCGGTGTTGAAGATGAGGAAGTTACCGGTGCCGTAGGTGTTCTTCGACTCGCCCTGGTCGAACGCGGCCTGGCCGAAGGTCGCGGCCTGCTGGTCGCCGAGGATGCCCGCGATCGGGACCTCGCGGAGCAGGTTGGACGACTCGACGTGGCCGTAGACCTCGGAGGAGCTGACGATCTCCGGGAGCATCGACTTCGGCACGCCGAAGTCGCCCAGGATGTCGTCACGCCACTGGAGCGTCTCCAGGTCCATGAACAGCGTGCGGGACGCGTTCGTGACGTCGGTCTTGTGGACGCCGCCGTCCACGCCACCGGTCAGGTTCCAGAGGACCCAGGTGTCGGTCGTGCCGAACAGCAGGTCGCCGGCCTCGGCCTTCTCGCGGGCACCCTCGACGTTCTCGAGGATCCAGACGATCTTGGTGCCGGCGAAGTAGGTCGCCAGCGGCAGGCCGACGACCGACTTGTAGCGGTCGGTGTCGCCGTCGGCGAGCTTGTCGACGATCGACTGCGTGCGGGTGTCCTGCCAGACGATCGCGTTGTAGACCGGCTTGCCCGTGGTCTTGTCCCAGACCACCGCGGTCTCGCGCTGGTTGGTGATGCCGACCGCCGCGACGTCGTGGCGGGTGATGTCGGCGCGGGACAGTGCCTGGCCGATGACCTCACGGGTGTTGTCCCAGATCTCGGCGGGGTCGTGTTCGACCCAACCGGCACGCGGGAAGATCTGCTCGTGTTCCTTCTGACCCACGGAGACGATCGATCCGGAGTGGTCGAAGACGATCGCTCGGGTCGAGGTGGTGCCCTGGTCGATGGCGACGATGTAGTCGGCCATTGGTGCTCCTTACGGTGTTGCTCGGGTTGACGTGGTGAGGGTGATCAGGAAGCGATCGGCAGGAGGAAGGTCGACAGACCGGCCGCGAGGGCGCCGCCGATGAGCGGACCCACGACGGGGACCCAGGCGTAGGCCCAGTCACTCGACCCCTTGCCCTTGATCGGGAGGATGGCGTGCGCGATGCGCGGACCGAGGTCACGCGCCGGGTTGATGGCGTACCCGGTCGGGCCACCGAGGCTGACACCGATCGCGATGACGAGGAAGGCGACGGGGACCGCGCCGAGTTCCTTCGGGGTTCCGCCGTTGGTGAAGGCGAGCACGACGAAGACGAGCACGAAGGTGCCGATGATCTCGGTGACGACGTTCCAGCCGTACGAACGGATCGCCGGGCCGGTGGAGAAGACGCCGAGCTTCGCTGCTGCGTCGGGTTCCTCGTCGAAGTGCTGCTTGTAGGCGAGCCAGACGATGACGGCGCCGATGATCGCGCCGATCAGCTGGGCGAGCCAGTACAGGAACATCTCGCCGACCGTGATCTTGCCGAGCAGCGCGAGCGCGAGGCTCACTGCCGGGTTGAGCTGGCCGCCGGAGCTGTACGACACGGTGACGCCGGCGAAGACCGCGAAGCCCCAACCGATCGTGACCATGAGGAAGCCGGCTCCGAAGCCCTTGGACTTCGTCAGCGAGACAGCGGCGACGACGCCGCCACCCAGGATGATGAGCATCGCCGTGCCGACGAGCTCGGAGAGGAAATTGACGCCGATGCCGTCCATCGGTGACCTCCAGTGCGTGAGGGTGGGGGTCCGGTGGTGCTGCGCCGGCACTCCCCGTTGAGTGATTGGGGCCGAGCATAGTGACGCCGTTGAACGGATGGGGATGACTTCGTGAGGGAAGTGCGCGATTGTGCACGAACGTGCACGGGAGGTGTGCGTGGCCCCTCAGCGGGCCACATCGCGGCCGATCGGGCCTGCACGAACGTGCACCGGGCCCGAACGACTGCGCGGTCCAGCGATGTAGATTGATCCCACTCCGATCGAAGGCGCACGGTGTGCAGGCCTCGACCCCGGAACGACAGTGGAGGCTGCGCATGAAGAAGCTCATCAACGACCCGCACGCCGTGGTCGACGAGACCGTCCGCGGGTTCGCCCTGGCGCACGCCGGCCACGTCGTCCTGGTCGAGGACCCGATCCACATCCACCGCGCGGACGCTCCGGTGCAGGGCAAGGTCGGGATCGTCAGTGGCGGCGGGAGCGGGCACGAACCGCTGCACGCCGGTTTCGTCGGGTACGGCATGCTCGACGCCGCCGTCCCGGGCCCGGTCTTCACCAGTCCCACGCCGGACCCGATCGTTGCCGCGACCAAGGCCGTCGACGGCGGCGCGGGTGTGCTCCACATCGTGAAGAACTACACCGGCGACGTGCTGAACTTCGAGACCGCCGCCGAGCTCGCCGCGATGGACGACGTCCGCGTCGAGTCCGTCGTGGTCGACGACGACGTCGCCGTGCAGGACTCGCTGTACACGGCCGGCCGCCGTGGCGTCGCAGGCACCGTCGTCGTCGAGAAGTGTGCCGGGGCCGCCGCCGAACGGGGCGACGACCTCGACGCGGTCGCCGCCGTGGCGAGGCACGTCAACGACGTCACCCGCTCGATGGGGCTCGCGCTCGCCTCCGGCACCGTCCCGCACGCCGGCGAACCGTCCTTCACGCTCGCCGACGACGAGGTCGAGCTGGGCATCGGCATCCACGGCGAACCGGGCCGTGAGCGCATCCCCATGGCGCCGGCGGACCAGCTCGTCGACCGGGTCCTCGAACCGATCCTCACCGACCTCGACGCCCCGGCCGGCTCGAGGCTCCTGCTGCTCGTGAACGGCATGGGCGGCACGCCGCTCTCCGAGCTCTACATCGTGTACCGACGCGCCGCCGAGGTCCTCGCCGACCGTGGGCACGAGGTCGCGCGTAGCCTGGTCGGCGACTATGTGACATCCCTCGAGATGCAGGGGTTCTCGCTCACCGTCACGGTGCTCGACGACGAACTCACCGCCCTCTGGGACGCACCGGTGGAGACCCCGGCACTGCGCTGGGGACGCTGAACCACCGCCCACCATCCAGGAAGGAACACGAATTGGCGCTCGACACCGCATGGGCCATCGACTGGGTCCGTCGCACCGCTGCGACGATCGACGAACACCGGGCCGAGCTCGTCACGCTCGACCGGGAGATCGGCGACGGCGACCACGGAGAGAACCTGGACCGTGGCTTCCGCGCCGTGCTCGAGGCGGTCGACGCCGGCTCGTTCGAGACCCCTGGTGCGGTGCTGAAGGTGGTCGCGACGAAGCTCATCTCGACGGTGGGCGGCGCGGCCGGTCCACTGTTCGGGACGGCGTACCTCAAGGCAGCGCAGGCCGCGGGTGACGCCACTTCGCTCGACGCCGACACCCTCGTCGCCGTGCTCACCGCGGCGCGCGACGGCGTGGTCTCGCGGGGCAAGGCCGAGGTCGGCGACAAGACGATGGTCGACGCCTGGTCGCCCGCGGTCGACGCCGCGGCGGCAGCAGCGTCGGCCGGCGACGGCCCCGAGCAGGTCCTGGCGGCCGCCGCGGACGCCGCCGCCACCGGTGCGGAGTCGACGGACCCCTTGGTTGCCCGCAAGGGCCGCGCGAGCTACCTCGGCGAGCGTGCCGTTGGGCACCGCGACCCGGGCGCACAGTCGACGGTCTACATCCTCCGCGCCGCCGTGGACGCCGCGTGACGGTCGGGATCCTGATCGTCTCGCACAGTGCGGCGATCGCCACCGGCACCCTCGAACTCGCCCGGCAGATGGCCGCCGACGTCCCGCTCGTCGCCGCGGGCGGCACCGATGACGGTGGCATCGGCACCTCGTTCGAGGCGATCACGGCCGGCATCGAGGAACTCGGTTCCGCCGACGCGGTGGTCGTCCTCTGCGACCTCGGCTCCGCGTACCTGACGACCGACACGGCGCTCGACTTCCTCGACGACGACGCCCGCGCGCGGGTGCACGTCTCCCAGGCACCGTTGGTCGAGGGCGCGGTGGCCGCAGCGGTCGCCGCACAGACCGGCGGCGACGTCGACGCGGTCCTGGCCGCTGCCGCGTCTGCCGCAGCCCCCGAGGCAGACGCGGGTCGTGCCTCCAGTCCGTCCGGCGACCAGCCTGGAGGCGCGGCGCCGGCAGACGGAGCAGCCGACCTCGACGACGTGGCCGCGTCCGCGTCCGTCGAGCTCGTGAACGAGAGCGGGCTGCACGCCCGACCGGCGGCGGAGTTCGTGAAGACGGCGGCGAAGTACGAGGCGTCGGTCCGGGTGAACGGGGTCGACGCGAAGAGCCTGCTCGCGATCATGGCGCTGGCACTGCCGAAGGGCGCGACCGTGACGATCGAGGGCACCGGTGTCGACGCGCAGGCGGCGGTGGACGCACTCGTCGGCCTCGTCCGGTCCGGCTTCGGGGAGTGACCTGACGCTGGCGGTGGCGGTGCTGGCGGTGCCGCCGGTGCCGAGGCTCGGCTGAGCGGACACCCTGCGGCCTCCCGCGGCCGCGGGATGTCCGTCGGGCCGAGGCTCGGGTCGGCGCTCAGTCGATCGAGACCGTCCCCGCCAGGTCGAGGTCGGACGGACCGCCGGTGACCCCGGCGTCGGCGAGGAGCGTGGCGCCGAAGACCGCGCTCCAGAAGGTCCGGGCGTCCCGGCCCACCCCGCTCCGACTCGTCCAGCCGTGCTCGTCGACGACCCGCTCGAGGTAGCGCTCGGACTGCCGGAACAGCACCACGAGCAGGAGGCGCACGCGTTCGCGCTGCGCGGCGTCGTCGCCGGCGGCCGCGAGCGCACGCACGACGAGCGGCGTCGAGGGCATCGCGAGCGCCGTGCGGGCGAGGACCTGCCGGAACCCCTCGGCAGTCGTGGCGCGACGGCCGGCGGCCTGCAGTCGGGTGGTGTCGCGGAGGAAGAGCGCGAACGCGGCGTCGAGGACGAGGCGGTCCTTCGAGCCGTAATGGTGGGTGATCTGGTTCGGGTAGACGCCGGCCGCGCGGGCGATCGCGCTCACCGTGATCGCGCGGTCCGTCGCGGTGCTCAGCAGCCCCGCGGTCGCCGCCAAGATCCGTGCGCGCGTCGCCGCGCCGCGGGGAGTGCCGGGACCGTCGGGCGTGGTTGCCATGCCGGAATTGTACGTGGTACAACTCAACTTGTTCAATGTACAAGAAGGAGTCTTCCGTGGGCATCTCCATCACCGGCTACGGCGCGGTCTCGCCGTTCGGCCACGGCGTCGACGTGCTCTGGGACGCGCTCGTCGCCGGGCGCTCGGGCGTGCGCGTCCTCGACCGCCCCGGCGCACTGTGGGAGCACGTCCCGATCACCGTCGGGGCCGACGCAGCCCTGGACGCGGACGGAGCCCTCGGTCGCGTCCGCGCGAACCGGCTGGACCGGAGCCAGCAACTCGCGCTCGTCGCCGCCGAGGAGGCCTGGGCCGACGCCGGAGCTCCCGAGGTCGAGGGGGACCGACTGGCGGTGGTGGTCGGCACCGGCATCGGGGGAGTGGAGACGCTGCTCGACGCCCACGACGTGCTCGGGGCATCGGGATCCCGCCGGGTGTCGCCCCGCACGGTGCCGATGCTCATGGCCAACGGTGCGGCCGCCCAGATCAGCATCGCGTTCGGTGCTCGGGCCGGGGCGTACACCACGGTGTCGGCGTGCGCGTCCGGTGCGGAGGCGATCGCCGTCGCCGCACGGCTGATCGTCACGGGCGAGGCCGACGTCGTGATCGCCGGCGGGACCGAGGCGGCCGTCACGCCGGTCACGATGGCGTCGTTCGCGCAGTCCCAGGCGCTCGCGAAGCCGGGTGACGACGACCCGGTGACGCTGTCGCGCCCGTTCGACGTCTCCCGTCGGGGGTTCGTCCTCGGTGAGGGCTCCGGGTTCGTCGTCCTCGAGCGCGTCGAGCACGCGGCAGCCCGGGCGCAGCGGTCGCACGGCACCCTCGCCGGCTGGGGCATCACCTCGGACGCGTTCCACATCACGGCACCGCTCGCCGACGGCAGCGAGCAGGAACGCGCGATGACCGCGGCGATCCGGATGGCCGGGCTCACCGGTGCGGACATCGACCACGTGAATGCGCACGCGACGAGCACGCCGGTGGGCGACGTCGGTGAGGCCGCCGCCATCGCCCGCGCCGTCGGGACCGGGGCGCTCGTCACCGCGCCGAAGAGCGCGATCGGGCACATGTTCGGCGCTGCCGGCGCGGTCGAGGCGATCCTGTCCGTCCGGGCCGTCGAGACCGGCGTCGTCCCGCCGACCCTGAACCTGGAGCACCTGGACCCGGCGGTCGAGCTGGACGTCATCGCAGGGGCAGCACGGAAGGCACCCATCCGGGCGGCCCTGAACAACTCGTTCGGGTTCGGCGGACAGAACGCGTCGCTGGTCGTCACGGCGGCGTGAGCCGGCCGAGCGCACCGTCGGGACGTTCCGTCCACTCGGGTGACCGGCCCGTCGTCGCTGGCCCGGACCGGATCGGACGGGAGGCGCGGTGCGGGCCCGCACCGCGCCTCCAGTCCGCCACCCCGCCGGTCCCGACCCTCGGTCTGGGACTCGACCAGTACGGTCGGTTCGGGCTGGATGGGTGACGTGGAGGTGCAGATGGAGCGACGGCATCACCACTGGGCGCGTACGGCGAGCGTCGCAGCGGTCGGCATCCTGTTCGCCCTCGCGGGCTGCACGGCGTCCGACCGACCGACCGGACCGGTCACCGTCGTCGATCTGCTGCACCAGGACTGGCGCCACGTCGTGGGGGTCGACGCGGACGGCGACGGGCTCCGGGTGGCGGCGACCGGCAGGAGCATCGTCGAGCAGGACGGCGGGGGAGGCCAGTCGGATCCTCCGGTCGACCTGGCGGGCGCGCACCTGGTCGGGGTCCGTGACTTCACGCTCCGTGCATCGCTGACGGACGTGACCGGCGACGCCACGCTGTCGGTCTTGGACGGTCCGCCGGTGATCGCCGACGAGTTCCGGATCGAGCCCGCGGGCGTCCGGCTCACCCGCCGCGGCGACGACCTGCGCATCACGGTCTTCGACGGGACCCGGGAGCACGACCCGACCGACCCGCAGCCGGTGGCCGACGAGGACGTGACACTCCACGACCCGGACGCAGCGCTCGGTGTGCGACGGTCCGGCGACCGGCTCGAGGTGACCAGCGGCGGACGGGCCGTCGCGTCGCTGCCGCACGGTGACGTGTTCGGTTCCGGGGAGCTCTGGCTCGGGTTGTCCAGTGACGACGGGTCCTTCCGGGTCGGTTCGCTCACCGCCTCACAGACCGGGGGTTCCCTGGCGACCGCCGGCCCGGTCGCCGCCGAGGCGGAGCCGTCCGATCGCGGGCTGCAGGCCCTGGCGTCCAGTGGTCGCCCCGGCTTCCGGATCGGCGCCGCGGTGGCACTCGGGCCGCTCGCCTCTGACACGGAGTACGCGCGCGCCTTCGTCGGGAACTTCGGCGCGCTCACCCCGGAGAACGCGATCAAGCCGCAGGCGCTCGCACCCCGGCAGGGCGAGTACACCTTCGCGGAGGCCGACGCGATCCTCGACCTCGCGACAGAGAAGGGGATCGCCGTGCACGGCCACACGATCGCGTTCTCCGAGGCGATGCCGGAGTGGATGCGCGAGCTGCCCACCGGCTCGCCACAGCAACGCCATGACAGCGCCGACGCCCTGCTCGACTACCTGACCGCCGTGGTGACGCACTTCCGGGGTCGACTCGACTCGCTCGACGTCGTCAACGAACCGTTCGACGTCGACCAGGGCACCGATCTGCAGCGGAACGTCTGGTACCGGGTGTTCGGGCCGACCTACCCGACCGTGGTGTCGAAGGCGGTGCACGACGCCGACCCCGAGGTCCGTCAGTTCATCAACGAGAACGGTGCGGACGTGCCGGGGCCGCGGCAGGACGCCCTCCGGCGACTCGCGCTCGACACCAACGCGCAGGGTGGGCACATCGACGGCGTGGGACTCCAGGCGCACGTCTACGACCTCGACACCGACGCCGTCTCCTCCGAGGACCTCACGACCACGCTCGACTCCTTCGAGCGCGTCGGCCTGCTCGTCCGGATCTCCGAGAACGACGTCACGGACAGTGCGGGCCCCGAAGCCCAGGCCCAGCAGTACGCCACCGTCCTCGGGACCTGCTTCCGCTCGGCGGCCTGCGTCAGCTGGACGACGTGGGGGATCGATGACCGGTACGACTGGTGGACGGACGAGGACGGTGCCCTGCAGCACGGCCACGACCTGCTGTTCGACGACGGCGAGCCCACGCCGGCGTACGAAGCGGTCCGGGCTGCGCTCGGCGGCTGACCGTCAGGCGTCCGCCGGGCGGCGGCAGCGCCGCACTGCGCTCCCGGCAAGCCGGTCAGCGCGGCGTGAGCTCCTGCAGCCCGGTGACCCGGAGGAGGTCCAGCTTCGCAGCGTCCTCCGTGCCCGGGACCGCCGTGTAGACGACGATGCGGAGGTCGCCACCGGGCACGCTCAGCACGTCGCAGTCGATCTCGATCGGCCCGACGGGCGTCCGCACGGTCTTGCGGCTGGCACGGTGCTCGGCGACGCGGCCGGTCGTCCAGCGCCGTTCGAACTCGGGGGAGTCGCGGCGGAGCCGGGCGACGAGCTCGGCGAGGTCCCGGTCGGCGGGGTAGCGGCCGAGCGCGGCGCGGAGGTCGGCGGCGAGGTCGCTGGAGAACTCCTCCTGGTGGGTGTCGTCCCACTCCACACCGTCGTGGCCGTGCATGAAGTGCCGCCACACCAGGTTCCGCTCGATGCCCGTGTACCGGTTCGGGTCGCCGGTCATCGCTGCCCAGAGGTCGTTCCAGAGGACGATGTCGTGCGTGGCCGTGAACACCGCGAGCGGGACGTCCCCGAGGCGGTCGACGATGCGCTGCACGCCGGGGGTGACGTGCCGAGGGACCACCAGTCGCGACGGCGGGACGACGGAGGCGACCCGGCAGAGGTGGTCGCGCTCCTCCTCGGTGAGCCGCAGCGCCGTGGCCAGCGCGTTGAGCAGCTGCGCCGACGGGTTCGTGGCACGGCCCTGCTCGAGGCGGACGACGTAGTCGACGCTGACCCCGGCGAGCGCGGCGAGCTCCTCGCGGCGGAGGCCCGGCGTGCCCCGGCCCGGGCCGGCGGGCAGGCCGACCTCCTCGGGACGCACCCGGTCGCGCCAGGAACGCAGCACACTCGCGAACTCGCTCATGCCCACCATCATCGCCCCGCGCCTCCCGGCCTCCCTGGTACTGGTGGTCCCACTGTCGAGCGGTGCCTGGGGGACTCAGCCACGGGGGCGCAGGGTCGGGGCATGACAACGACACTGATCACCGGAGCCAACCGCAGTCTCGGTCTCGAGACGGTCCGCCGCCTCGTCGATGCCGGGCACACCGTGTACGCCGGGATGCGCGACCCGTCCCGCGGCGACGATGCCCGCGCGCTCGGCGCCCACGTCGTCCAGCTCGACGTCACCGACCAGGCGAGCGTCGACGCGGCGGTCGCGTCCCTGCCGTCGCTCGACGTCCTCGTGAACAACGCGGGCATCCTGGGCACGTCGTTCGGGGTGGACGACCTGGACGCCACGGCCATCGCGGCCGTCCTCGACACCAACGTGACCGGCGTCGTCCGGGTGACGCAGGCGGCGCTGCCGCTGCTGCGCAGATCGGCGAACCCGGTCGTGGTGAACGTGGCGTCGGGGGTCGGGTTCCCGCGGTGGCTGACCTTGCCGGGACGGGACGAGTTCCCGGTCCCGGCCGTGCCGTACCCGGCGTCGAAGGCGGCAGTGATCGCGCTGACCGTGCAGTACGCGAAGCTGCTGCCGGAGTTCCGGGTGAACGCGAGCGACCCCGGGTACACCGCGACGGAGTTCAACGGGTTCGGTGGGCACCAGACCGTGACCGAGGGCACCGACGCCACGGTGGCGCTGGCGACGCTGGGTGCGGACGGTCCGACGGGGGAGTTCCACGACCGCACCGGCCGCATCGAGTACTGACGCGCGCCGCGCCGCGCGCGTTGTCTGGGCGAGCGTGGGCGCGGCCCGGCGTGCGCTTCGTGAGCAGCAATGGTCGGGTCGGCGTGCCCGACCCGACAGTTCCTGCTCACGAAGTGCGCCCGGCACCGGTGCCACGGGCCTGGAGGCGCGGATCACCTCAGGCAGGCACGCGCGGCCCGGCCGGTGGCCCGGTGCCCGAGCGGCGGCTTCAGTCGTGCACGTCGGCGCCGAACCCCGGGCCGGGGCGCATCATCCACCCGTCCGCGTCGGGGAGCGCGCGGAACCCGAACTGCTCGTAGAGACCGTGGGCGTCCGCGGTGAAGAGCGCGAACCGCTTCAACCCGAGCGGCTCGATCGCCTCGGTCACTCCACGCACCAGGGCGACACCGACTCCGCGGCCCCGGGATCCCGGGTCAACGAACACGTCGGCGAGCCAGCCGAACGTCACCCCGTCCGTGATGACCCGGGCGTACCCGAGCTGCTGCCCCGTCGCACTGTCGTAGACGCCGAAGTTCCGGGAGCCGGCGATGATCGCGCGCTGGGTGGCGAGGTCACGTCCGCGCGCCCAGTACGACTCCTCGCTGAGCCAGCGGTGCACACGGGTGACGTCGAGGTCGTCGGGGTCGTCGGAGAAGCGGAGGTCCATGCAGCCAGTGAACCGTCGGGCGCGGAGCCGGCACAACGGCCGATCCGCTCCCGGTGGCCCGGGTCAGGCCGCGTGGCGACCGGCTCGCACCCGGCCGTCACGGAGTTCGACGACCCGGTCGGCGAGGGCGATCACGAGGGGGTCGTGCGTCGCGACGACGGTGGCGACGCCGCGCTCCCGGGTCAGGGCCACCACGAGTTCCATCACCTGCGCCGCGGTCTCGCTGTCGAGCTGCCCGGTCGGCTCGTCCGCGATGAGCACGCGCCGGGGCAGGACGAGCGCGCGGGCGATGGCGACCCGCTGTTGCTGGCCGCCGGAGAGCTGCCCGGGTCGCTGGCGTGCGTGTCCGTCGAGCCCGACGGACGACAGGGCCGACGCGACCCGGTCGTCCCGCTCGGCCCCGGGGCGCCGGGCGACGCGGAGGGGGAGTTCCACGTTCTCGGCGGCGGTCAGCGTCGGGAGCAGCCCGAAGTCCTGGTGCACGAAGCCGACGACGTCCCGGCGGAGCGTCACGAGGGCGTCCTCGGATGCGGCCGAGACGTCGACGTCACCGATCCGGACCGTGCCCGAGCTGGGCCGGTCGAGTCCGCCGAGCAGGCGGAGGAGCGTCGACTTGCCCGCCCCCGAGCGACCCCGGACGACGAGGAGCTCACCGGGGTGCACGGCCAGGGAGACGTCCTCGCAGCCGGTCACCTCGGCGTGACCGTCCCGGTAGCGCCGGGTCAGGTGGTCCGCGGTGAGGGCGGCGTCAGGCATCGTCGTGCTCCGTCCGGTCGTTCGTCGTGGGCTGGTCGTGGTCGCCGCGGTACACGCCGACGTGGTCGGACCGGAGCGCCAGCCGCACCCGGTCCTGCAGCCCGAGTCGGTCGACGTACTCGCGGGGGAGCTGGAGGCGACCGGCCCGGTCGACGAGTGCGTACTCGCGCGCGTCGCCGGTCGTCCCCGCCGTGGAGCGGAGGGTCTCGGTGGCGGTCCGGCCGTCCCGGATGCGCACGGTCCGGCCGACGTGGTCGGACACGGCGGCGTCGTGCGTGACGATGAGCGTCGTCGTCCCGGTCTCCCGGTTCACCGTGCGGAGGGTCTCGAGCAACCGGGTGCTCGTCGCCTCGTCGAGCTCGCCGGTCGGTTCGTCGGCGAGCAGGACTGCGGGGTCGTTCGCGAGCCCGACGGCGACCGCTGCTCGCTGTCGCTGGCCGCCGGACACGTCACCCGGGCGTCGGTCCAGGACGTCCCCGAGCTCGAGCAGGTCGACGAGTTCCCCGAGCCGGGCGGACCGGTCCGGCGTCCGCCCGAGCTGCATCGCGAGCAGCACGTTGTCCGCGATGGTCAGGTACGGCACCAGGTTCCGCTCGGTCTGCTGCCACACGAAGCCGACCACGCGCCGGTGGTACTGCAGGCGGGTCCGGCGGTTCATCGTGGTGAGGTCGACCCCGGCGACCGTCGCCGATCCCGCCGTGGGGCGGTCCAGCGCGGAGAGGATGCCGAGCAGCGTGGACTTGCCCGAGCCGGACGCGCCGACGAGCGCCACGAGCTCACCGCTCGCCACGTCGAGGTCGAGTCCCTGTAGTGCCTGCACCTCGACGTCGTCCGCGGTGAAGATGCGCACGAGCTCACGGCAGCGGATGGAGCGGTCGCGTCCGGACACGTCCGGCATGTCGGTCATGGTGCACTCCTGTCGTCGACGAGGGCCGACCGTCGCCGGTCGGAGAGGACGGCGACGACCGTGGCCGCCGTCGCTGCGAGCCCGAACGCCACCGCGGTCAGCACGATCGTGAGCGGGTCCGGGGCGACCCGGGCGGTTCCCGGGACGATCGCCGGCGCCACGATCACCGCGGACACCAGCCCCGCCACCGTCCCACCGACGACGCCGAGGACGCAGCGGGGCACGAGCTCCCAGACGGTGACCGCGGTCCGCTCGCGCCCGGACAGCCCGAAGGTCCGCAGCAGGGCGCCGTGCCGGCGACGCTCGGGGGCCGCGGCGACGACCGTGATCACGACCGCTGCCGCAGTGAGCAGCGCGGCGAGGACGAGTCCGCCGACGACCACGGCCGCGGACCCCGCGACGAGGACGCTGGTGTCGAGTCCCGTCGTGTCGCCGCTCGTCCGTGCCGTCGCCGAGCGCAGGGCGTCCAGCAGCACCGCCGCGAGCACGCCGGTACCGGTCGCGAGCACCACCGCGCCGAGCACCCAGGCCGGGGCCGCACCGCCCCGAGCGTCCTCCGCCGTGCCGAGGAAGGCTGCGGCGCTCCGGTCCCGCACGAGTCGGGAGGACCAGCGGACGACGGTCGGACGGACACGGAGCAGGACCACGACGACGGTCGCGGCGACGAGCAGCGGCGCCACGACGACCAGCGGGTCGCCGGCGGGCGGCGTCGCGCCGACCGGGGTGCCGTCCGGCGCTGCCGACCGGACGTTCCGCAGCACCGCGGCCACCGCGGCCGCGGCCCCTGCGACCACGAGCGTCTCGAACACCCAGCGGAAGGGAGCGATCCGGGCACCCCGGTCGTGCAGGGCCTCCGCGAGGGCGACGACCGCCGTGACACCCGGTGGCAGGACGAGCCCGATCACCGCCGCGGCGATCCCCGTCGATGACGACGCGTCCGGCAGTAGGAGCACCGCGGCGAGCCACCCGAGCAGCGCGCCCGGCACGGTGGCGAGCCCGGTCTCGAGGACGGACCGCAGTACCGTCGCCCGCGTGCCCGCGCCCCGGGCGCGCAGCAGTGCGCGGTCGCTGCGACGTCGCGCGACGACCACGGACGTGGCGAGCACCACGACGAGCAGGGCGGCGCCGAGGGGCCCGGCGGCCGACACGGCGAGGAGCTGGCCGGACGCCGAAGCACGCTGGTCGGCGAGGTCGACCAGACGGGGGAGGAACGAACCGAACCGCAGCACCCGGGCGTCACCGTTCGCGGTCGTCACGGCCGGCGGGTCCGCGAGCAACCGGTCGAACCCCGCCGTGATCCCCGGCAGCGACGCCGTCGAGATCGCCGACGGGTCGAGTCGGTACCACGCGGAGACGTCGAAGCCGCCGAGCTGCGGCCCGAGTTCCGGCCAGGTGCTCGCGTCCACGAAGACGATCCCGTGCCGGGTCGGCGTCTGGTCGGACGAGTACGTCACCGAGGTCCTGCTCCGGCCGGGGTCCAGGGCCCAGAAGTCCGATCCGCCGGCCTTCGGGGAGACCAGGCCGACGAGGCGGACCGTCACCGGGTCGCCGGCCTGTGCGAGCTGCTGTTCCTCGCCGACCCGCCAGCGCATCTCCCGCGCGGTCCGGGGGGTGGCCACGACCTCGACGGCGCTCGCGATGCCCGTCGCCGGTGTCGGCCAGTGCCCGGCCACCAACCTCGATTCGTCGCGCAGCCCCGAGAACGCGTCGATGCGGTAGCCCGTCGCGATCGGCAGTCCGTCGGGCAACCCGCTCGCGGGGAAGTCCCGCAGCCCCCCGGCGGGCAGCCCACCGGAGGAGACGCCCGCGGCACGCGCAGCGACGTGGCCGTCGTCCAGGACGGCGCGCAGGCCGGGACGCATGTTGGCGTGCGCGGTCCGGAGCCGGTCCGGCAGCGCCTGCCAGACCTGCCGGAAGAAGTCGTCCGGGTCCGTGACGCTCGCATCAGGGGCGAGCGACACGCCCGCCACGGGGTCCCGGTAGGCGGGTGAGGCGCTCGCGACGGTCCGGCTCAGGTCGTCGTCCAGGAGGCCCGTCACCAGTCTCGGCACACCCACCGCTGCGAGCGTGGTCACCATCACGAGCACCGCGAGCGCCAGCAGGGCACCGCCCTGGTCGACGACCGACCGCCGGACGAGACGCACCCGCCGGGGTGCGCCATGCGGTGCACGCGCGCCCACCGGGGCGCGACCGACGTCGCGGGCGCTCACCGTGCCTCCAGCCCGGTCCGTCGTGCGCTGCGGCGGACCGCGGCCGCGTGGACGAGTGTCACGACGATCCCGGCGACGACCACCACGGTGACGACCGTGATGACGACCCACCAGGTCGGGACCAGCGGGACGCCGAGGCCGGCCGGGGCCCGTGGCACGCTCGCGCGGACCGCGGCGGCCCCCAGGAGCGCCGCCGCAGCGGTGCCGGCCACGATGCCGACGACCGCCCCGAACCCGCTGGTGAGTGCCGGACCGACGGCGCGGAGTCGGGCCTGCTGGGACGCCGTGACGCCGCTGAGTCGCAGGCCGAGCGCTTCGTCGCGTCGGTCGCGGGCCACGGCGGCGGCGGTGGCGGCGAGCACGAGCACCGCGCAGAAGAGCGCGGCGGCGGTGCCGGCCAGGAGTGCGAGGACGACGAGCCGGGCGAACCGGGCCTCGAGGGCGGTGGACGGCTCCGAGACCGTCGCGTCCGGGAGCGCGGCTGCGAGCGCGGCACGGGATCCGTCGTGCGCCGCCCACACCTCGCGGATGCGCTGGGGTCGCTGCGAGGCGGCGAGGATCGCCCGGTCGAGCGCCGGGAGGTCGGCGAGGTAGGCGGCTCCGCCGTCGGTCCCCGGGACGGTCGGCGCCGTGCCGACGACCCGCGCGCGGAAGCTCGCCCAGTCGCCGTTCACGGTGACCGTGTCACCGAGCGATGACCCGGTCGCGGTGCTGGCCAGGACGGGGACGACGCGGTCCGCCGAGGGCATGAGCCGGACACCGACGGTGCTGCCCGGCTGTGCAGCGAGCGCGAGGCTCGCCGCACCGATGCCGATGCCGCCGTCCGTCCCACCGGTGTCCGCGTCCGCGCGCAGCCCGGAGGCGTCGTAGGCGTCCTGCGCGGGCGTCCACCGGTCCTCGGGCAGGGCGACGGTGCGGCCGGCGACGCTGAGCGAGCGGACGTCGACCCGGACGTCGTCGAGGTCCGCGTCACCGCTGAACCGGAGGTCGACCGCTCCGAGCCGCCAGGGACCCCCGGCTGGGACCGTCCCCGTCAACCGTGCGTTCTCGCCGCCGATCTGCAGGTCGTGCGACACGGTGCTCACCGGCACGACGTCGCCGACGTCGTCGACGAGCCAGGCGACCGCCTGCAGGGCGACGTCGGGGTCGGTCGTCGGCGACTCCCTCGAGGTCCCGTCCGGAGCGAGGTCGACGGTCGTCGCCGAGCCGACCGACGTCCGGACGCCGAGGTCCAGCGGTGCACCGCCCGTCGTCGACCGTCCGAGCGCGATGCCGGACGCACCGGTGCGCAGCCCCCGGACGGCGCGGGTCGCGTCGAAGGTCTGCGCGGCGACCGGGAGCATCGCCGGGAGCGCGCGGGTGTCGATCCCGACCACCTGCACGGACTGCACGGACTGCGCGGCGTCACCGGGCGTACCGGTGAGCCGGAGCACCGGGCGCACACCGTCGGCGGCGGCTCCGTCGTCGCGGACACCGACGGGCAACAGGTCGGACGGGCCGTTCACCGGGAGCGGACCACCGACGTCGGCCCGGAGTGCCGCGCCCTGCTCGACGCGTCCGCTGTCCTGCAGGAACGCGCGCGTCGACGTGTCCACCGTCGCCGTGAACACCCCGGAGGCGACCGCGAGCACGAGGAGGGCGGCGGGCACGAACAGTCGCCGACCGTCGCGCGCTGCCAACCGGAGCCCGAGCGGGCGGACCAGGCCGGGACGACGTGCGGACACCCGCGCGAGGACGGAGAGCACGGGGGAGAGCACGAGGGCACCGGCGACACCGAGCGCCGTCAGGAGTGCGGCGGGCGCGACCACCGCGAGCGGATCACCGGTGGACGCGGCGGCCGTGTCGCGGTACCGCCACACGGCGACCGCGGCGAGGAGCACCAGGAGCACCACCGCGGCGCCGTCCCGCACGACGGCGCCGCGCGTGGCGTGCGGGACCGCGGACGCCTCGGCTGCCCGGGCGGCGGACAGGGTCGCCCCGACCAGGGCACCGACCACGAGGACGGTCACCGCGCCGGCGGCGACGACGGCGACCACCGCGGTCGACGTGGTGCCCGGTGTTCCCCAGCGCGCACCGGCGACCGTGGAGCCGACCACGCTGCCCACCGCAGCGCCGATCGCTCCCACGACCAGCGCCTCCAGGCCCGCCACCCCGACGAGCAGCGCCTCCGAGGCACCACGCGCCCGGAACAACCGGTCCTCCGCCGTCCGGGCACCCGACAGGAGTCGCCCGGCGAGCAGGAGGGCGACGGCGCCCGCGACGACGACGACCGAGACCGGGACCGGCGCAGCCGCACGGACGGCCGACACGGCCGCGACGAGCACCGTCGCGTTCTCGCGGACGCTCCCGGCGTGGCGGGTCGACGTGCCACCGTCGACGGCGAACCGCTGGGCCGCGGCGGCCGGCAACGACCCGAGACCGGCACGCAGGCGGTCGAGGTCGGCAGCGGTGACCCGGTCGGGATCGGGCCCGACCGTCCACGTGGTGGTGTCGCCCGACACCGCGCGGTCGACGAGCACCGGGACGTCGGAGAACGACTGCCGGACGAGCTGCCGGAACGCTCGGTCCTGCGCGGACGGGTCGCCCGAGGCCTCGATCGTGAGCGTCCGGCCCGCGGCGGGCAGGTCCCGGAGGGCGGCGCGGAGTTCCGTCGTCGGGGCCTGGAGCACGAGGTTGAGCGCGGTGCCGGCGACCCCGGCGAGGACGGCGGCGATGAGCGCCACGACCGCGAGGAGGCCGGCGCGCCTCCGGGAGCGGAGCAGCCAGGGGCGGAGCACGACGGCCATGTCCCCCCTCTCGCAGTCGTTGCGTCCGACAACTGTATCCAGCGTCACGCGCCCGCTGCGGCGTCGGCGCACGGCGCGTCCACGTCTGCGACGATGGTCGGATGCGCGCCGTCCAGTACGACTCCTTCGGTTCCACCCCCGCCGTCATCGACGTGCCGGACCCCGTGGCGCCCGCCGACGGCGTGGTCGTCCGGGTCGCCGCGACGGGGGTGTGCCGCAGCGACTGGCACGCCTGGAAGGGCCACGACGACTCCGTGGTGCTGCCGCACGTCCCCGGGCACGAGTTCGCCGGCGTCGTGGCGTCCGTCGGGTCCGACGTGACGCGGTTCTCGGTGGGGGACCGGGTCACCGCACCGTTCGTCTTCGCGTGCGGCCGCTGCGAGCAGTGCCTCGACGGCGCGACCCAGGTCTGCACGCGACAGCAGCAGCCCGGTTTCACGCTGCCCGGGTCCTACGCGGAAGCGGTCGTCGTGCCGCACGCCGAGGTCAACCTGGTGGCGCTGCCCGACGCCGTCGGGTTCGCCGAGGCCGCCGGGCTCGGCTGTCGCTTCGGGACCGCGTACCACGCCCTGCACGCACGTGGACGGGTCGCGGCGGGGGAGTGGGTCGTGGTCTACGGCTGCGGCGGCGTCGGACTGTCGACGGTGCTGGTGGCGAAGGCGGCCGGTGCGCACGTCGTCGCCGTGGACGTCTCGGCCGCCGCGCTCGACCGCGCGGCAGCACTCGGCGCGGACGTCGTCCGGATGGACGAGGACGCCGTCGACACCGTGCGGTCCCTGACCGGCGGCGGCGCCCACGTGTCGGTCGACGCGTTCGGCAGCCGGGCGACCTCGGTCGCCGCGGTGGCCTCATTGCGACCCCGGGGTCGGCACGTGCAGGTCGGCCTGCTGCTCGACGCGGAAGCCGCTCCGGCGATCCCGATGGGTCGGGTGATCGGCGAGGAACTCGAGCTGCTCGGCAGCCACGGGATCGCCGTGGGGGAGTACGCCGCGATGCTCGACGACGTCGTGGCCGGACGGCTGCGGCCCGCCGAGTCGATCGGGCAGACCATCGGGTTCGACGACCTGCCGGCGGCGCTGGTGGCGATGGACGGCCCGGCGACGAGCGCGGGGATGACGGTCGCGGTTTTCTGAGTTATCCTCGGTGCTTCGGTCGGTAGACGTCCGCCTTCGCGCCGCCCGTGAACACCGTCGACTGCACGAGGGTCAGATCGAGTTCGTCGGGCAGCCCGTCGAAGATGCCGCCGCCGGCCCCGAGTGCGACGGGGAGCACCACGAGGCGGTACTCGTCGACCAGCCCGGCCCGCGCGAGGCTCCGGCAGAAGCCGGTGCCACCCTGGGCGAGGACGTCCGGGCCGTCCTCGGCACGGAGTCGGTCGACCTCCGCGGTCAGGTCGCCGTTCGCCACCCGGGCTCCGGCCCACGTGTCCGCAGCGGGGGAGTCAGCGCCTCCGAGGTCCACCGTCGACGGGTCGTAGTCGGCCTGCCGGGTGAAGACGACCTTCGGGACGGCGTTCATCGCCGCGGCGATCGGCGTCGTGTCGTTCGCCCAGAAGCCGGCGATCGACTCGAAGGACCGACGGCCGAACGCGTGCACACCGGCGTGGGACACCGTGTCGAGCACCCAGGTGGCGGAGTCCGGGCTCGCAGCGCGGAACATCCAGTCGGACTCCGTCCGTGCGCTGGCGACGTGGCCGTCGAGGGACATCGACATCTTCAGGACGAGCTTCCGCATCGGACACCGCCGGTTCCGAGCACCCCGTGGTGCTCTCGACGGCGATGCTAGAGGGGAGCGGTGCGCTGCAACAGACCAGGGGTCGGATCGACTCAAGTTGACATAATATGCATTATCGGCCAGAAGGGTGCCGAGGTTGCAACCCCGCGATCGACTTCACGAGCGCGCAACCCGCCAGTCACGCAATGCCTGGGATCTTGTCATGGACGCTGCGATCGGAGATCGCTAGTCCGCATTGTCGATAAACGCCTCGAGGTCGCTCCTTAACAGGACCCTCATTGGCTGGTAGGTTTCATCGGAATCCGGCCGATCGAGCATATTCAGCAACATTTTTGTGCTCGCTTTGTCCAGAGTCATTTGAAAGAGCTCGCGAGTCGATACCAGCTCCGCCGCTGGGTCCAAGCGGAATAGTTTTGCGATTGCGCGGTGCCGCACCATGAGCTCAGCACTGCCTGCAGATTTGACTGGCGCGAAGGCGAGATCTACGCATCGAAGCAGACCGTTAGGTCGCGGACACGAGAGTCGTCAGCGGCTGCTCGAGCCTTATGCCGGAGTATCAAAGTAGACCGTCGCGTTCCAGCTGCTCTCCCCGACGTTCACCTCTTCGGAAAACACGACATCCCGCACATCTGACGATGAGATGCCCTGGTTGACCAACTCGTCTGCTAGTCGTCGGAGCAACGCAACGAGGTCATCTCCTCGATGCTCGTCGGGGTTCGACAAAGTGAAGTGAGAGCACAGCCAGTTTCGCTTAGACGATTCGTCTTGCATCAATTGTCCCTTGGTAGCGGTAGCGGCGGTGGTAGTAGGAGGGATATCCGTGACGGTATCTGCAGCTTGCTCATGATCCCAACCTGCCACGTCGACGACGGCAACCCGCAACGGCATCCCGCAAGAGTTCCCGGCCGGCGCGGGAAACCGGACGATGCACGCTGCAACTCGCGACCGCCCGCATAGGCTTCCCACAGTCCGCACCAGACGTGGAGGTCGCCGTGGCACCAGAGTTCCGCTTCGCCGTCACCGACGACCCTGGCGAATGGGACGCACTCGTCGCACAGCACGCGGGTGCGACCGGGTTCCACGATTGGTCCTGGCTGCAGCTGATGGCCGACGTCTTCGGCTGGCGGTTCATCCCGCTGGTCGTCGCACGCCAGGGCACGCCGGTGGGGGTGTTCCCGGTCGTGCTCCGCCCCGGACCGATCGCACGTCCCGCGGATCCCCCGTTCCCGTACGTCGGGCCGCTCGTCCCCGGCGCGCTCCTGCCGGACGTCCTCCGGGCGTTCCGACGGTGGCAGGTCCGGCACGGTGTCCCGATCGCACGGTTCGACCTCGGCCCGGCAGTGACCCCGCCCGACGAGCTCCTGTCCCGCTGCGGCGTGGAGTGGACGGGCGACCGCACCTACGTCGTCGACCTGGCCGACTCCCCCTCCCCGGAGCAGCTCCTCGCCGGGATGAGCCGTAGCGCCAGGCACAACGTGCGGGCGGCCGAGCGGAGGGGCGTCGAGATCCGACCGTCGCGGCCCGGCGAGGTCACGGCGTTCCTCCCCCGCGTGCTCAGCGAGTCGTACGAGAGCCGCGGTGTCCCGTCGCCGTACCCGGACGACATCGGCGCACGGATCGAGCGGTGGGCCGAGGGCCGCGACCACGTGTACGCCGCGACCGCCGTGGTCGAGGGCGAGCTGGCCGGCGTGATCCTCGCCCTGGCGGGCCACCCGGTCGTGATGGGCTGGGCCGGTGGCACCCTGCGCGCGTACCGCTCCGCGAACCCGAGCTCGGCGCTCTACCACCACATCGTGCAGTGGTCCTCGGCGCACGGGCACACCGCACTCGACATGGTCGGGCGCGTCGACGAGGGCATCAGCCGGTTCAAGATGTCGATGGGCGCGACCGAGCGGCCGTTCGTCACCGTGGTGTCCTCTCCCCTGCCGCGCGTCGCGCGGTCGGCGGCCACCGCGCTCTGGCAGGTGACGCACCGGGGCTCCTGACGCGACGTGCGTCGCGAGACGGCCAGGGCCGTCGGACGGGAGGCACGGATCACCCTGGCCGGCGCGATCGCGTGATCCGCGCCTCCCGTCCGCTGCCGTGCTCACCGGTCGACGGCCGTCATCCGTCCGACGGCGGGTGTTTGGGTCTCGCGGCGGGTCGGCTCATCCGCCAGGACGATGCCCCGGCCGCCCGGGCTCCGCGAGCCTGACACCATGCATCCCAATGAGCAGCCCCGGGGCATTCGATGACGGCGTCGGCCCCGCAGCTCGTCGTCCACGACGACGCCGTCCGGGCGAACACCGCGGGTTTCGTCGCACGCTCCGGCGGGCACCTGATGGCGGTCCTGAAGGCCGACGGTTTCGGACACGGCTCGATCGCCCGGTCGGTCGTGTCGGCAGGTGCGACGTCCATCGGCGTGACCACGATCGACGAAGCCCTCGCGGTCCGCGCCGCCGGCACCGACGTCCCCGTGCTCAGCTGGCTCAACCCGCTCGACGCGGACTTCGAGACCGCCCTGCTCGCCGACGTCGACATCGCCGTCTCCGGGGTCGAACTGCTGGGCGCCGTCAGCCGGGCCGCGGTCCGGACCCGTCGACGCGCTCGGGTCCACCTGCACGTCGACCTCGGCATGGCCCGCGACGGCGCCGCCCCCTCGACGTGGGCGTCACTGTGTGCCGCAGCCCGCGAGCTGCAGCTGACCGGCACGATCCGGATCGTCGGGGTGATGGGCCACATGTCGTGCGCCGACCAGCCGGAGGACCCGCAGAACACCCGGGAACGACTCCTGTTCACGAACGCGGTCCGCACCGCACGGCGCCGCGGACTCACCGGGTTCACCACACACCTCGCCGCGACCGCCGCGACGGTCACCGGGGTCGGCGCCGGGCACGACCTCCACCGCATCGGCGCCGGACTGTTCGGCATCGACCCGTCCGGCACCGCGACCGACCTGGAACCGACGCTCTCGCTCACGGCACCGGTCGTCGGTACCCGCGAGATCGGTGCCGGCACCGGGGTCGGGTACGGCCTGGACCACGTCGCAGCACGGCCGACGAACCTGGCGCTGCTGCCCCTCGGCTACGGCGACGGACTCCCCCGCGCCGCATCCGAACGTGCCGAGGTCACCGTCCGCGGACGACGCCGACCGCTGGTGGGACGGTTCTCGATGGACATGGTCGTCATCGACACCGGCGAGGACCGCCTGCACCTCGGCGAGACCGTCACGCTCTTCGGCCGCGGCCACGACGGCGAACCCACCGTGTCGGACTGGGCCCGCTGGTCGGACACCATCGCGCACGAGATCGTCACCCGGATCGGCACCCGCGTGGCCCGGGTGCACCGCACCACCACGACCCAGGAGGCCCCCGTTGCCTGACCGTCCCACCACCCCGCAACGCGTCGCCGTGATCGGCGGCGGCGTCAACGACGAACACGACGTGTCCCTCGCCTCCGCCGCAGCCGTCACCCGCGCCGTCCGCGCACTCGGCGCCGAAGCGGTCCCGCTGACGATCGACCGGGACGGTTCCTGGCGGACCACCGACGGCGCTCCGCTCACCCCGTCCGACGTCGTCGCGCTGCTGACCTCGTGCGACGTCGCGTTCGCGGCCCTGCACGGCGTCAACGGCGAGGACGGCGCAGTCGCCGGGTTCCTGTCCATGATCGGGCTCCCGCTCGCCGGGTCACCGGTGCGCGCCGGAGCGCTCGGCATCGACAAGTGGGTCACGAAGACCCTCGCCGAGGCCATCGGGATCCCCACCACACCGGCCGTCCTCGTGCCCGCCGGCGCGGCGGTCGGCCCGGCCCCGTTCGTCCCACCGTTCGTCGTGAAGCCCACCACCGCGGGCTCGAGCAACGGCGTCTCCGTCGTCCGCTCCCCCGACGGCTACCCGACGGCGATCGACCACGCGCGAGCCGCCGGCGGTGACACCCTCGTCGAGGCGTTCGTCACCGGCCGCGAGGTCGACGTCGCCGTGTTCCGGCACCACGACGGCACGCTCCGGACCGGCGCAGCACTGGAGATCGGCGTCGCCGACGGCGAACTGTTCGACCGGGCCCAGAAGTACGACGGCACCGCCCGGTTCACGGTGCCGGCAGTCCTCGACGACGAGGAGCTCGACGCACTCGTGCGCGCTGCCCACACCCTCTACGACACCCTCGGCTGCTCCGGCGTCGCCCGGTTCGACTTCTTCCTCACCACGGACGGCATCGTCCTCAACGAGGTCAACACGAGCCCAGGCTTCACCGAGCAGTCGCAAGTCCCGCGGATGTTCGCCGCAGTCGGACTCCCCTACGTCGAACTCGTCGAGGCCCTGATCGCGGCGACACCCTCGCTCGGGGCAGGCTCAGGACGCTGAGTCGCCCTCCTGGTCGGACTCGACCGGCACGTCGTCGGCCGAGATCTCGAGCGAGGCGTGTTCCTCGCCCTGCTCCTCGAGGTTCTGACGGTCGGTGTCCGGCTGCTCCGGCTCCTCGCTGGCGGTGGTCTCTTCGGCTGGGTCAGGCTGGCTGTAGCTCATGGGTCGGAGGCTAGGCGTCGGCCCCTGGATGCGTCCGGGGACTCCGCGGAGACCGTCCGATCAGCGCGTTGCGACAGGACCGCTCCTCGGCCACACTGCTGGAGTGCCGACCGAACCGCCCACCCCGGACGACCGACCGACCCCGTCGCGTCGGACGTTCCTCCGGCGCGCCGGGATCGGTGCCGCGGGAGCCGCGGTCGGGGCAGCGGCAGTGGGGACCGCCGCCGCCGCGCACCAGCGCCGGCAGGACGAACGCTACGGCTTCACGCCGCTCCCCGAGCGCGCCGAACCCGGCTTCGACCACCTCGTCGTCGTCATGTTCGAGAACCGCAGCTTCGACCACGTGCTCGGCCGGTTGTACCAGGACGACGAACTCGGTGCCGGGCAGTCGTTCGAGGGCCTGCAACACGGCCGGCACGCCAACACCGCACCCGACGGGACGGTCGTCGAGGCACACGTCTACCAGGGGTCGACCGACACGGTGATGTCCCAGCCCGACCCCGATCCGGGTGAGTTCTACCCGCACGTCAACACGCAGTGGTTCGGGGTCGTCGAGCCCGAGGCCAACGCGACGCCGACGGAGCACGGGTACTCGGCCCCGTACAACGCGCCTCGGGACACCGCCGCCCCGACGATGAGCGGGTTCGTGCACGACTACGTCGTGAACTTCCGGATCGAACGGGGCCGCGAACCCACCGCCGACGAGTACGCCCGCGTGATGGGCGGGTTCTCCCCCGAGATGCTCCCGGTCTTCTCCACGCTCGCGAAGTCCTTCGCCGTGTACGACCACTGGCACTGCGCGGTGCCCTCGCAGACCTTCTGCAACCGCTCGTTCTTCCACGCCAGCACCTCGCACGGCTTCGTGACGAACGCGCTCGGCGGCGGTCCGGGCAAGTGGCTGGACGCACCGGCCGTGCCGACGGTCTTCAACCGGCTCGAGGAAGCCGGCAAGACCTGGCGGGTGTACTTCGACGTCGACCAGGTCGTGTCCCTCACCGGGTTCCTGCACGCGCCGTCCCTCGAGCGCTACTGGAAGTCGAACTTCCGCAGCATGGAGCAGTTCCGCGAGGACGCGGCGAACGGCACGCTCCCCGACTACGCGTTCGTCGAGCCCCGGATGGTGTTCGACCACAACGACATGCACCCGCCGATGAGCCGTCCGACCGTGGTCGACGTCCCGGGCGAGGAACCCTACGACAGCGCGATGTCCGACGTGCGGGCGGCCGAGGCACTCCTCGCCGAGGTCTACGCCGCGGTGCGTGGCGGTCGCTCCACCGACGGGTCGAACGCGATCAACACCGCCCTGGTCGTGACCTTCGACGAGCACGGCGGACTGTACGACCACGTCCCGCCGCCCGGTGCGACGCCGCCGTCGGGCGAACCGGAACCCGGCGAGATGGACTTCACCTTCGATCGCCTGGGCGGCCGCGTGCCGGCGTTCGTGGTCTCCGCGTACACCGAGCCGGGCACCGTCGTGAACGACCCGATGCACCACGCAGCGATCGTGCACACCCTCGCCGAACAGCACGGGCTGGAGCCGCTCACGCACCGCGACGCCGGCGCAGCGAGCATCCGCAACGTCCTGAACCGCACGGTCCCGCGGCAGCCGCAGCTCTGGCCGGACGTGCCGCGCCCGTACGTGCCGGCCAACCCCGAGGCCACGCGGCGGGCACTGACCGACCGGGACCGCCGACGCCCGCTCACCGCGCCCGGGCGCGGGTTGCTCGGGCTGCTGCTGGCGAAGTACGAGCCGGACGCTCCGGTCCCGGAGACCTTCGGCGACGCCTACGACGTGCTGACCCGGCACGGACTCGGGCTGTTCGGCGACCGCGACTGACCCGGCTCGGGCTCACGCGCCGACGTACGCCGCCAGGTGTTCCCCGGTCAGGGTCGACCTTGCCGCCACCAGTTCGGCGGGCGTTCCCTCGAACACGATCCGGCCGCCGTCGTGGCCGGCCCCGGGCCCGAGGTCGATCAGCCAGTCCGCGTGCGCCATCACGGCCTGGTGGTGCTCGATCACGACGACGGTCCGGCCGGCGTCGACGAGCCGGTCGAGCAGCCCGAGCAGCTGGTCGACGTCTGCCAGGTGCAGGCCGGTGGTCGGCTCGTCGAGGACCACCACCCCGCCCCGCTCGCCGAGGTGCGTGGCGAGCTTGAGCCGCTGCCGCTCGCCGCCGGACAGGGTCGTGAGGGGCTGCCCGATCGTGAGGTAGCCGAGCCCGACGTCCACGAGCCGGGACAGGATCGCGTGGGCGGCGGGGATCGAGGACTCCCCCGCGGCGAAGAAGCGTTCGGCGTCGGCGACGGGCATCGCCAGCACCTCGCTGATGTCCTTCCCGGCCAGGCGGTACTCGAGCACGGACTGGTCGAACCGCTTGCCGCCGCACTCCGTGCACGGGGTCGCGATCCCGGCCATCATGCCGAGGTCGGTGTAGATCACGCCGGCGCCGTTGCACGCGGGACAGGCGCCCTCCGAGTTCGCGCTGAACAGGGCGGGCTTCACGCCGTTGGCCTTCGCGAACGCCTTGCGGATCGGTTCGAGGAGTCCGGTGTAGGTCGCCGGGTTGCTCCGGCGGGAACCACGGATCGCACCCTGGTCGATCGCGACGACGTCCTCGCGCCCGGCGAGCGAGCCGTGGATCAGTGTGCTCTTGCCGGATCCTGCGACGCCGGTGACGACGGTGAGCACCCCGGTCGGGACGTCGACGTCGACCCCCTGCAGGTTGTGCGCGGACGCACCCCGGATCTCGATGACCCCGGTGCGCTCCCGCACGGCCGGCTTGACGGTGACCCGGTCGTCGAGGTGCTTCCCCGTGACGGTGCCGCTCCCCCGGAGCCCGTCGACCGGGCCCTGGTAGCAGAGCGAGCCACCGTCCGTGCCGGCACCGGGGCCGAGGTCCACCACGTGGTCGGCGATCGCGATGACCTCGGGCTTGTGCTCGACGACGAGCACGGTGTTGCCCTTGTCGCGCAGGCGCAGCAGCAGGCCGTTCATCCGCTCGATGTCGTGCGGGTGCAGACCGGTGCTCGGCTCGTCGAAGACGTACGTGACGTCGCTCAACGACGACCCGAGGTGCTTCACCATCTTCACGCGCTGGCCTTCGCCGCCGGAGAGCGTGCCCGTCGGACGGTCGAGCGACAGGTACCCGAGCCCGATCTCGACGAACGAGTCGAGCAGGTCGCGGAGCCCCTCGAGCAGCGGCCCGACGCTCGGCTCGTCGAGCGTGTACAGCCACGCGGCGACGTCCGTGATCTGCATCGCGCACACGTCGGCGATGTTCTTGCCCGCGATCCTCGACGACCGCGCGGTGTCGTTCAGCCGGGTCCCGCCGCACGCCGGACAGGTGGTGAAGGTGACCGCGCGGTCGACGAACGCGCGGATGTGCGGCTGCATCGCTTCGCGGTCCTTCTGCAGGA
This sequence comes from Curtobacterium sp. SP.BCo, assembly GCF_051903265.1. Lineage (GTDB taxonomy): Bacteria > Actinomycetota > Actinomycetes > Actinomycetales > Microbacteriaceae > Curtobacterium. Next base: position 2,426,146 of record NZ_CP194337.1, read on the forward strand.
ACGACCGGCGGACCCGCACCACCAGGCCCTCGTACGTCATGTTGATGCCGGCGATCTTGCGCTTCGTGGGCTCGCGGTACAGGAAGTCGTCGCGTTCCTGCGCGGTGAACTCGCGGATCGGCGTGTGCTTGTCGACGTACCCGGACTCGGCGAACATCCGGACGTTCCAGCTCTCGGTGCCGTAGCCGGGGATGGTGACGGCGCCGTCGGCGAGCGACCTGCTGTCGTCGAACAACTGCGTGAGGTCGATGTCGGTGACGGACCCGCGGCCCTCGCAGTCGGCGCACATGCCGCCGAGGCGTGAGAACGAGACCCGCTCGGCCTTGGCGTCCTTGCCCTTCTGCACGGTGATCGCGCCGCCGGCCGTCACGGTCGCGAGGTTGAACGAGAACGCGTTCGGACCGCCCACGTGCGGGGTGCCGAGCCGGCTGAACAGCACGCGCAACATCGCGTTCGCGTCCGTGACGGTGCCGACGGTCGAGCGCGGATCGGCGCCGATGCGCTCCTGGTCGACGACGATCGCGGTCGTCAGGCCGTCCAGCACGTCGACGTCCGGGCGCGCCAGCGACGGCATGAACCCCTGCACGAACGCGCTGTACGTCTCGTTGATCATCCGCTGCGACTCGGCGGCGATCGTGGCGAACACGAGGGAGCTCTTGCCGGACCCGGACACACCGGTGAACACCGTCAACCGGCGCTTCGGCAGGTCGACGTCCACGTCACGCAGGGTGTTCTCGCGCGCTCCCCGGACCCGGATGCGATCGTGGCTGTCCGCGGCGTGCTCGCCAGTGGTATTCATGTCGATCAGGGTACCGGCCGGCACCGAGGTCGTGGCGACGACGTCGTCGGTCCGTCGTGCCGGTCGGGACGGGTCAGGCCGTGCCGTACCGGCGGACCAGGTCCGGGAGTTCAGCGGGCTCGAAGGCCTCGTCTGTGGCGTCGAGTTCGTCGGCCGTCCACCACCGCGCGCCCAGGATGTCGACCTGCTCGTCGTCGGTCCAGCCGTCGGCGGAGAGCTCGAAGCCCGGGGTCCGGACGACGTAGAACTCGGAGTGGCCCCGGTCGTGGTCGGCCTCGTCCCAGTCGACGGCGAAGTCCCAGGACCAGACGGGCTGACCCGGGTCGTCGATGACGATGCCCGTCTCCTCACGGAGCTCGCGGACCGCTGCGGTGCGGTGGTCCTCCCCCGGGTCGACACCACCGCCCGGGGTGATCCAGCGGTGGAACCCGTCGGACGACGGCGCCTTGGTGTCCATCAGGAACACCCGCCCGTCAGGGTCGAGCAGGAGGATGCGGGAGGTCAGTCGCAGTCCGGGCTTCGCAGTCACCCGGTCGACGCTACCGCGGCCGGCTAGGACGCGGTGAAGCCGCTGACGTCGCCGACGAGCTTCGTGTGGTCGGCCGGGATCGGCTCGACCGCGGCGAGGGCGATCTCGGCGGCGAACTCGGACACGCTGTAGAGCTTGCCGACCTCCTGCCGTCGACCCTCGATCGCCCCCGGGTTCAGGCGGTTGAGGAGCGTGGCGGTGATCGTGCCCTCGATCATGTCGCCGGAGACGACGACGAACTCGATGCCGGCTGCCTCGAGCTGCGGCACGAGCTCGCGCAGCGCGAGTTCCCCCGCGCGCTTGCTCTTCGCGACCGGGACGTACTCGTCCATGGTCTCGGCGGTCTCGACGAAGTGGGCCTGGTGGCTCGTCACGAAGACGACCCGGGAGCCGGCGGGCATGTGCGGGACCGCGGTCTGCAGCATGTCGACCTGGGCGTCCCGGTTCAGGCGGAGCGCGTAGTCCTCGCCGAGACCGGACTCCATCCCGCCGGAGGCGTTCAGCACGAGCAGGTCGATGCCACCCCATGCGTCGACGACCGTGTCCACCATCGCCTGCACCGAGTCGTGGTCGGTCAGGTCGGCACCCACGGCGAGCGCGGACCCACCCGCCGCGACGATCTTCTCGGCGATCTGCTCGGCACGCTTGGCCTTGTTGCGGTAGTTCACGACGACCTTGGCGCCGGCCTCGGCCAGGTACCCGACGGTGTCGGCACCGATGCCGCGGGACGACCCCGTGACGAGGGCGCGCGTGTCGGCGAGGGATCCGGGGGCGAGGGGGTTGCTCACAGTCGTCTTCTCCAGGTTGCGTTCCGGCCGGTCGGCCGCCGACGAGTCTACCGATCGCCTGGGCGTCATCGGTGGCGGGCTGATATGTTGAACGGAGTTGGACCGGCCGTCGCGACGCAGCGAGCCGCCGCGCGCGACCGAGGGAGGGAGATCGCGTGAACGGAATCGATTGGATCCAGACCGTCGTCTGGATCGGCCTGGTGCTCTTGCTGGGCGTGGTCGAGATCTTCACCCTCGACTTCATCTTCATCATGCTCGCGGCGGGCGCCGCCGGCGGGCTGATCGCCGCCCTGCTCGGCGCCCCGTGGTGGCTCTCGGCCATCATCGCCGCCGGCGTCGCGCTCCTGCTGCTGTCGCTCGTCCGACCGCGCCTGCTCACGGCGCTCGGCCGGAACGCCGATCCGCACCGCACGAACGTCGAGGGCCTGATCGGCCTGCGCGGCACCGTCGCCGTGGCCTTCACCTCGTCCGCTCCCGGCCAGGTGCGCCTGGCGAACGGCGAGACCTGGAGCGCCCGCATCGCCGCCGACTCCACCGACCGAACACCGCCGCTCGGGACCCCTGTGGTCGTCGAGTCCATCGAGGGGTCGACCGCGGTCGTCCGCCTCGGAGAAAGGGCCACCTCGTGACCATCTCAGCCGGGACGATCGCACTGCTCGTCCTCATCCTGGTCGTCGTCATCTTCGTGATCGTCGTCCTGTCCCGCGCGATCCGGATCGTGCCGCAGGCGACGGCCGGGATCGTCGAGCGCCTCGGGAAGTACCACAAGACCCTCAACCCAGGGTTGAACCTCCTGGTGCCGTTCATCGACCGCCTCCGGCCGTTGCTCGACATGCGTGAGCAGGTCGTCTCCTTCCCGCCGCAGCCCGTGATCACCGAGGACAACCTGGTCGTCTCGATCGACACGGTCGTCTACTTCCAGGTCACCGACGCCCGCGCCGCGACCTACGAGATCGCGAACTACCTCGGTGCCGTCGAGCAGCTCACCACGACCACGCTCCGCAACGTCGTCGGTGGCCTCAACCTCGAAGAAGCACTGACGAGCCGCGACAACATCAACGGGCAGCTCCGTGTGGTCCTCGACGAGGCGACCGGCAAGTGGGGCATCCGCGTCGGCCGGGTCGAGCTCAAGGCGATCGAGCCGCCCGTGTCCATCCAGGACGCCATGGAGCAGCAGCTGCGTGCCGAGCGGAGCCGTCGTGCCGCGATCCTGCAGGCCGAGGGCACGAAGCAGTCCCAGATCCTCGAGGCCGAGGGTCAGCGACAGGCCGCCATCCTCGCCGCCGAGGGTGACGCGAAGGCCCAGGTCCTCCGGGCCGAGGGTGAGGCGTCCGCGATCGCGACCGTCTTCGAGGCGATCCACACCGGTGACCCGGACGACAAGCTGCTCTCCTACCAGTACCTGCAGATGCTGCCGAAGATCGCCGAGGGCACCGCCAACAAGCTCTGGATGATCCCGAGCGAGTTCACCGAGGCACTGTCCGGCATCGCGAAGGGCTTCTCCGGCGGACGGACGGGCAGCGCTCCCGCCGCCGGAGGTGCGGGCGGAGACTTCCTCTCGCGCATCTCGAAGCTGGCGAACGAGAGCCTCGCGAACACCGCCACCGCCGACGCCGCCACCGGTTCCGCACCCCGCCCGGACGCGACGGCTGCGGACATCGTGCCGGAGTCGGAGCTCGACGAGCGTCTGGCGGCGTCGAACCGCAGCGTCGACGAGCACCTCGCGGCGGCCGACGACGCCGCCGCTGCGGCCGAGACGGACGCGTCGGGCCACCGCACCGGCGACAGCTCCGGACGGCGCCCCGGCGACCGGTGATCGCTGACCGATGACGCACCGACGACGACGCCCGCCCCGGATCTCCGGGGCGGGCGTCGTCGTTCGTGCGTGGGTCAGGCGCCACGTCGGGCGCGGAGGAACTGCAGACGTTCCTGCAGGAGCTCCTCGAGCTCCTCGCGCGAGCGCCGTTCGAGCAGCATGTCCCAGTGCGTCCGAGGTGCCTTGACGTCCTCTTCGGCGACCTCGACGGGGATGCCGTCGTCACCGAGCAGACGACCCTCGCGACCGGAGCGGGGCTCCGACCAGGTCTGGGGCACGTCGGCGTCGGCCGAGAAGACGATGTCGAACGTCTCGCCCGAGTCGGTCTGGTAGACCGCGCGCTTGCGGTCCGAGAGCTCGACGCCCTCTTCGCTCTGGAGGCTCTGACTCCCGAGCCGCATGCCGCGGAGACTCCGATCAGCCATGTGTGTGCTCCTCTCGCTCGTCTACCCTCCCCAACACTGTCCCACGTGGCATCACTCCCGGACCGGTGCATTCACAGTCCGTTCCCAGTGGGACGGCGCGGCGCTCAGGAACGACGGACGACCGCGGTCCGCGCCACCCGGCGGGACCACGGAGCGCAGGCGAGCAGCGTGAGCAGGCCCCCGAGCGCGAGGACGAGCGCGATCGAACCCGACGCGATCGTCGCTGGTGTGGTGGAGGTGCCGAGCGGCACGTCGGTGATCATCGAGGTCGCCGTGTACTCGGGCACCCGGTCGATCGTGCGCCCGGACGGGTCGATGACCTGCGAGGCACCGACCGTCGAGATGTTCACCAGCGACCGCCCCGTCTCGATCGCCCGCATCCGAGCGATCTCGAGCTGCTGCAGGTTCTCGTCGGTGCCCGAGAAGTCGGCGTTGTTGGTCTGGGCGAGGATCACCTGCGCTCCCCCGCGCGCCATGTCGCGGGTGAGTCCGTCGTCGACGATGTCGAAGCAGATCGCGATGCCGGCCTTGACCCCGGCGACGGACAGGACGTTCGGCTTCGTACCCGGCGTGTAGTCGCGCTGCAGCAGTCCGATGAGCGACGGCGCCAGCTTCGAGAAGAACCACCGGTCGGGCACGTACTCGCCGAAGGGCACCGGCCGCTTCTTGTCGTACGAGGACTGCCAACCGTCGGCGGTCCAGACGAACGACGTGTTGTGCAGGACGCCCGACCGCGTCTGGGTGATGGCACCGGCGACGATCGGTGCGCCGACCGCGTCGACGACCGAGTCGAGCGCCGAGGCGATGACCCGCTGCTGTCGGGGGTCGAACTCCGCCGACCCCTCCGGCCAGACGACGAGGTCGACGCCCTTCGCATCGACGTCGGTGGCGGCGACCTGCGCCGCCAGGACCTCCCCCGGCTGTGCCCGGTCGAAGTACCCGGCCGGGCCGTTGCCCTGCACCGACTCGACGCGGATCGTGCCGTTCGTGGCGGTCGGCCACGCCGGGACGGCCAGCACCGCGGCCACGAGGAGCCCCGCGCTCGCGATCCGCACCGGCACGCGGACGGTCCGACCCGGTTCCCGCGGCGTCACGAGCGCGAGCGACAGCACCACCGCGACGCAGTACACGACCACGAACGTCAGGCCGAGGACGCCGACGTACGCGGCCAGGTGGGCGAACGGTCCCTGGGACTGGGACAGACCGACGCGCCCCCAAGCGAAGCCACCGTAGGGCCAGCTCCCCGAGAACCACTCGCGTCCGGTCCACAGTGCCGCGACGACGGCCGGGAGGCCCCACACGCGTCCGGCGGTCGACGGCACGACGCGGGCGACCCACCGGTACGCGAGGGCGATCGCCACGCTGCCGAGGGCGAAGAACACGGCCTCGAACAACGCGAGCGCGAACCACGGGACCGGCCCCAGGTAGCGTCCCGCCCACGAGATCGCGGGGACGAAGAAGGCTGCGCCCGCAACGTAGCCGAGCCACGCGGCACGCCGCGCGCGCTGCCCCATCGCCGCGAGCAGCATGCACGCGAGCGCCGGGTAGGCGAGGAACCACCACCCGGGCGACGGGAACGACAGGGCGAAGAGCACACCGCCGATCACCGCGAGCGGGAACGCCTGCGCGAGCGGCAACGCGTCGAACGGCCCACGCGCAACCGGGACGACCGCGCCGTGGGCCCGACCACGCGCCGGGCGCACAGGGGTGTCGAGGAGCTGCACCGGGCCTCCCGTCAGACTGCCGCGTAGGCGACGATGCCGCGGCGGACCGCGTCCGTCGCGCGTCGGGCGGTCTGGGCGAGGTCCTCGTCGCCGGCGTTCCGGACCTGGTCGAGGAGGTCGATGACCTGCTTCGACCAGCGGACGAAGTCCCCCGCCGGTAGGTCGAGCGTCCGCAGGACGTCGTCGAGCGCGGAGCCAGACGCCCACCGGAACATGCCGACCGCCATCGCCGGCGTCGGTGGCTGCGAGCCGGCGAGCCGGGCGTCACGCTCGATGTCGTCGAGACGAGCCCAGATCGTCAGGGTCTCGTCGAGCGCCGGGCGGAACGCACCCCGCGGGAGGGCGTGCTCGGTGCCCGGGGCGTCCTCGCGACGCGGCTGGTACACGATCGTGGCGGCCATCGCGGCGAGCTGCGCCGGGGTGAGGTCCTTCCAGACCCCGGCCTCCAGGCACTCGGCGACGAGCAGGTCCCGCTCGCCGTAGATCCGCTGCAGCCGTCGACCGCCCGCGGCGACCGTCGCCTCGCCGTTGCCGGTCGCGACGAGGTAGCCGAGTTCGAGCAGCACGTCGGTGACCCGGTCGAACGTCGTCGCCACGGCGCCGGTCCGGGACCGGATCTGCTGCACCAGCTTGTCGTTGGCGCGCTTGAGCTTGTACCAGCGCTCGGACCAGCGGGCGTGGGCCTCGCGGTCCGGGCAGGCGTGGCAGGGGTGGCGCTGCATGCGACGGCGGACGTCGGTGATCGCCGCCTGGCGTTCGGCGCGGGCACCGTGCGAGGCCTCACGCCCACCGGGGACGTTCGTCCGCTCGAGGTCAGAGAGCTCGCGTCGGAGCGCCGCGTACTCGGTGAAGTCGCCGAGGTGGCACTGCATCGCCTGCTGGTAGCCGTCGAGGGACTCCTGCTGCGACCGGACCTTGCGGGCGAGGTCGACCACCGAGCGGTCGGCCTGGAACTGCGCGAACGAGGTCTCGAGGACCTCACGGGTGCGCTGCCGCCCGAACTGGTCGATGAGGTTCACGGCCATGTTGTAGGTCGGCTTGAACGACGAGTTCAGCGGGTAGGTGCGTCGGCTCGCCAAGGACGCCACGGCCTGCGGGTCGAGACCGTCCGACCACTGGATGACCGAGTGCCCCTCGACGTCGATGCCGCGGCGACCGGCACGACCGGTGAGCTGCGTGTACTCCCCCGGCGTGATCGGCACGCGGGCCTCACCGTTGAACTTCTCGAGCTTCTCGAGCACCACGGTCCGTGCGGGCATGTTCACGCCGAGCGCCAGGGTCTCCGTCGCGAACACGACCTTGAGGAGCTTGCGCTGGAAGAGGTCCTCGACGACCTCCTTGAACGCCGGCAGCAGCCCGGCGTGGTGCGCGGCGATGCCCCGCTCCAGTCCCTCGAGCCACTCCCAGTAGCCCAGGACGGCGAGGTCCTCGTCGAGGAGCGTCCGACAGTGGTACTCGGCCGTCTCGCGGATCTCGTTGCGCTCCGGGGCGGTCGTCAGCGAGAGCCCCGAGCGGAGCACGTTCCGGACGCCCTGGTCGCAGCCGTTGCGGCTGAAGACGAAGAAGATGGCCGGCAGCAGCATCCGCTCGTCGAGCATGTGGGCGATGCGTTCACGGTGCAGCTTCTCGGTGCGCGGACCACGGCGGTCGTGGTAGCCGCCTCGTCCCCGACCACCACGGTGCCCGCCCCCGTGCCGCTCGCTCCGGGACGCACCGCCGACGAGCCGCAGGAGCTCGGGGTTGACCCGGTTCGTCGCCGCGGCGCCGCTCGAGTCGAACAGGTCGACCATCTTCGAGCCCACCAGCACGTGCTGTTCCAGCGGCACCGGGCGGTCCTCGGACACGATCACGTCGGTGTCGCCGCGGACGGTCTGCAGCCAGTCGCCGAACTCCTCGGCGTTCGACACCGTGGCGCTCAGGGACACCAGCCGGACCTCGGTGGGCAGGTGCAGGATGACCTCTTCCCACACCGCGCCGCGGAACCGGTCCGCCAGGTAGTGCACCTCGTCGAGGACCACCCAGGCGAGGTCGTCGAGCAGGTCGGAGTCCGCGTAGATCATGTTGCGGAGGACCTCGGTCGTCATCACGACGACCCGGGCCCGGGGGTTCACGTTCGTGTCGCCGGTGAGCAGTCCCACCTCGGACTCGCCGTAGACGTCCACGAGCTCCGAGTACTTCTGGTTGCTCAGCGCCTTCATCGGCGTCGTGTAGAACACCTTCGCCGTCGGCTGCCGCATCGCCAACCAGATCGCGAACTCGGCGACGATCGTCTTGCCGGCACCCGTCGGGGCGGCCACGAGCACGCTGCGGCCCTGGTCCAACGCGTCGCAGGCGGCGAACTGGAACGGGTCGAGGTCGAAGCGGAGGTCGGTGCGGAACAGTTCGAGGTTGCGGGAGCGGTTCCGGATCTTCGCAGCGGCGAACCGCTCGGCGGCGCTCGGCCCGGTGCTGGCGCTCGGCTGCGTCCTGGGACTCACAGTCCGTACTCTTCGTCGAGCTTCGCCTGACGCTTCGCCACCCGGCGGTCGTGGAACCAGGCGACCGCGCAGGCCGCCACGTAGAGGACGATCATCGGCACCGCGAGCAGGAACATCGAGATGACGTCGGCACTCGGCGTGACGATCGCGCAGAAGACCAGGATGCAGAGGATCGCGATCCGCCACGACTTCATGATCGACGAGGCCGACAGCACGCCGACGAAGTTCAGCAGCACGAGGAACACCGGCAGCACGAAGGCGATGCCCACCGCGACGATGAGCTTGATGACGAAGTCGTAGTACGCCTTCGCGTCGACGATCGAGGTGTCCTGGCTCGACACGAAGCTGCCGAGGATGCCGACGACGTGCGGCAGGATGTACCACCCGAACCAGCACCCGGCGAAGAACAGCGGGATCGCGGTGCCGAGGAAGCCCCAGACGTACTGCTTCTCGCGCCGGACCAGTGCGGGGACGATGAACGCCCAGATCTGGTAGAGCCACACCGGACTCGAGATCACGATGCCCATCGTGATCGCGATCTGCAGCCGCAGGTCGAACGCGCCGGTGATCATCGGGAAGTTCAGCTCGGCCGTGTGCCCGCCGACCTTGGCGAGCTCGGCGACCGGGGCCCGGAGCGAATCGAGCACGAACGGCGTCAGGAACCACCCGCCCACGGCACACACCGCCACGGCGATGACGGCCTTGAACAGGCGGTTGCGCAGCTCGATGAGGTGCTGCCCGAGCGACATGCGGCCCTCGGTGTCCTTCGTCGGACGTCCGGTCCGCCTCGCTCGCCCGCGCGCGGTCGTCGAAGCCATGTGGTCGATCCTACGGGACGGGGGCCGACAGTCCGTCGTGTCCGTGCGGACCCGCGCTGGTTCGTGCGGTGGGGCGCGTGCGGTTCTTCCCATAGCGGGCGCGGTAGGAAGCGGAATCGCGCGTACCTGGCCGAAAGAAACGACCAGGTACGCGCGGAACGGCCACCTGTGCACGAAACGGCCCCGGGGACGGACGGGAGGCGCGGGGCGGACCGGCACCGTGCCTCCAGGCCGGCGGCGGCCGGGGTGCGTGGTGAGCGATTCCTCCCATAGCGGGCGCGGTAGGAAGCGGAATCGCGCGTACTTGGCCGAAAGAAACGACCAGGTACGCACGAAACGACCACCTGTGCACGAAACGGCCCCGGGGACGGACGGGAGGCGCGGGGCGGACCGGCACCGTGCCTCCAGGCCGGCGGCGGCCGGGGTGCGTGGTGAGCGATTCCTCCCATAGCGGGCGCGGTAGGAAGCGGAATCGCGCGTACCTGGCCGAAAGAAACGACCAGCTACGCGCGGAACGGCCACCTGTGCACGAAACGGCCCCGGGGACGGACGGGAGGCGCGGGGCGGACCGGCACCGTGCCTCCAGGCCGGCGGTGACCAGGTGCGTGGTGAGCGGTTCTTCCCATAGCGGGAGCGGTAGGAAGCGGAATCGCGCGTACCTGGCCGAAAGAAACGACCAGCTACGCGCGGAACGGCCACCTGTGCACGAAACGACCAGCTACGCGCGGAACGGCCACCGATGCACGAAACGACCACCTACGCGCGGAACGGCGCCAGGGACGGACGGGAGGCGCGGGGCGGGCCCGCACCGTGCCTCCCGGCCGGTGTTGGCCGGGGCGCGCCGGGGCGACCTGTGGTCAGTACGCGGCGACGGCGGCAGCCGCGAAGTCGCGGACCGCAGCGCGCGCCGCCGGCGGGTCGAGCACAACCGCACGGCCAGGCAGACCGGCGACGAGCCGGACCACCCCGTCGAACCCGTTCGACGCCGCCAGGCGGATGCGCACCCGGCCGTCACCGTCGGACGCGTCCGCGGTGTCGGCGAGGAAGTCGGCCACCAGGGGCAGCGACGACGAGTCGAGCTCGACCGTGACGATGACGTCCTCGGCGGCCTGCTGGAAGAGCGTGTCAGGGATCACGACGTCGTCGACGGACTTCTCCGCCGCACGGTCGTCGATCCGCACGGCGGACATCCGGTCGAGGCGGAACGTCCGGAGCGCCTGTCGGTCGAGGTCCCAGGCGCGGAGGTACCAGTCGGTGTCGATGGACTCGACGCGCAGGGGGTCGACGCGGCGGGGACCACCCTGCGTGCGGGGCCCGGCGTACTCGAAGGCGAGCCCGCGGCCGTCGGCCATCGCGCGGCGGATCGTGGCGAGGGCGACGTCGTGCAGGTCCTGCCCGACCGCGACGTTCGCTGCCGCTCCCCCGGCACCGCGGGACAGCTTCGCCATCAGCGCTCGGATCGCGTCGCGGTCGGCCGCCTCGGGCAGCGCCGACAGGTACTGCAGGCCGGCGATGAGGGCCGAGGCCTCGCGCGCGGAGAGCCGCGGGGAGTCGTCGATCGCGACGAGGTTCGTCAGGACGATCATGTCGTTCTGGTCGAAGTCGTCCCAGGCGATGTCGAAGAGGTCGCCGTGCTGGTACTGCATCGTCTCGCCGGGGACCCCGGACACCGCGATGAGCTCGACCGCTCGACGGATCCGGGCCTCGGGCACGCCGAAGTGCCGGGCGGCCTCGGCCACCGAGACGCGTTCGCGGTCGATGAGGTACGGCACGAGGGCGAGCAGGAACGCGAGCTTGTCCTGCGCCTGCAGCGGTTGCTGCTCAGCCACGGTTCGTCCCTTCGTGGTCGGACACGAGCGCCCGCAGTCTGGCGGTCACCCGGTCGCGCAGGTCGGCCGGTTCGAGCACCTGCACCTCCGGCCCGAAGGCCGCGAGTTCTTCGGCCAGGATCTGCGGGTCGACGTGGTGCAGCACGAGCACGCCGGGCTCGTCGGTCTCGGTGTCGCGACGGCGGCCCAGGCGGCGTTCGGCGTCGGAACCCCGCACGACCCGGATGCGCGCGGTGCGGGCCGCCCAGATGCGTTCCAGCTCGGTCAGCGTGCGCTCGCCAGCACCGGCGGGTGCGGGGTGCTGCCCGACCTCGTACTGGGTGACCGGCCCGACGATGCGGGAGAGCAGGTAGTTCTTGTCGGAACTGCTCGCGAACTCGTGCGCCGCGAGCATCCACCGTCCGCCGTGCTGCACGAGCGCGAGGGGTGCGACCTGACGGCGTCGCGCTTCGTGCTGTCCGGGGGTGATGTAGTCGAACCGGACGGCCGCCGAGCGGTCGAGCGCGGACCGGAGCGGTTCGAACGCGACGTCCCGGGCGCGGAGCCGCGGTGCGTAGGCGTCGACGCCGATCGCGCCGGCGCCCTCGTCGTCCTCGGACCCGGCGGAGCGCACCTTCAGGAGTCCGCGACGGGAGTCCGCTGACAACGCGCCCTCGCGCCAGGCCATCGCGGCGAGCGACAGCAGCGCGGACTCGTCCGGGGTGAAGCGGACGTCGTCGGGCAGGTCGTACTCGCCCTTCGGGATCCGGTACCGGAGCGTCTGGTTGTTGCCCGCGGCGCCCGGGGTCTCGATGGTCTCGAGGGGGATGCCGAGTTCGCGGACGTCGTCCTTGTCGCGCTCGAACTGCCGCTCGAGCGAGGCGTTGTCGCCCCCGGTGGTGAAGCGCTGGCGGTACCCCTGCACGTTCGCGAGGATCTCCGACTTCGTGAGCCCGGACTCCGTCGAGAGCAGCGCGAGCACCAGGCTGAACAGCCGTTCCTCGGCAGGCACACGGGGCACACGGGTCGCTGGCACGAGCCGATCCTACGGCAGCGCGGGGGCACCGGAGTGCACCCGCGCCGCGGTCCGTGGACGGTCCGGAGGGGTCAGTTCGAGATCTTCCCGAGCACGTCGATCACGTAGGCGTAGGCGGTGCCCTGCTGGTGCACGATCGCGAGCACCTGGTCGCCGACGCGGTGACCGACGATGGCGTTCCGGACGCCCTCGGCGACCTGTCCCTTGGCGAGCGGGATCGACTGCGCACCGGAACCGTCGGTCCAGCTGGAACCGGCCACGGTCGCGTCGGCACCGTCGGCTCCCCAGGTGACGGCGGTGTACTTGATGAGCGCGGTGTCCTTCGCGGTCAGCTCGGCACCGGAGCCCTTGCGGAGGAGGTGGGTCTCGTCGGAGGCCGGGGCCTTCCAGGACGGGATCGTGATGCCGGGGGCACCGGACGGGGCGAGCACCACGGCGGGCATCCCGTCGCCGGCGAGCTGCGGCGTGCCGGTGGCGCGCGCGTCGAAGGCCCGCTTGACGTCGATGACGGCGATGACGGCGTCCTCGGTCTTGTTCGAGCGCGTGCCCGTGTCGCCGGTCGCCGCGGAGCTGAGGGCGCTCTTCGGCAGGGCGACGGCCAGCCGGTCGCCGACGTGCGCGCACTCGAGTGCGGCGCCGAGCGCACCGTAGTTGCCGGCGCCCGCGGTGATCGGCGCGGTCGCGCCGGAGTACCCGCTCGTCTGGGCGACGTCACCGGTGGCGCCGTCGACGAGGGTGTACTCGATGATGACGGGGGTGCCGTCCTCGACCTCGCGTCCGTCGCCGTTCCGCAGCACGGAGACCTGCGTGCCCTTGGTGGTGAGGCCGGCGGGGACCGAGACCTTCGGCTCCTTGCCGAACGACCCGGTGGCGGTCACCGCTTCGGACGCGGCACCGGGAGCGGCGCAGCTCGACGGCGTCGTGCCGGCCCCGCTGGACGCGCAGCCGGTGAGCGCTGCGGCGAGGCCGATGGTGACCAGGAGTGCGGGGATGGTGCGCACGGACCCTCTTTCCGTTCGATGCAGGACGGGCACGTCGCGTAGCCTACCGGTCGCCCGCAGGAGCCTCGTCCGCGTCGGACGGGGCGGCCCCGGCCTCGGCGGCGGCGACCTTGCGTGCCTGCGCGGCTGCCTGCCGTGCGACCTTGCGGAGCTTCTTGTCGCTCGCCGAGCGCTCGCCCACGGCGCCGGGGGTCCAGGCCTCGACGTCCTCGTCGGAGAACTCGACCTTGCCTGCGCGACGCTTCAGGTTCGGGAGCACGACGCCGTCGGCGAGGCGGCGCGCGGTGACGAGGAACCCGGTGTGCCCGACCATGCGGTGGTCCGGACGGACGGCGAGCCCCTCGACGTGCCAGGTGCGGACGAGGGTCTCGCTCGACTGCGGGTCGGTGAAGCGGCCGGTGTCGCGGAGCGCCTCCGCGGTGCGGGACAGCTGCGTGACCGTCGCGACGTAGCAGACGATCAGGCCACCGGGCACGAGGGCGTCCGCGGCGGCGTCGACGCACTCCCAGGGCGCGAGCATGTCGAGCACGACCCGGTCGACGCTCTGCGGCTCGGTCGCGCCGGGCAGCTCCTCGACGAGGTCGCCGACCGTCACCGACCAGTTGTCCGGGACGGCCCCGAGGAAGGTGCCGACGTTGCCGCGGGCGATGGCGGCGAACTCCTCGCGTCGCTCGAAGGACTGCAGCTGCCCGGTCGGACCGATCGCCCGGAGGAGGAAGAGCGAGAGGGCGCCGGAGCCGACCCCGGCCTCCACCACGCGGGCGCCGGGGAACACGTCCGCGAAGGCGACGATCTGCGCGGCGTCCTTCGGGTAGACGATCGCCGCACCGCGCGGCATCGACATCACGTAGTCGTTCAGGAGCGGCCGGAGCGCGAGGTACTCGTCCCCGGTGCTCGCCCGGATCACCGAGCCGTCCGGCTGCCCGATCACGTCGTCGTGGCGGAGGACGCCGCGGTGCGTGTGGTACTCGCCGGCCGTCTCGAGGGACAGCGTGGTGAGCTTTCCCTTCGGCCCGGTCAGCTGCACACGGTCGCCGGCACGGAACGGACCGCGGGGCGGGGTGTGCGGGGCGCCGCCGGCGGTGTGCGGGAGGGCGTCGATCGGGTCGGTCATCGTGCGACCTCCTGGGTGCGGGCGGCGAGGGCCGGACCGGTCAGCTCGACGAGCCGGTCGACGTCCACGTCCGCCAGGGTGGTCAGGTGCACGTCGCCACCGGTGATGTCGGACAGCGGGACGATGTGCTCGACGGCGACCGTCACGGCACCGGAGGCGACGGCCGAGGCGACCCCGGTCGCGGAGTCCTCGATCGCGACGCAGGCGGTGGCCTCGACCCCGAGCGCGGCAGCGGCGGCGAGGTACGCGTCCGGGAACGGCTTCGGCCGCTCGACGTCGTCGCCGGCGACGACGACCCGGAAGCCACGCTCCCCGAGCGCGTCGGCCGCGACGAGCGCCATCTTCCGACGCGACATCGTGACGAGCGCGGTCGGGATGCCCCGACCGTGGAGTTCCTCGATGAGTTCCCGCGCACCCGGGCGCCAGGGCAGGTCGCCGGCACGCAGCCGCACCATGACGTACTCGGTCATCCACTGGATGATCTCCTCGACCTCCATGTCGACGCCCTTGTCGCGGAGGATCTCGCCGGACCGCTCGAGGCCGCTGCCGACGAGGGCGAGCCCGTCCTCGTGGGTCCACACGACGCCGTAGCGTTCGGTCAGCTCGACCTGGGACTGCTGCCAGATCGGCTCGGTGTCGATGATCGTGCCGTCCATGTCCCACAGCACGGCTGCGGGCAGGACTCGGTCGGGGTGCTGGGCGGTCACGGGCGACGAGTCTACCGGGGCGCTCGGTCGCGCTTTCCGCTCAGCGCGGACGTGCGGGCGCGGGGAACGCCCGCGGCCCTATCCTTGTTGCCTGAATCGTGTCCGGCCGAGTGCGGCCCGCGCCGCTCCCGCCCCGCTCCACCACCAGGAGGTCCCGTCCGTGCCACAGCACTCCCCCTTCAGCGACGGACGACTGCTCGTCGTCGCGTTCGAGGGCTGGAACGACGCCGGAGAAGCGGCGAGCGGTCTCGCCAGGCGCATCGTCGAGTCGCTCGAGCTCGACGAGCTGCGCGAGCTCGACGGTGAGCGGTACGTCGACTACCAGTTCAACCGGCCGAACGTCGGCGTCGACGACAACGGTGTGCGCGGCGTCCAGTGGCCGCGCATCGTCCTGCACGGTCCCGGCGCCGAGGGGCGTCCCGTGATCGGCGCCACCGGGTCGCCGTCCGAGCGCGACGTCTTCGTGCTCGTCGGCCCGGAGCCCTCGCGCACCTGGCGGGGCTTCTGCGCCGAGATCATCGACCTGGCGGACGTCTACTCGATCGACGCGGTCGTGTTCGTCGGCGCGATGCTCGCCGACGTCCCGCACACCCGACCGATCTCGGTGTTCGTGTCGAGCGAGAACGCCGGCGTCCGTGCGGCCTTCGACGTCGACAAGTCCTCGTACGAGGGTCCGACCGGCATCCTCGGCGTCCTCGCCGACGCCATGGACAAGGCCGGCCTCACCACGCTGTCGCTCTGGGCCTCCGTGCCGCACTACGTGCACAACTCGCCCTCGCCGAAGGCCACGCTGTCGCTCCTCGACAAGATCGAGGAACTCACCGACGTCACCGTGCCGCGCGGCTCACTGCTCGACGACGCGACCGAGTGGGAGGAGGGCATCGACGCCCTCGCCGCCGACGACGAGGACATGGCCTCGTACATCGGACAGCTCGAGCAGGCGCGCGACACCGTCGACTCCCCCGAGGCGTCCGGTGACGCCATCGCGCAGGAGTTCGAGCAGTACCTGCGCCGTCGGGAGCGCAAGGACGGCAAGGAGGGCGGCACCGCCGGCGGCGAGGGCTTCCGCCCGCCGCAGCCCCCGCAGTAGACAGGGTCCGGTTGATCGCAGAAGGTGTCGGCTCCGGGAGGGCGGAGCGACAGTTCGTGCGACCACCGTGAGACGCGCACGGCACGTCGTGCGACCAACGCCGACCGACGATCCGGAGGCGCGGTGCGGGCCCACCACGACCCTCCCGTCCGGACGGCCCACGGCGTTGGTCGCGGAAGGTGTCGGCTCCGGCAGCGCGGGGCGACACTCCGTGCGACCACGGTGACACACGCACGCCACGTCCTGCGACCAACGCCGACCGACGGACTGGAGGCGCGGTGCCAGCTGGCACCGCGCCTCCAGTCCGTCATCGGGTCGCGCCTGTCGCGAGCCGCTCCGTGGAGCCGAGATCGCACTCCGGCGGGCGTTCCCGGGACGGGCCGCCGCCGGAGTGCGATCTCGCGGGGCGGTCAGGCCAGGCGGATGCCGAGCAGCGCGTCGACGAGGTCGACGAGCTCCGGCGTGACCGCCGTCCCACCGGCGATCGCGGTGTCCACGGCGGCGACCGCACCCGGCGTGTCGAGGTCGTCCGCGACCCGCGCACGCACGCGGGCGACGACGTCCGCTGCGTCGTCCACGTGGCCCGCGTCGGCACCGGACGCCCACGCGTCCCAGGTCGCGAGCCGCGTCGTGGCACTCGTGAGCTCGGCGTCGAACCACTCCCAGTCGTCGGAGTACTTGTGCGACAGGAGCGCGAGCCGGATCGCCCGCGGGTCGGCGCCGTCGTCGAGGAGACCGCGCACGGTGACGAGGTTGCCGAGGGACTTCGAGATCTTCTCGCCCTGGTACGCGATCATCCCAGTGTGCACGTAGGCGTTCGCCAGGGGCTGGTGCGCGAGGGCGGCTGCGTGCCCGGCGCTCATCTCGTGGTGGGGGAACACGAGGTCGCTCCCGCCGCCCTGCACGCTGATCGGCAGGCCGAGGCGGTCGCCGGCGATGACGCTGCACTCGATGTGCCACCCGGGCCGTCCGGCGCCGAGGACGGTGTCCCAGCTCGGCTCGCCGGCGCGGGCGGCACGCCACACCAGCGGGTCGAGCGGGTCGCGCTTGCCGGGCCGGTCGGGGTCGCCGCCGCGTTCGGCAGCCAGTCGGAGCATCGTCTCGCGGTCGAGGCCGCTCTCGTCGCCCAGGGCCCAGGCCTCGGTCGGGCGGTTCACGTCGAAGTAGACGTCCTCGCCCTCGGAGTCCGCGGTGGGGACGTCGTACGCGTACCCGGTCTCCTGCAGGAACGCGACCGCCTCGGCGACGCGCTCGACCTCGTCGGTGACGGCGACGTAGTCGTCCGGCGGCAGGACGCGGAGCGCCTCCATGTCGCGGCGGAACAGGTCGATCTGCGACGCCGCCAGGTCACGCCAGTCGATGCCGTCCCGTGCGGCGCGCTCGAGGAGCGGGTCGTCGACGTCGGTGGTGTTCTGCGCGTACTCGACCTCGAGACCGGCGTCGCGCCAGACACGGCCGAGCGTGTCGAACGCCAGGTACGTCGCGGCGTGCCCGAGGTGGGTCGCGTCGTACGGGGTGATGCCGCAGACGTAGAGCGCGGCACGCTCCTCACCGCCGGTCGGGTCGACGGGCCTGCCGGTCGCCGTGTCGTGCACGACGGGCCGGGGCGCGGAACCGGGGACTTCGGGGACGGACGGGACCTGCCAGGCCCTCACGGCTGGATCACTCCGAGCGACAACAACACGAGGAGAACGATACCGAGTGCGATGCGGTAGACGACGAACGGCATGAAGCTGCGCTTGCTGATGTAGTTCATGAACGCCGCGATCACCACGAAGCCGACCACGAACGCCACCACGGTCGCGATCAGGGTGTCGGCGAGGCCGAACGGTGCGCCGGTCTCCCCCAGGCTCGTCGCCGCCTCGTACAGCCCGGACAGGAAGACGGCGGGCACCGCGAGCAGGAACGCGAAGCGTGCGGCCGCCGGTCGGGTGTACCCGAGGGCGAGTCCCATCGACACCGTGGCCCCGGAGCGCGAGACGCCGGGCACGAGCGCCAGCATCTGCGCCAGCCCGATCAGGATGCCGCCGCCGAAGGTCATGTGCTCGATGCGCCGGACCTTCTTGCCGACGACGTCCATCACGCCGAGGACGACGCCGAACACGATCAACACGATCGCGACGATCCAGAGCGACCGGAACGTGGTCTCGATCGAGTCCTTCAGCAGCAGCCCGGCAACACCGATCGGGATCGTGCCGAGGATGACGAGCCACCCCAGCCGGGCGTCGGGGTCGTTCCGCGGGACCGTCCGCCCGGACAGCGACCGGAACCACCGCCCGATGATCCGGGTGATGTCCTTCCAGAAGTAGATCAGCACGGCCGTCTCGGTGCCGAGCTGGGTCACCGCGGTGAAGGCCGCCCCCGGGTCCTTCGCGTCGGGCAGGAACAGCCCCACGATCCGGAGGTGCGCGCTCGACGAGACGGGCAGGAACTCGGTGAGCCCCTGGACGAAGCCGAGGAAGATCGCCTCGAGGATGTGCATCGTGCGGGCCTTTCGGGGAGGACGGTCAGGACACCGCCACGACGGCGACCATCAACAATATCAGTACGTGGCGAGCAGGTCCCCGAGGACACGGCGTCCGAACGCGATCGCGTCGAGCGGCACACGCTCGTCGACGCCGTGGAACATCGCCGGGAAGTCCACCCCGGCGGGCAGCTGCAGGGGCACGAACCCGTACCCGGCGATCCCGAGGGTCGACAGCGCCTTGTTGTCCGTGCCGCCGGAGAGCAGGTACGGCAGCACCGGGGCACCCGGGTCGTGGCGACCCAGGACGTCCCGCACCGCGTCCACCAGCGGACCACCGAAGTCCTGCTCCAGCCCGATGTCGCGGAAGGACATCACGACCTCGACGTCGTCGCCGGCGAGTTCCCGCACGCGGGCGAGCACCGACTCCTCGTCGCCCGGCAGGCACCGGATGTCGACGAGCGCCTCGGCCTGGTCCGGGATGACGTTGTGCTTGTACCCGGCGTTCAGCACCGTCGGGTTCGTGGTGGTGTGCAGGGCCGCGTGGATGAAGCGCGACGCGGACCCCGTCGCCAGCGCCACCTCGTCCGGACCGGTCACCGTCGGGTCGACCCCGAGGAACCGTGCGACCTCGGCCACCATCGCGTCCGTCGTCGCCGAGAGCCGGACCGGCCACTCCTCGCTGCCGATCCGCGCGACCGCGGCCGCGAGCTTCGTCACCGCGTTGTCGCGGATCACGTGCGAACCGTGCGCTGCCGTGCCCCTCGCGACGAGCTTGATCCACATCAAGGCCTTCTCGCCCGTCTGCAGCAGGTACGCCCGACGGTCGCCGAGGGTGATCGAGTAGCCGCCGACCTCGCTGATCGCCGCACTGGCTCCCGCGAAGACCTCGGGGTGGTTCTCGACGACGTGGTGCGACCCGAGCACTCCCCCGGCTTCCTCGTCCGCGAAGTACGCGATCACGAGGTCCCGCTCCGGAGCGCCCTGCTGCTCGATCACGTCCGCGAGGGACGTCAGCATCATCGCGTCCATGTTCTTCATGTCGACGGCGCCGCGGCCCCACAGCATGCCGTCCTTGACCTCGCCGCCGAACGGGTCCACCGACCAGTTCGCCGGGTCCGCCGGCACCACGTCGAGGTGCCCGTGCACCACGAGCGCCGGCTTGTCCCGGTCACGCCCCGGCACCCGGGCGACGACGCTCACCCGGTCCGGCTCCGACTCGAACAGCTGCGGCTCCAGCCCCAACGCGCGCAACTTCGCCTCGACGTAGTGCGCTGCCTCCGTCTCGCCCCGGGACTTCCCCTCGCCCCAGTTCGTCGTGTCGATGCGGATCAGGTCGCGGGCGATCGCAGCCGTCGTCTCGAGGTCGGTCACCGTCGCGTCCGGGTTCGTCATGCCCCCACGCTACCGGTCGCCACCGACCCCACCCGGAGCCGTCACCGCGAAGGACGCGCCCGGGATGCGCCGCCGTGTTCATCGCGCGTTCAGAGCCGTGCTAGTGTCTTCTCTCGGCAGGAACGCCGGGGAAAACCCGGGAAACAGACACCAGACACCCTGTCCGGGTGGCGGAATTGGTAGACGCGCTAGCTTGAGGTGCTAGTGCCCGTATTAGGGCGTGGGGGTTCAAGTCCCCCCTCGGACACAGAAAATGGATGCCCCCTGACCTTGCGGTCGGGGGGCATTTTCTGTTGCGTCTTCCCGGCGAGTGGCGCCGTCGCTCCGCTCGGGGCGCCACCGCCTCTGGCGGAACCGCTTCGCTGCGCTCAGGGTGCGGCGTGGGGGCTCCGGAAGGTCGGTCACCACGTGCCAGTTCGCTGCGCTCACGGCCCCCGACGCGGCACCTCCGGTAGGTCGGTCACCACGTGCCAGATCGCTGCGTGGGGCTCCGGGAGGTCGGTTGCGAGGTCGATGTGCGCGCATCAGGCGACACCGCACGCGTCGAACGACCGGCGGGACGTCGCACCATGCACACGCACACGATGCGCGCGCATCAGGCGACACCGCACGCGTCGAACGACCGGCGGGATGTCGCACCACGCAGACGCAGACGCAGACGCAGACGATGCCACGGACGGACTGGAGGCGCGGTGCCAGCTGGCACCGCGCCTCCAGTCCGTCAGGGGGTCGCGACTAGCTCTTCGACGCCTCGACGAAGTTGCTGCGCGGGTCCGTCTCCTTGATCAGGGAGGTCGCGTCGCGACCGGACACGGCACCGGTCACCCAGCCGATGACGATGCGGGCCTTCCGGTTCAGCGTCGGCATCGCGTACACGTGGTACGCACGGTGCGCGAGCCACGCGAGGACGTTCGTCATCTTGATGCCCTTGATGTTCGCGGCACCCTTGCCGACACCGTACGACGCGACCGTGCCGATCGACGGGTGGCGGTACTCCTCCAGCGGCTTGCCGGTGATCGTCGCGACGACGTTGTCCGCCGCGACGACGGCCTGCCGGACGGCGTTCTGCGCGTTCGGCGGGTAGTACGCGGGCTGCTTGTCGGCGGTGAGGTCCGGGACCTGCGCGACGTCGCCGAGTCCCCAGACGCCCGGGACGACCTCGTGGGTCTCCTCGTTCTCGACCTGGAGCTTCGCGTTCGCGGCGAGGTGCCCCTTCGGCCCACGCGGCAGGTCCGAGGCGTCCAGGAGCGGGTTCGGCTTGACGCCGGCCGTCCACACGAGCAGACCGGCAGCGAACTCGTCGCCGTCGGAGAGCTTGATGACGCCGCCCTCGGCACTCGGCATCGTGGTCTTCAGGCGGACGTCGATGCCGCGGGCACGGAGCGCCTCGAGCGTCCACTTGGACAGCTCCGGGCCGACCTCCGGCGCGACGCGGTCGAGCGCGTCGATGAGCACCCAGCGCGGGTGCTCCCCGGCGAGCGACGGGTACGTCTTGATGGCGGCCTGCGACACGTCGAACAGCTCGCCGATCGCCTCGACACCGGTGTAGCCACCGCCGACGAAGATGCTCGTGAGCAGACGGCGACGCTCGTCCTCGTCACGGGTGGCAGCGGCCTTCGCGATGTTGTCGAGCAGCTTCGCGCGGACGTACGCGGCTTCCTCGACGGACTTGAAGCCGACGCCGTACTCCTCGAGGCCCGGCGTCGGGAACGTGCGCGTGACCGACCCCAGGGCGACGACGAGCTGGTCGTACCCGAGCGTGCGGTCGTCGCCACCGGCCGTGGCGACGGAGACGGTCTTGTCGGCCGCCGAGATGCCGGTGACCTTGCCCTGGATCACCCGGGTCTTCCGGAGCGCACGACGGAGCTCCACCGTGACGTCCTTCGGGGCGATGTGGCCGCCGGCGACCTCCGGCAGGAACGGCAGGTACGTGTAGTACGTGTTCTGGTCCACCAGCGTGATGCGCATCGGCACCGTGGCCGCGTGCTTCTGGAGCTGCTTGACGGTGGAGTAACCAGCGGAGCCGCCGCCGAGGACGAGGACGTGAGGGATGGAGTCTGCCATGCCCCCGGTCTACCCGAATACGGCTTGTGATGTCATGAGCCGCGCGGGCGGTCGCGCAGACGCCACCACGCCGTCTCCGCGAGCTCGACGCCCGTGTAGACGCCGTGCGGGGTCCGGCGCGACTCCGTGAGCGAGAAGCGACGCAGCCGGTAGCCGCCGCCGAACCGGTCGATGATGGCCTCCGGCGAGGACTCGGCGTCGCGTCGGACGTACCAGGTGCGGTCGTCGACCGGCTCGATCACGCGGCGGACCCGACGGCGACGCAGGTCACCGACGCCCGCCGATGCGGGAGCGGAGCAGGTCGATGCGCTTCTGGATCTGCTCGATGCTCGCCTGCGCCACGGCCGGTCCCCCGCTGATCCGTCGGAGCTCGGCGTGGATCGCGCCGTGCGGCTCGTTCGAGTGCCGCGACCAGATCGACACGAGCCGGTGCAGCTCGGACCGCTGCTCCTTGATCGTCTGGTACATCGGGCGGTCCTCGGGCGGCTGGACCTTCGGCATGCCGTCCTTCGGCGACCGACCCTTGGCGCGCTTCGCCTGGGTCGCCTGCCGCGCACGGAGCAGGTCGCGCACCTGGTCGGGTTCGAGCAGGCCCGGGATACCGATGAAGTCGAGCTCCTCCAAGGATCCGACCTCGCCCCCGGTGCCGAACTCGCCGCCGTCGTAGAGCACCCGGTCGAACGAGGCCTGCGAGTCGAGCGCCTCGAACGGCTGCACCTCGAGCAGGCTCTCGGACGCGCGGTCCTCCTTGTTGGCCTCGGCGACCATCGCGTCCTCGGGGTTGTACATCCCGTCGTCGGCGTCCTTCGGGCGGTCCAGTGCGTGGTCGCGTTCGAGTTCGAGGGACGCCGCCAGGGCCATCAGCCCCGGCACGCTCGGCAGGAACACCGAGGCCGTCTCACCGCGGCGTCGGGCGCGCACGAAGCGGCCGATCACCTGGGCGAAGAACAGCGGCGTGCTCGCGCTCGTGGCGTACACGCCGACGCAGAGCCGCGGCACGTCGACGCCTTCCGACACCATGCGGACCGCGACCATCCAGCGCGAGGTGTCCTCGGCGAAGGCCCCGATCCGGCTCGACCCCGCGGCCTCGTCGGAGAGGACGACCGTCGGCCGCTCCCCCGTGATCTGCTGCAGGATGCGAGCGTAGGCGCGGGCCGTGGTGGTGTCGGTGGCGATGACCAGGCCGCCGGCGTCCGGGACACCACGACGGACCTCGGTCAGGCGCTTGTCGGCGGCGGACAGGACCGCGGGCATCCACTCGCCCTCGGGCGACAGCGCGGTGCGCCAGGCCTGGGCGGTGATGTCCTTCGTCACCTGTTCGCCGAGGGACGCCGACATCTCGTCGCCCATCCGGGTCTTCCAGCGCATCTGACCGGCGTACGCCATGAACAGCACGGGACGCACGACGCCGTCCTTCAGCGCCCGGCCGTAGCCGTAGTTGTAGTCGGAGATCGAGGTGCGGATGCCCTGCTCGTCGGGTGCGTACTGCACGAAGGGGATCGGTGCGGTGTCCGACCGGAAGGGCGTGCCGGAGAGCGAGAGCCGGCGCGTGGCCTTCGAGAACGCCTCCCGGATGCCGTCACCCCACGTGAGCGCGTCCCCGCCGTGGTGGACCTCGTCGAGGATGACGAGCGTCTTGCCGCCGGCCGTGATCCGCTGGTGGACCTCCGGGTTCATGCCGACCTGGGCGTACGTGATCGCGACGCCCTGGTAGTGCCGGCCGAACATGCCGTCACCGTTCTTGAACATCGGGTCGATGCGGATGCCGACCCGGTCGGCGGAGTCCGCCCACTGGCGCTTCAGGTGCTCGGTCGGGGCGACGACGACGATGCGGTCGACGGTGCCGCGCGCGAGGAGCTCGGTGGCGAGCCGGAGCGCGAACGTGGTCTTGCCGGCACCGGGCGTCGCCGCCGCCAGGAAGTCCCGCGGCTCGGTCTCGAAGTACTTCGTCAGCGCCTCGACCTGCCAGGCGCGCAGCTTGGAGGCGGTCCCCCAGGCAGCGCGGTCCGGGAACGCCGGAGACAGGTGCTGGACGGCGGAGTTGCCGGCCGCCTCGGCAGCGGCCACGGCGTCGTCGTGCGCGGCAGCGGCGGACCCGTCCGGATCGTGCGCGGAGGTGTCGTCCCACAGCGACGCGGGCTGGTCCCCGGGCCCTGGCTGATCGGTGTACTCGGCTGCGCTCACTGGAGGAGATTCTACCGTCACCCTCGGTCCTGCCGAGCGTGCGGGACGTGCCCCTCGGGCGCGCCGCGCACCAGGGATGCCGGGCGCAGCACGCCGGCGCCGAAGCGGGCGGCGACCGCGTCGACCGTCGTCTCGGTCTCGCGCCACGGCGCGTCGTCGTCCCAGAGGGCGTTGCTCGCGGCGGCCGGCACCAGGTTCTCGCCGCGAACGCCGATCAACCGGATCTGGTTGCCCGGCCGGTGCAGCACGTCGTACAGCTCGACGGCTTCCCGGTGCAACCGCTTGGCGACGTCGGTCGGCTCCGCGAGCGTGCGCGACCGGGTCAGCGTGGTGAAGTCGGTGTAGCGGACCTTGAGCGCCACCGTGCGCGCCTGGACGTCGGCGCGACGGAGCCGGACCGCCACCTTGTCGGCCAGGCGCAGGAGTTCGCGGGCGACGTCGTCACGCTCGGTGAGGTCGCGACCGAACGTCACCTCGTGCCCGATTGACTTCTCGCCGACACCGGCCTCGACGACCCGGGGGTCCCGCCCCCAGGAGAGGTCGTGCAGCCGCTGCCCGCCGGCCGGTCCGAGCGCCGACACGAGGGAGCCGAGCGGCGTGGTCGCCAGGTCGCCGACGGTGCGGATGCCGCGGCGCTCGAGGGTCTCCTGCGTCTTGCCGCCGACGCCCCAGAGCGCAGACACCGGCTGCGGGTGCAGGAACGCCACCGTGTCCGCCGCGGGCACGACGAGCAGCCCGTCCGGCTTGGCCCGGCTGGACGCCAGCTTCGCCACGAACTTCGTCGACGCCGCACCGACCGAGCAGTGCAGACCGGTCTCCTGGTACACGGCGGCACGGATCGCCCGGCCGATCTCCCAGGGGGTGCCGTACAACCGGATCGCCCCGGCGACGTCGAGGAACGCCTCGTCGATGCCGAGCACCTCGACGCGTGGCGTGAAGCGGCCGAACACGGCCATCACGGCGGCGGACTTCGCCCGGTACTTCTCGAAGTGCGGCTCGACGATGATCGCGTTCGGGCACCGGCGCTTCGCCACGGCCATCGGCATCGCGGAGTTCACGCCGTACTTGCGGGCCTCGTACGTGGCGGCGGTCACGACGGACCGGTCCGAGTCGTGCCCGATGACGACCGGCAGACCGCGGAGGTCCGGACGGTCGAGCAGTTCGACGGAGGCGAAGAAGGCGTCCATGTCGACGTGCAGGACGCTGGCGGTCAGGTCGTCGACGGGCGCGTCGGACACCAGGCGGTTGCTTCCGTCCTGTTTGCTCACGCCTCGATGGTGCCAGCAGCCACCGACATCCCGCTCTTCACCGCGCGCCGGCGTGCGCCGCGGTCGCACCGGGTGCGCTCGCGAGGTGGAGGCGGGCCGTCACGGTGCGAGGTTCCGCCCACCGTGGGACGCCGCGCGGATCGCACAGTGCGCGGAACCTCGCACGCTGCGGCAGCTTCCTCGCACGGTGCGAGCTCGCGGCGCAGCACGCCGGGCCGACAGCCGGGCAGCGCAGCGCGCCGCAGCCCGCCGCGCCGTCAGCCGAGCGGCCCGAGCACCGACGCCGCGATCGTCCGCGCCGCCGAGTCCCGCGACGACGGGTGGTACTGCCCCGCCCGCACGTCCCGCGCCAACCGCGCCAACTCCCCCGACGCCCGGTACGCCCCACCGCCGACGACGCGCATCGCCTCGTCCACCACGTGCTGCGCCGCGTCGACCGCCCGGGCCTTCGTCCCGACCAGCAACGGGAACCAGCGCGCACCCAGGTCGTCGAGCTCGTCGACCGACCGCGCGAGCGAGGACACCTGCAGCTCGACCGCGTCGACCGTGCCACGCATGTCCGCGATCGCCCGGCGCACGTCCGGGTCCTGCGACCGCGGTGTGCCGTCGACCGCCGTCCGCTGCGCAACGGCGCCCGCCGCGAGGGTGACCGCCCGGGTCGCGATCCCGACGTACACCGAGGCGATCAGGACCTCGAACGCGGCGAAGATCCCGAAGACGAGCGGGTCCTGACTCGGCCCGACGGGCAGGCTCCGCACGATGCGGTCCGCCGGCACGTGCACGCCGTGCAGCCGGGTGGTGCGGCTCTGCGTGGCCCGCATCCCGAGGGTGTCCCAGTCGTCGAGGTGTTCGACGTCGCCGTCGGCACGCAGCACGAACCCGTGCACGAGCCGCGGCTCCGGTCCGCTCTCGTCCTTGCCGAAGACGCTCAGGACGTCCCACGCCGGCGCGAGCGACGTGAACACCTTCGTCCCGGTGAACCGGTACCCGCCGTCGCCGTCCGGCTCCGCCGTCGTCGACGAGTCGAAGAGCACGGCGTCGTTGCCGGGTTCGCTGACACCGAAGGCGAGCAGGTGGTCGTCCGCCGCGTGGTCGGTGACGGCCTGGAGGAACGACTCGCCCCGCGCGGACACGGCCCGCGCCGCCTGCACCCACACCTGGTGCATCCCGAGCCCGAGCGCCGTCGCCGGCGCGGCCTCCGCGAGACGGCGCTGCACCGCGCTCGTCGCGGCGAGTCCGAACCCCGCGCCGCCGCGGTCGACGGGCACCCCGAGCCGGAGGTACCCGGCGGCCTGCAGCTCGTCCAGGTCCTCGGCGCAGAACGCGTTGTCGGCGTCGTAGCCGGGCGCACGAGCAGCGATCCGGGCGAGGAGTTCGTCCGACAACGCGAGGGCGCTGGGCTCCGGCGCCGGGTTGGCCTTCGTCATGCCACGAGACTATGGTCCGAGTCGTGTCAGATCGTCATCCGTGGTCCAGGTACGTCGCGATCGGTGACTCGTTCACCGAGGGGATCGGCGATCCCGACCCCACCGTGCCGGGCGGCAACCGCGGCTGGGCGGACCGGGTGGCCGAGGTCCTCGCGCACCAGACCGACGACTTCGCCTACGCCAACCTCGCCATCCGTGGACGACTGCTCCAGCAGATCATCGACGAGCAGGTCGAGCCGGCCCTCGCGCTCCGGCCGGACCTCGTCACGGTGTCCGCGGGCGGCAACGACATCATCCGGCCGGGCTCCGACCCGGACGAGCTGGCGGAGCGGGTCGACGCCATGGTGTCCCGGCTGCGGAGCGACGGCGCGACGGTCGTGCTGTTCACGGGCCCGGACGTCGGCATGACCCCGGTGCTCGGCATGGTGCGCGGCAAGACGGCGATCTACAACGAGAACCTGCACGCGATCGCGCTGAAGCACGGTGCCCTGGTGGCGAACATGTGGGCGCTCCGGGTGCTCCGGGACCCGCGGATGTGGGCTCCGGACCGGCTGCACCACTCCCCGATGGGACACGCCACCGTCGCCGCGGCCGTCCTGGACGCGCTCGGGGTGGAGCACGGCCTCGAACCGTTCAACCCGGAGCCGCTCGAGGCCCGTCCCTGGCGGGAGGCACGCGCCGAGGACCTCGGCTGGGCGCGGGAGTACCTCGTCCCGTGGGTCGTGCGCCGCATCAAGCACACGTCGTCCGGCGACGGCGTCGTCCCGAAGCGCCCGGAGCTGCAGGACGTCGTCGAGCACCGGTCCGACACCCCCTGATCCCGTGATCGCCCGCCGCCGCCACCGCCGCACCGCCGTGCTCCGCGGTGCACTCGTGGCAGCGGTCCTCACGCTCGGCGTCGCCGGGTGCAGCGGTCCGGAACCCATCGGCGACCGCTACGACGGTGCCGGACCGGGAGCGCTCGCCACGGACCCGGCGGACACCGGCCCCGCAGTCGGGTGGGTGACCGAGGGTCAGCGGTTCTTCGTCACCACGTACGGCTCGTCGAGCTGCCCGACCGTCCCGACCGCGATCGAAGCGGGCGCCGACGGACCACGGGTCCGGATGACCACCGTCGGCGGCCCCGACTGCACGGCGGACCTCGGCCCGACGTCGTACGCCCTCGACCTCCCCGAGCGGTTCCGCACCCGCGACCGGATCGTCGTCGCGCTCCGGTTCGAGGACGACCGCGTCGTCGAGCGTGCGCTCCCGGAACGTTCTGCGGCGCCCTGACCCGTGACGACCCGCTAGCCCCGTCGGATCAGTCGGCGGGGCGTCGCAACGTCAGCGGGCCGTCGTGCAGGGGCTGGGTGGCCCAGGCGGCGCTCGCGGTGCCGGTGGTGGGGTCGACGCGGAGGTGCAGCAGGTGCGGCGTCTCGACGAAGCGGACGTCGACGCGGACGGTGCCGTCCGGATCTGCGGCACCACTCGCGGCGAGGGCGCCGTCGATCGCCCACTCCCCCTCGCCGACCGGGACGGACAGCGTGCCCCCGTCGACGTCGATCGACGCGCGCCACCGGTCACCGTCCCGGGTGAACGCGAGCGCGTCGATCCCGTCGCCAGCGAAGGGGCCGGCGGCGGCGAGGTCCGGGAGCCGGCCACCCGCGACGGCGGGGAGTCCGAGGGAGGCGAGTCGTGCCTCCAGGCCGGTGTCCCCGGCCGCGTCGACGTCAGCAGCATCGAGGGCGGGCAGGAGGTGTTGCCAGGCCGCGTCGAGCACGGCCTGCATGTCCAGGCTCTGCCCGGTCAGGGCGAGGACGACGTCGTGCTCCGGCAGGACGACGCAGAACTGGCCGTACGCGCCGTCGCCGCGGAAGCCGTGCCGCGCCATCCAGAACTGGAAGCCGTAGCCCTGGCTCCAGTCCGGGTTCGACTCCTGCGGGTTCTCGACCTGGGTGCGCGTGGCCTGGTCGACCCAGTCCTCGTCGAGGATGCGCTCGCCGTCCCGGACGCCGCGCTCCAGGTACAGCTGGCCGAGCGCCGCGATCGCCGAGGTGGGCGCGTAGCACCCGCTGAAGCCGAGCTCCGCACCGGTGTCGTCGCGCCGCCAGGCGAGGTCGTCGATGCCGAGCGGGTCGAGCAGTCGGGGGCGCAGGTACTCCACGAGCGAGGCACCGCTGACCCGTCGGACGATCGCGCCGAGGGTGTACGTGCACGGCTGGTTGTAGGCGAAGACCGTGCCGGGTTCCTCGTCCGGCGGGGTGAGCAGGAAGCCGCGGACGAGGTTCTCCGGGTCGGCGGCGCGGGCGCGTTCGAGGGCTTCCTCGCGGTGGCCGCTCGCCATCGCGAGCAGGTGTCGGACGCGGATCCGGCGGCTGCGGTCGTCGGTGACGTCCGCGTCGAGCTCGGGGAAGTACGACAGGGCGGTGGCGTCGAGGTCGACCAGGCCCTCGCGGACGGCGATCCCGACGGCGGCTGCCGTGAAGCTCTTGCTGAGCGAGTACAGCAGGTGGACGCGCTCGGCGGCGTACGGCGCCCACCACCCCTCGGCGGCGACCTGCCCGTGCCGGAGCAGCACGATGCTGTGCGGCTCGACGTCGGGCGTGGACTCGAGGGCGTCGAGGAAGCGCGCGATGCCGCGGGCGTCGATGCCGAGGGCGGACGGGGTGGACCGGGGGAACGTCGTCGTCACCCGTCCGAGCCTACGGACCGGAGCCCGACGACGTCCGGGGTCGGGTCCGAGGCGAGTCGTGCGTGCGTCTCGACGTCGAACCGTTCGTCGCCGTACCGGAGCTTCTCGCGCTCGACACCCTCCGCCCGGAACCCGGCCCGGGTGGCGACGGCGCACGAGGCGGGGTTGTTCGTCCGGTGCCCGAGCTCGAGCCGGTGCAGGCCGAGCGCGAAGGCGTCCTCGGACGCGGTGACGAGCGCGCGGGTCGCGAGCCCCCGGCCGCGGGCCGCGGCGGTCAGCCAGTACGACACCCACGCCGTGCCGTGGCCGTACTCGATCGCCGTCACGCCGACGGCGCCGACCACGGTGCCCGCGTCGACGACCGCCCAGTTCCGGGCGTGCTCGTCGTGCCGGTACCGCGTCGCGATGAAGCCCTCGGCGGACCGGTCGTCGTCGAACCGGGCGCCGCCGAGCTGCCGGGCGAGCTCCGGGTCGGCCGATGCCGCGCGGAGCGCAGCGGCGTCGGCACCGCGCCAGGGGCGGAGGACGGCGGAGGTCGTCACGCGCCCTGGAACGGGTTGGTCCATCGCCACCAGACGCCCGGGTCCTGGATGGGGCGCTCGAGGACGAGCGGCACCGTGACCGGGGCGTGGTCGGAGATCGTGAAGCGCACCACCCCGACACGCTCCCCCTTGGTGCCGAGGGTGATCCGTTCGAGCCGCGTCTTCGCCGACACCGTGGTCTTCCCCCACACCAGGACCTCGGACGCCGACCGCGAGACCGCGTCCGCCTCGTCCTGCCACGGCGTCGAGAACGTCCCGAATGTCTGCCCGGCGTGGGCGAGCGTCACGACCTGGAAGTTGTCCGCGACGGACCGCAGCAGCCGTTGCACGTCCACGTCGAGGGAGTCGTGGTCGACGCCGCCGAGCATCGCACCGATCACGGTGACGGTCTTGCCGCCGCGCTCGTACGTGGCGGCGAACAGCAGGCAGGCGCCGGCCTCGTCGAGGGTGCCGGTCTTGATGCCCTCGACGCCGTCCAGGCCCAGCAGCTTGTTCGAGTTCTCGATCTCGCCGGCGCCGGGGACGGTCACCTGCTTGGTGCCCACGACCTGCTTGACGACGGGGTTCGCGAGGGCGAGCTGCCCGAGCTGCACCAGGTCGGTCGCGGTCGAGGTGTTGTCGGCGTCGAGGCCGGTCGGTTCCTCGATCGTGGTGTCGTCGAGGCCGTGCGCGTCGAGCCACCGGTCCGCGGCCGCCCGGTACGCGTCCATCGAGCCGAACGCCCAGAGCGCGAGCGAGCCAGCGTAGTTGTTCGCCGACTTCATCAGCATGACCTGCAGCGTCTGGTACTCGGAGAGCCGCAGGCCGTCCGGCATCGGTGCGACCTCGCCGTTCACGGCCAGGTACTTCGCGTAGAGCGCCTGCATCGCCGGCGTGAACGTGATCGTCGGACCGGCCTGGCCCGGCTGGAGCGGCTTGCGGTCGAGCACCACGAGGGCGGTGACGACCTTCGAGATGCTCGCGATCGACCGCGGCTTCGTGTCCCCGCTCGTCCGCAGGCTCTCCGGGAAGTCCGTGGCCTCCACCGCCGTCGCGCCGTACCCGGGGAACCGCAGGTCCGGCACGGTGGACGTCGGCGCCGAGTAGGTGGTCGTCGAGGCGCTCGCCGGGGCGAACGGCACGACCGCCGCGGCCACGAGGTACCCGACCGCCAGCACGAGCACGGCGATGACGGAGATCGTCACGGGCCTCCGGACGGCGGAACGGGGGCGGCGGACGACTCGTGACACGGGAACCGAGCGTACCGGGGGCGGGTACCGCGATGCTGCGAGGACGCACCGGGCACGATGGCCCGGCGCGGCCCGGCCCGCCACTGCGCGTCCACCGCGGCCCGGCGCGCGGTCGCTCGTGTTACGACCTCGTGAAGATTGGTCCGACCAACACGCCGACCAGACCGCCGAGCCCTACCGTGGTGGACGTGCAACGAGGAGCGACCCTGAGCGCAGCCACCGCCGCGCACCTCGCGCGCCTGGTCCTGGACGACCTCGCGCCGGGTGACAAGCTCCCACCCGAGCGGACCCTGGCCGAGGACCTCGCGGTGTCCCGCACCACGATCCGCCAGGCCCTGCAGGAACTCGAGCGCCGACGGCTCGTCTCCCGGACCCCGGGTCGGGGCACCGTCGTCCTGCCCCGGTCGGCCCAGGCCGCCGAGGTGCTCGACCGGATGTCGCAGGACCCGACCGAGACCGAGCACGTGACCGAGTTCCGTGCACTCGTCGAACCGCAGATCGCCGCGCTCGCCGCGGTCCGCGCCGACGCGTCCGACCTCGTGCGGCTCGAGTCGATCCTGGCCGCGACGCACGCCGGTCTCAGCCCCGCCGAGTCACTCGCGCAGGACGTCGCGTTCCACGTGCAGGTCGCACGCGCCTCCGGGAACCCGCTGTTCGTGTCCCTCTGCGAAGCGAGCAGCGGGTGGGTGGAGGAGGTCCGTGCGGCGTCCCACGGCACCAGCGCCGGTCGCCGCTCGTCCTTCGAGTGGCACGAACGCATCCACGACGCGATCCGCCGACACGACGAGACCGCTGCCCACCGCGCGATGACCGACCACCTGGCGGACGTCGCCCACCTGGTCGAGCGCACGCACCGCGAGAGGAATCACCACCAGTGACCCAGCCCGTCCTGCAGCCCGGGGTCGGACCGATCCGCTCCGCGCACCACCTGCCCGTCGACCCGGAGCACGTCCACTGGGGGCGGCTGCCGAACGGCGACGACCGGCCGGCGATCACCGTGCCGTCCGGCGCCGAGGTGACGATCGACACGGTCAGCCACGAGGGCATCCTCCCCGACCAGGGCAGCGACCCAGTGGCCTTCTTCGGCCGCCACGGCGTCGCCCCCGAGCACGTCCTCCACGACGCCGTCGCGATCGCCCGGTCCGGCCACCGCGACCCCGCCGCCGACGGACCGCACGTCGTGTCCGGGCCGATCGCCGTCGAGGGAGCCGAACCCGGCGACGTCCTCACGATGACCGTCGTCGAGACGCTCCCCCGCGTGCCGTACGGCGTCGTGTCGAACCGGCACGGCCGCGGCGCGCTGCACGGCGAGTACCCCGTCGACGGACACACCGTGAGCGTCTTCGCCGACGTGGTCACCGACGACGACGGGTCGTGGGGCCGCATCCCGCTCACCGACGACCGCGACCGCTTCGCCCGCTTCCCGCTCGCGCCGTTCCTCGGCGTCATGGGCGTCGCGACCCCGGGCGAACGGCTGCACTCGGTCCCGCCGGGTCGGCACGGCGGCAACATCGACGTGAACCTGCTGCAGGCCGGTGCGCAGCTGCACCTGCCCGTCCTCGTCCCCGGTGCCCTCGCCTACGTCGGTGACCCGCACTTCGCGCAGGGCGACGGCGAGGTCGCGCTCACGGCGATGGAGGCCTCGCTGCGCGCCACCGTCCGCTTCGACCTCACACCGTCGGCGGACGCTGCGGCGCGGTTCGGCGACCTCGTCTGGCCGCTCGTCGAGACGCACGAGTTCCTCGTCCCGACCGGGCTCGACGCCGACCTCGACGAAGCGGTCCGCGCGTGCGTGCGGCACGCCATCGCGATCCTCGGCGCGCGCTACGGCATGGAAGCGCACCTGGCGTACGCGTACCTCAGCGCCGCGACCGACTTCAACGTGTCGCAGGTCGTCGACCTCGTCACCGGGTCGCACGCCCGCATCCGCAAGAGCGACTTCGAGGGCACACGATGACCGAGCCGACCCCGCCGACCGCGCCCGACGGACTCCTCCAGGCGCTCGACGCCTACGAGTCCGCCCTGATGACCAACGACCTCGACGCCCTCGACGACGCCTTCGTCAGGTCCCCCGACACCCTGCGCGGCGACGACCGCGGGCTCCTCGTCGGACACGACGCGATCAGCGCGTTCCGCGGAGCCCGCGGCGGCGTCGCCCTCCGACACCTCGAACGCGTCGAAGTGCGGCCACTCGCCGACGACCTCGCCCTCGTCGTCTCCGTCTCGGCCTTCGCCGCGGGCGGCTCCGGCCTGCAGACCCAGCTCTGGCGACGCACCGAGGGGACCTGGCGCATCGAGGCCGCACACGTGACCGGCCGCCCCCGGGCCTTCGACACCACGATCTGGCGCACCGTCGGCGACCCGCTCGTCCCCGCCACCGGCGGCGGCCCCCTGGACGGCACGACGGTCGCCGTCAAGGACCTCTACGCCGTCGCCGGGCACCCGGTGGGCGCCGGCAACCCCACCTACCTGCGTGCGTCCGAACCGCAGCCGACGTCGGCCACCGCCGTCGCGGCGCTCCTCGCCGCGGGCGCATCGGTCCGCGGCATCGCCCGGACCGACGAGTTCGCCTACAACCTGACGGGGCGCAACGAGCACCACGGCACCCCGCCCAACGGGGCGGTCGCCACCGCACTGCCGGGAGGCTCGTCCAGCGGATCCGCATCGGCCGTCGGTCTCGGGACGGCCGACATCGGGCTCGGCACGGACACCGCGGGTTCGGTCCGGATCCCCGCCTCGTACCAGGGGCTCTGGGGACTCCGCACGACCCACGACGCCGTCCCCCGCGACGGGCTGCTCCCCCTCGCGCCGTCGTTCGACACCGTCGGGTGGCTGACGCGCGACCCCGGCCTGCTCGTGCGGGCGCTCGAGGCGTCGCTCCCCTCCGACGCGCTCGACGACCCGGACACCGCCGCACCGGCCGTCGTGGCGGAGCTGCTCGCCGCAGCCGACCCCGCGACGCAGGACGCCTTCCGTGCGCTCGTCGGCGCCGACGTCCCGGTGGTGACGCTCGCCGACCTCGGGATCCCACCGCTCGACGACCTCCGCGAGACGATGCGCCTCGTGCAGGCCGCCGAGGCAACCGCCGCGCACGGCCCCTGGATCGCCGCGCACCCGGGAGCGCTCAGCACCGTCGTCGGCGACCGGTTCGCCGCAGCCGCCGCGAACCCGCCCGAGCAGGTCGCCGACGCGGTCGCCCGACTCGCCGACGTCCGGGGCGGGATCCGGGCAGCGGTCGTCGGACGCGTGCTCCTCTTCCCGACCGCGCCCGGACCGGCGCCGGCGCTGACCGCCGACACCGCCGAGCTCGAACGGGTCCGGACGGCGACCACGGCGATGACCAGCCTGGCGAGCGTCGGCGGGCTCCCCGCGGTCAGTGCACCGGGCCTCCGGGTCGCCGACGCACCCGTCGGCGTGTGCGCCGTCGGGGCCCCGGGATCGGACCGTGCCCTCGTGCGCACCGCGGAACGGGTGCTGCGCGACGGTGCC
This sequence comes from Curtobacterium sp. SP.BCo, assembly GCF_051903265.1. Taxonomy (GTDB): domain Bacteria; phylum Actinomycetota; class Actinomycetes; order Actinomycetales; family Microbacteriaceae; genus Curtobacterium. The sequence continues at coordinate 2,461,011 of NZ_CP194337.1, forward strand.
GACCCGCGCCTCCCGTCCGACCCGGTCGACTAACGCGCGCGTTGCGCGTGCGCGACCGCCCACAGGCCCACGGCGCTCGCCGCGGCCACGTTGAGGGAGTCGACGCCGTGCGACATCGGGATGCGGACCGTCGTGTCCGCGGCGGCGACGGCGGCGTCGGTGAGGCCCTGGCCCTCCGTGCCCATCACGAGGGCGACCTTCTGGGGCACGTCGGCGACGAAGGCGTCGAGGTCGACCGACCGGTCCGTGAGCGCCATCGCGGCGAGGTGGAAGCCCTGTGCACGGAGGTCCTCGCCGGCGGCGGGCCACTCTCCGATCCGGGTCCACGGCACCTGCAGGACCGTGCCCATGCTGACCCGGACGCTCCGCCGGTAGAGCGGGTCGGCGCAGCGCGGGCTGACGAGCACGGCGTCCGCGCCGAGGCCGGCGACGCTGCGGAACACGGCACCGACGTTCGTGTGGTCGACGATGTCCTCGAGGACGACGACGAGCTTCGCGTCCCGCACCACCTCGGCGACACCGGGCAGGTCCGGACGCTGCATCGCGGCGAGGGCGCCGCGGTGCATCCGGAAGCCCGTGAGCTCCTCGAGCAGGGCGTCCGGGCCGACGAACACGGGGCCGTCGTGCTCCGCCACGAGGGGCAGGACGCTGTCGAGCCACTTCTCCTGCACGAGGATGCTCCGCGGGACGTGCCCGGCGCGGACCGCCCGCTCGATGACGGTGTTCGACTCGGCGATGTACAGGCCGCCCTCGGGTTCGGAGACCCGGCGCAGCGCGACGTCGGTCAGCCGGGCGAAGTCGTCGAGGCGGGAGTCGTCGAGGGAGTCGATGCGGACGGCGTGCACGGGGCTCGTTTCGGTGTGGTGCGGCGCGGTGCTCGCGCCCCTCGGGATGCGTGGGAAGTGACCGGAGCGGTCGGCTGTTGAGGGTACCGTGAACAGGGTGTTGAACGACGACGCTGCGGCGACGCGCGAACCGACCGACCCGGCGGCCTCCGGCGCGGACGACCTCGACCGTGCCGTCGAGCTGCTCGCCGGCAAGCGCGTCGCCGTGCTGTCCGGCGCCGGGCTCAGCACCGACTCCGGCATCCCGGACTACCGGGGCGCCGGCCGCGTCGTCCGCAAGCCGATGACGTTCCAGGAGTTCCGCGCCGACCCCGCCAAGCGACAGCGGTACTGGGCCGGCTCGCACCTCGGGTGGCGCACCTTCGCCGCCGCCCGGCCGAACGCCGGACACCGCGCGCTGTCCGCACTCGAACGCGACGGCATCGTCACGGGCGTGATCACGCAGAACGTCGACGGTCTGCACCTCCGCTCGGGTTCCCGCCGTGTCGTCGAGATCCACGGCTCGATGGACCGCGCCGTCTGCCTGACGTGCGGGCAGGTGTTCTCCCGCGCCGACCTCGCCACCGTGCTCGACCGCGAGAACCCGTGGATCGACGAACCCGGATCGGTGCAGCTGCAGCCGGACGGCGACGTCGAGATCACCGACGTCGAGCGCTTCCGGGTGCCGGACTGCTCGGTGTGCGGTGGCGTGCTGAAGCCCGACGTGGTGTTCTTCGGGGAGTTCGTGCCGGCCGAGAAGTTCCGCGAGGCCGTGTCGATCGTCGCCGAGGCCGAGGCGCTCCTCGTCGTCGGGTCGTCGCTCACCGTGAACTCCGGCGTCCGGCTCGTCGACCACGCCGCACGCCGGAAGCTGCCCGTCGTGATCGTCAACCGTGGGGCCACCCGCAGCGACCGCCGAGCCGCGGTGAAGCTCGACGCCGGCACGACGGAGACGCTCGAGGCCCTGGCCGCCCGGCTCGACCCGTCTGCGATGATCGAGCGGTGACGACGCTCCTGTACCTGGTCCGGCACGGCGAGACCGACTGGAACGCCGAGCGGCGCATCCAGGGCTCCACCGACATCCCGCTCAACGACACCGGCCGACGGCAGGCAGCGGCGACGGCGGCCCTGCTCGAGCGTCGTACCTTCGACGCCGTCGTGGCGTCGCCGCTCTCCCGCGCCCTCGAGACCGGCTCCGTGATCGCCGCGCACCTCGGGCTCGACCGACCGGCCACCTACCCGGGGCTCGCGGAACGCGCCTACGGCGAGGCCGAGGGGCTCACCAACGACGAGGTCCTGGCGCGCTACCCGCACGACGACATCCCCGGCCGTGAGTCCCGTGCCGCCCTGCTCGCCCGGGTCACGGAGACCCTCGGGGAGATCGCCGTGCGCTACGACGGGGGCAGCGTGGTCGTCGCCACCCACGGCGCCGTGATCCGGAGCGTCGTGAACGCGGCGGCCCCGGGCACCGCCGACCGTGTGCACACGCCGATCCGGAACGGTTCCGTGCACTCGTTCCGGTGGGACCCGGAGCGGTTCCACGCCGAGCTCGTCCGGTTCGACGACCCGCTCGAGGACGTCTCGGACGGTCCGGGCCGGTATGCCTTCGACTACCAGAACCCGCTCGAACGCCGCAGCTGAGCGGGCCTCGTACTAGGCTCCGAGGCACTCGCTGACCCCAGCGTGCGTGTGAGGGGGCTGACATGTCCGACCGACCCACCGACGGGTTCGCCCGGCCCGCCGAGGACGACCTCGACATCGCGTTCGGCCCCGACACGGCATCGGTCCCGGTGCGCACGACGCGGCAGCGCGTCCGGCGGAGTGCGCTGGTCGGGCTGGGGGTCGTCCTGACCGTCGGGGTGATCGCCGTCGTGCTGATCACCATCGTCGGGAGCGTGCAGAACGGCGTCGGCGGGGTGTTCCCCCGACCGCAGGCGGCACTCGACCGGTTCGACGCCGCCGCACAGGAGGTCGACGGCGTGGACCGGGTCACCGGCGGGAAGCCCGACAAGACGTCGTTCGCGAGCTACGACGTGTCGTCCACGATCGCGGTCTCCCCGACACTGTCCGACGGCGAACGCGTCCGGGTCGTCGACGCCCTCAGCGCCGCGGCCGACGAGGCGAGCGGCAACGGGGTGCGCGTCTTCGCGATCGCCGACCTCGGCTCCCTCGAGGTCGGCGTGTCGGCCGACCGGGCGATCACCGAGAAGCGGCTCCGGCTGGCCGGGACGCTCGACGCGATCGGCGGGGTCACGGGCGTCCGCTGCGACTGGGGTGACGGCGACCGTTCGGACGAGCCGGCGGACCTCGTCGTCACGGTGGAGACGCCGGGCACCGGTGACGTCCTGGTGGCCATCGTGGACAAGGCGAAGCAGGCGACCCGCGCGGAGTTCCCGGGCGCGACCGTGCGGTCCGGTCGTCCGACGCCCTGACGCTGGCGCGGCCACGGCCCGGCCGGCCACGGCCGCGAGACTCGGCCACACGGACACTTTCCGTGCCCGCACACCCGAGTCGTGTCCGCCCAGCCGAGCCTCGGCGCACGCGCCGCGCCCCGCGTCAGCGCGCGCCGCGCCGCGCGACCGCCTGCTCGACCGCCCGCACGACCTGCTCGGCCGAGTCGGCCCACCGGAACCGGGCCGCCTGCACGACCGAGTCCCGCGAGGCGGCGTCCCACCGTGCCTCCAGGCGGCGCACCGCAGCGGCGACCGCGGACGGCGACGACGGGTCGAAGTACTCCGCGGCGTCGCCGCCGATCTCGCGGAAGATCGGGATGTCGCTGACGACGACGGGCGTGCCGACCCCCATCGCCTCCACCAGCGGGATGCCGAAGCCCTCGTCGTACGACGCGGTGGCCAGTGCCGTCGCCGACCGCAGGACGGACCGGTACTCCTCGTCCGAGGCACCGTCGTGGAAGACGATCGCGCCGGCCGGGGCCAGGCGTTCGAGCCGCGCCCGGACGGCAGCTGACACGCGGGACATGCAGTGCAGCACCCAGTCGGCGCCGAGCAGCGGCAGCGCGGCCGCGAGCGTCTCGACGTTCTTGTACGGCATGAACGACCCCATGTAGACCAGGGTCTTCGCACGCGTCCCGTCCGCAGGTCGGGGCTCCGCGGGGTCGGCGGCGTTGTACGCGACGGTCACCGGCCGCTTGGTGAGCCGGTGGTCGGCGATGAGCCCCGCGGTGGTCTCCGACACGGTGACGACGCCGTCCGCGCCGTTCAGCAGGAACCGCTGCGGCGCCCAGCTGAGGTGGAACACCCGCCACCCGAGCCGGATCGGCCACGAGAACTCCCGCGGCGGCGTCCGGTTCCGGTAGTAGATGAGGTCGTGCAGCGTCAGGACGAGGGCGTAGTCGCGCCCGCGTGACCCCATCGTCTGCATGGGCGAGAACACGGCGTCGAGGCCGAGCCGGTTCACCCGACGGGCGACGAACGGCTCACCCGCGTCGGTCGGGTCGGGCAGGAGCTCCCACGGCATCCCGGCCGGCAGGGACTCCAACTGCCGTTCGTCGTTGACGAGCAGCACGAAGTCGTGCCGGTCGGGCAGGTGGGCGACGACGCCCGCCGTGAACCGGCTGATGCCGTCGTGGCGTCCGATGCGGACGTAGCGGCAGTCGATGCCGACGCGGAGGCGGCTCACGCGTCGGCTCCGTCGGTGCGGTCGGTGGTCTCGCTCGCGTCGGGCGCGGGCGACGTCGTCCCCGGACTGGAGGCGCGACCCGCCTTCGCGACGCCGGTCGCCTTCTCGGTGCTCGCCTTGCCGGCGGTCGCCTTTCCACCGCTCGCCTTGGCGCGCGGCTTCTTCGCGCGCTTCGGCGCGTCCGCCATCCGCCGCAGCACCGCGGCCGCTGCGACGTCCGGCGTCTCGTAGTGCACGAGGTGCCCCACCCCCGGGACCACCACCAGTTCGGCGTCGCGCAGACGGGCGGCCAGGGCGCGCTGCTCGGGCACGGCCGTGATGTCGTCGTGCTCGGCGGCGATCATGAGCACCGGGACCTCGATGGCGTCGGCGTACTCGGACACGTCGTGGGTGACCGACGTCCGGAACGCCTCGAGCACGCTCGTGCGGTTCGCGAA